>DASXVR010000148.1:0-29834 GCA_036504175.1 Actinotalea sp. | reverse complement strand
GCCACGACGTCGCCGAGTCCTGGTCCTGGCGGTCCGCGGCCGTCGCGTACCTGTCGTGCAGCCAGACGGCGGTGCTCGGGGCGACCGCCGTGTAGCGCTGCGGGAAGGTCGTCGTCCAGCACGTCTCCGGCCGCAGCTGCTCGTCGGCGGGCAGCGAGGGGTCGTCCAGCCCGCGGCACTGCAGCACGACCACCGGGTACTCCTGGTTCAGGCCGCCGAACCCGTAGGGGTTGATCGCGCGACCCCCGCTCGGCCGGGCACCCGACCAGGTGATGTGCACCCGCTCGCGCCCTCGCAGGTTCTGCGTGGTGTCCACGTCGACCGTGACCGTCCGGGAGTCGACCAGCTGTGCACTGCCGTCGGCGGCCAGGTGCTCACGGGTCAGGGTCCTGGTCGCGGTGTAGTCGGGCGGGTTGTCGGGCGTGGCGCCGGCCGCTCGGGCGGGCTCGGGCGCCAGGCCCACGACCGTCAGACCGGAGAGCAGGCCGACGACGACGAGCAGGGCCCAGGCGCGTGGACGGGTCGCCCGCGCTACGTGACGCCCGGCTCGCCGGGCGGGTGACCCCGGGCCGATCATGACCGCACCGCCGCGCGCCGACGGGCGCGCAGGGTCAGCAGCCCGGGGACCAGGACGATCGCGAGGAGCTCGGCGGCGGCCAGCCCGGCGAAGGCGACCTCCCCGCCGACGGGCCTGGCGATGTCCGACGTCACCGTGCCGCTCGCCGTCGTGGCCCCGCCGGCGTCCCCCGTCGCCAGGCCCGTCTCCGGGTCGATCGTGACCGCGCCGTCGCCCCCCGTCCCGTCCGCCGCTGCGCCGGTCCCGTCCGCTGCCGGACCAGCGGCTGCTCCCCCGGTACCGGCAGCCGTCCCCTTCGACCCCGTCGAGCCCGACCCGGCGGTGCTGCCGGCGCTCCCGGTACCTGTCGACCCGAGCACCTGGCCTGCCCCGAGGCAGGGGCCCGCGCCGCTCTTGTCGCAGTCGGCCGGGCTGGGGGCGATCTCGGCGAGCCGGTTGCGGCTCAGGTCGCCGGCCACGAACGTCGGGTTGTTGCACTTGGTGGCGTCACGGTTCGCAACGTCGACGCCCGGGTCCGCGGTACCGAGCTTGGCCACCTGCTCGAACCCGGCCTGGACCAGGTTGAGCGGCAGCGGCGAGTAGCCGTAGGCCCCGGCCTTTCCCTGGCCCTCGCACAGCGAGTAGAACATGAAGTCCACGAGCGTCTGGCGCTTGTTGGTCGTCATCCGCTGGTCGTTAGCGCCCGTCGGGATGAGCATGTAGCTGTACGACGAGAGCGGGTAGGCACGCGGGTCCGCGTTCGTGTACACCCCGTCGAGGATCTGGGTCAGGTACTTGTCCGAGGACGCGTCGGTGTTGATCTGCGCCTTGGTGAGGGCGACAGCCACGTTGTACTGCGTCGGGTCGACGTAGAAGCCGGCGGCGTTGAGCACCTTGACCACCGGGAAGCCCTTGTTGACCGGGTAGGAGTACTCGACGTAGGCGATGGTCCCGTTGCCCGCCTTCGACGCGACCGTGTTCATCACCTGGTCCGAGCCGGCGGCCCCGATCGTGCGCGAGCCGCTCGGCTTCGGGTAGTACGAGGTCAGACCTGCCTTGCCGAAGAACGGCCGCCAGATGCTCGCGTACTGCTTGTCCAGCCAGGTCGTGAACTGCGCGGTCGTGCCGGAGCCGTCCGAGCGCACCACGGGGATGATCGGCGTGTCCGGGAAGACGCGCCCGTTGTTGTCGGCCTTGATCGCCGGGTCGGCCCACGTGCTGATCTGGTTGGTGAAGATCTTGGCGATCGTGTCGCCGGAGAGCCGGATGTCCCGGACGAGCTTCCCGGCCACCTCGAGGTGGTAGGTGAAGGCGGTGCCTCCCGCGACGATCGGAAGGTAGGCGAACTGGCGGGTCCCGGCGGTGTCGGCGTTCCCGTACTCGTCGACCCCCTGGTAGGGGATCTCGCTGATGCCGAAGTCGGTCACGTTCGCGGCGAAGTTCTTGCGCCCCTGGGAGGAGCCGCCGCCGTTGTAGGTGACCTGCATGCCGTTGGCGTTCACGTCGGCGATCCACTGGTCGACGATCACCTGGCTCCAGGTCGAGCCCGAGCCCTCGATCTGGCCGTACGCCGCGAAGGCCGGCGCCATCGGGGCAAGGACGATCGCGAGCACGGCGAGAACCGCCGCGCCGGCGGGCAGTCGCAGGATGTTCATCGGGCCTCCGGAGCGGGGGGTGGGACCGGGCGTGGGCTGGTTCGCAGAGCGGCTCATCGGCCAGTCCTCGGACGGGCGAGGCGGCGGGCGACGACGAACAGCACGAGCACGAGGAAGAGCAGGATCGAGGCGGCCGCGAAGCCTCGTTCGACGTAGAGCGGCTCACCGCTGCGCACTGTCGTGTAGATGAACAGCGGCAGCGAGTTCATGACCCCGTCGGTCGGGTCGAGCACCACGAACGACGCCACCCCCGACGTCAGCAGCACAGGCGAGGTCTCCCCGATCCCGCGGGCGACGCCGAGGATGAGGGCCGTCGACAGGCCCGGCCGCGCCGTCGGCAGCACCACGTGCCACACCGTGCGCCAGCGCGACGACCCGAGCGCCAGGCTCGCCTCGCGCAGGCCGCTGGGCACCACCCGCAGCACGACGTCGGCTGCCCGGGCGATGATCGGCAGCATCATGACCGAGAGCGCCGCGGCGGCAGCGAGCCCGGAGCGGGGCACCCCCAGGCCCACGATGAGCACCGTGTAGATGAAGAGCCCGGCGACCACGGACGGCAGCGCCGTCATCGCCTCGACGACGGTCCGGACGACCCGCGCGAACGGACCGCCCACCTCCGTCATGAACACCGCCGTACCGAACCCGAGGGGCACGGTGACGGCCACGGCGATCGTGATCTCGATGAGCGAGCCGAGGATCGCGTGTGCCACGCCGCCCGAGCTCAGGGCGTCACGCGGGCCTATCCCGGCCATGTCGCTCACGAACATGTTCAGGTGGGGCAGCGCCGGTGCGCCGCGCACGAACGTGAACACGACCGTCGAGACGAGGGCGGCGCCGACCAGGGCCGCGCCACCGGTGATGACGGCCGACGCCAGGCGGTCCACGACCATCGGCCCCGCAGAGGTGGCCGACGTCGCGACGGAGACGATCGCGAGGAACAGCACGAACGCGGTGATGACGACCCCCGGTACCGAGCCCCACGGGAGCAGCCGGAAGCAGACCACCCAGGCCATGGCCGACGCCGCCACCAACGAGCCCGCGACGACGGCACGGTCGAGGCCCGTCGCCGCGCCGATCGCACGCTTGACCGGCGGCGCCGACGGCACGGCGAAGGACCCCGGCTCGCGGACCCACGTCGCGGGCGCCGCCGGGTGGCCGGCGCGTGCCGCTGCCGGGGCGGCGGCGGGCGTCGAGACGCGCGGGGGCGCCGTCGGTGTGGCGGTCACAGGTCGGTCCCCGCGCCCGAGCGGCTGCGCGCCACGACCATCGCCGCCACGGTGTTGACGAGCAGTGTCCCGATGAAGAGCACCAGGCCGGCGGTCAGCAGCGCGGAGAGCTGCGCGTCGGTGGCCTCGCCGAAGCGGCCGGCGATGAGGGCCGACACCGTGTTGGTGCCGATCTCGAGCGGCCGGAACTTCAGGTCGAAGGAGGGCGAGATGATCAGGATCACGGCGATGGTCTCGCCCAGCGCCCGCCCGAGCCCGAGCATCGTGCCGCCGATGATGCCGCCGGTGCCGAACGGCAGGACGACGGCGCGGATCATGCCCCACCGCGTCGAGCCGAGGGCGAGCGCCGCCTCACGCTCCCCGATCGGCGCCTGGGAGAACACCTCGCGCATCACCGCGGACGCCATCGGGAGCACCATCATCGCGACCGCGATCCCGGCGACGAACGCCGAGGCGGTGTAGCGCGACTGCTCCCACAGGGCCGCGTGCGGGTCGGTGTCGACCCGGAAGAACGGCAGGAAGCCCAGGTAGGCGTTGAGCCATCGGGCGATGCCCGACGCTGCCGGCTGGAGCAGGAAGAAGCCCCAGATGCCGTAGATGATGCTCGGCACCGCCGCCATGAGGTCGACCATCGAGACGAGGGTGCTGCGCAGCCGGAGCGGCGCGTACTCGCTGATGAACAGGGCCGTCGCCAGGGCGAGCGGGAAGGCGATGACCAGCGCGACCGCCGCCACCGTGACCGTCCCGACCAGCACCGAGGCGATGCCCAGCGTGTCCGCCTCGGGCTGCCACTGCGTCTCGGTGAAGAAGGAGAAGCCGTAGCGCCGCATCGTGGGCACGGCCTGGACCGCGAGGAAGATGCCGATCCCACCCGTGATCGCGAGGACCGTGCCGCCCACGGCCCGAGCGCCGACGACGAACACCCTGTCCGCGCCGACGGACGCGCGGGACAGGACGCGCGGCTCGGCGGGCGGTCGGGCCGGCGCCTCGCTGTGCAGGAGCGTCATGCCATGACCTGCGACGCGCGGCCCGAGTCGCGACGACGGAAGGTGTGGACAGCAGGGTCGACCACAGCCGTCGGGGCTGCGGTGACGAAGCGCTGCCACGCGTCCTCGCACCGCACCCGGCGGTCCTGGTCACCGGAGCCGAGGACGACCGGGACCCCGTCGAGGGCGAGCATCCACCGCCACCGGTTCGCCGGGGTGGGACGCACGGTCGCCGTCGCCCGGGAGAGCTCGGGGACGACGGCGGCGATGGCGGCGCGCGCCTCGGCTGTCGAGCCGAAGGGCGCAGCGCACCGGGCGAGACGACGACCGTTGGAGCTGGAGAAGTGCCACCACACGATGTCCTCACCGCCCATCGTGTAGAGCTGGAACACATGCACGACCGGCCGCATACCTGGGTGCCTCTCTGACGCTCCGGCGGAACGCCCCGGGACGACCCAAGGGGTAGCGGATGACAAACCGGGACGAGCCGCACGGCCGGGGGACGATCACCAGATGAACGGATGGCGTCGAACGGACGGCGGTCACCCGTTCGGCCCATCACCGGCACGTCGGGAGGCAGCTGCGTAGCCGTCGGCGAGGGCGAGGACCTGCGAGACGTAGGCGTCGGAGTGATTGTAGGAGAGCACCGCCGCCTGCCAGTCGGTCCCGCGCGACAGGTCACCGCCCCCGGCGCACAGGTACCTGCCCGCGGCCAGGGCGGCGTCGTCGAGGTCCTGCGGGTCGGCCACGCCGTCGCCGTCGCCGTCCGACCCCCACCGCTGCCACGTCGGGGCGATGAACTGCATCGGCCCGACGGCGTGCTCCCACAGCGGGTCGCCGTGCAGCGCCGTCGACGCCGCGGTGGCGCGCACGGCGGCGAACCCGACCCCGTCCAGCGCAGGGCCGATGATCGGTGGGAACACCCGGCCGTCGGGCCGGACCGACGAACCCTCGTGGGTGCCGTGGCCGGACTCGACAGCGCCGACGGCTGCGAGCGTCGTCCAGCCCAGACGGCAGGTCGGCTGCTCGGCGGCGAGCGCGAGGGCCGCGTCGGCGTAGGCCCGCACGGCCCGGACGGGGATGCCTGTGGCCGACGCCATCGAGGTGACCCAGTCCTGCGCCGCGTGGCCGGCCGTGGCGGGCCGGGCAGGCGTCGCCGGTGTCAGCAGCCGGCTCGCAGCGGGTTCGCTCGCCCGGTCCACGACCAGGGCGGTGGTCCGGACGTCATCGAGGACCACAGCCGGCAACGGCTCCGGCGCGTCGACGGTCCAGCGGTGCGTGGCAGGCGGCGTCCAGGGATGAGCCGTCAGCGCGGCGACCGCCGCCACGGTGCTCGCACCGACGACGACGGCAGCACGACGCAGGGCGGACCGGGACATCGGTACGACACTGGCGGGCGTCGGCCACAGCAGTCAGGCGCGACGGTGAACGCAGGACGGCTCAGGGGCGACCGGCGAAGGGCATCGTGCTCGCCCAGCGGACCGCGGTGACGCGCACGTTGACGCCCGGTCGGGGCGCCTCGACCATCTGGCCGCCGCCGACGAACATCGCGACGTGGTAGATGCTGCCCGGGTCGGACCCGTCAGTGCCGTAGAAGATGAGGTCTCCGGGGCGCAGGGAGTCGTAGGTGATCTTGCGGACCTGGCGGTACTGGTCGCGTGAGGTGCGGTTGATCGACACCCCGGCAGCGGCCCAGGCCTTGCTGGTGAGCCCCGAGCAGTCGAACGCGTCGGGTCCGACCATGCCCAGCCCGTAGGCCTTGCCGACCTGCTGGACGGCCCAGTCGACGGCCGCCTGCCCCTGACCCGCGCTGCCACGCTGCGAGCCCGTGCCGAGCCCGTAGGGGTCCGGCGTCGGAGCGGGCGGAGGAGTCACGGCCGGAGGCGTGACCGCCGGCGGTGTCACCGGGGGCGGCGTGACCGGCGGCTCCGTGACAGGAGGTGTCACGACGGGAGGCCGAGTGACCGGCGGCGTCACGACCGGCGGTGGCGTGACGGCAGGCGGGGTGACGGCGGGTGGGGGCGTCGTGGCGGGCGGCGTCGTCGATCCCGACCCACCGCCGGGCGTCGTGCCGACGGGCGTGACTCCGCGCGCCGCTGCCGCTGCGGCCTCGGCCCGGGCTGCCCGCTCGGCGTCCTTGGCGTCCTGCCGGGCCCTCTCGACCTCGATCGAGGTGTTCCGCAGAACCGTGAGCTGCTGGAGCATCGCGTCGCGGCGCTGCGAGACCTCCTCGACGCGCTGCTGCGCGGTCGCCTGGAGGTCCTGCGCGTCCTTCAGCGCCGTCTGTGCGGCGGCCGTGGCGTCGTCGGCCTCCTGGGCAGCGGTCCGGGCCCGCTGGCCCAGGGTGCGCGCGACGAGCTCGGCGGCCTGGAAGCGCTGCACGGCCCGCTGGGCGCGGTCGCCCAGCTGCTCCATCGCGGCCGTCCGGGCGACGAGGTCGTCGTAGCCGTCCGAGGCGACGAGGACGCTGAGCGTGTCCATCGACCCGCCGGAGCGGTAGGCCTCGAGGGCGAGGACGCCGAGGTCGGCACGGGCGGCCTCGAGGTCGGCCTTGCCCGCTGCCTCACGCTGGGCGGCGACCGTTGCCGCTGCGGTGGCGCTCGCCTGGTCGGTCTGCGCCTGGCTGTACGCCTCGGCAGCGGTGGCCACGGCCGTCCACGCCTGGTCGACGGACGCGCTGTCGCTGGCGAGCTCGACCTCGATCGACGCCACCTCGGCGGCGGCGCTCGCGACGGCGCCCCTGGCCACCTGCACGTCGTGGTCGCTGGGCGGGTCGGCGGGGTCGGCCGACGAGACCGTCGCCGTGGTCAGGGCCGCGACCACCAGGAGCACGGCGGTCAGCGTGCCGCGGCGCAGGGCGCTGACGCTCCGCGCACGTCCAGCTCTGCCCACCATTGGTCCCCTCGTCGCTGCTGCTGGTCGAACCGTATCGACTTACGTCACAAAAGAAAACATGCGCCCCACTGGCAACGAGAGTCACATGCGTCACACGCGAGTCCGCTCTCCGGAGATCGACATCCCGCCGACCCGCCTTGAGCGCACCACCCCCGGCTCCCGTCCCCCGGGACGGAATTGTCCAAATGGCAAGACTCTCGTATCAGGGGCAGCGCGCTGGGCCGTACTCTCCTGCCATGTCCCGCCGAATGTGCCGCTGATCCGCGCACGTTCGGTGGTGTGCCCACTGACCGGGAGGACCGTCACGCACTCGCGTGACTGACAGTCCTTCATCCCGGCCATGGCGCCGATCCCCTCGTGCACACCTGTCCCCAGCCCCTCGCGGGCGGGCCAGGGTCAGCGCGCTGGCTGTGGTCCACCCGTGGTTACCCAGGAGTAGACCCATGAGCAACGAGAACTGGTCCTTCGAGACCCGCCAGATCCACGCCGGCCAGAGCGCCGACCCGACCACCGGGGCGCGTGCCCTGCCCATCTACCAGACGACGTCCTTCGTCTTCCCCGACGCCGACGCCGCCGCAGCCCGCTTCGCCCTGCAGGACCTCGGCCCCATCTACACCCGCATTGGCAACCCGACCCAGGGCGCGGTCGAGGAGCGGATCGCCTCCCTCGAGGGTGGTGTCGGCGCGCTGCTGCTCTCCTCGGGCCAGGCTGCCGAGACCTTCGCGATCCTGAACATCGCCGAGGCGGGCGACCACGTCGTCGCGAGCCCGAGCCTGTACGGCGGCACGTACAACCTGCTGCACTACACGCTGCCCAAGCTCGGCATCACCACGACGTTCGTCACCGACCCGCACGACCCGCAGGCCTGGCGTGACGCCGTGCAGCCCAACACCAAGCTCTTCTACGCCGAGACCATCCCCAACCCGAAGGCCGACGTCCTGGACATCGAGGCCGTCGCCACCGTCGCCCACGAGGTCGGGGTGCCGCTCGTCGTGGACAACACCGTCGCGACGCCGTACCTCATCCGCCCGATCGAGTTCGGCGCCGACGTCGTGGTGCACTCGGCCACCAAGTACCTCGGCGGCCACGGCTCGGCCATCGGCGGCGTGATCGTGGACGCGGGCACCTTCGACTACGCGAAGTACCCCGAGCGCTTCCCGAACTACAACACCCCCGACCCGAGCTACAACGGCCTGGTCTTCGGGCGCGACCTGGGTGTCGGCGGCCTGTTCGGCATCAACCTCTCGTTCATCCTCAAGGCGCGCGTGCAGCTGCTCCGCGACCTGGGCTCGGCCATCTCGCCGTTCAACGCGTTCCTCATCGCCCAGGGCATCGAGACCCTGTCGCTGCGCGTCGAGCGTCACGTGGCCAACGCCGAGAAGGTCGCCCGGTGGCTCGAGGAGCGCGAGGACGTCATTCGCGTCCACTACGCGGGGCTGGAGTCCAGCCCGTGGCACGCCAACGCGCTCAAGTACGCCCCGCGCGGTGCCGGCGCGATCGTCGCCTTCGAGCTCGAGGGCGGGGCCGAGGCGGGCAAGCGGTTCGTCGACGCTCTCGAGCTGCACTCGAACGTGGCCAACATCGGCGACGTCCGGTCGCTGGTCATCCACCCCGCGTCGACCACGCACAGCCAGCTCACCGTCGAGGAGCAGGCGCTGTCGGGCATCACGCCGGGCCTGGTGCGCCTGTCCGTCGGCATCGAGGGGATCGAGGACATCCTGGCCGACCTGGACGCGGGCTTCCGCGCCGCCAAGGGAGCCTGATGGCCGAGCCCTCCCGCCTGACCGCGGACACCGCGGGGACGCGACGCGTGGCACCCGTAGGTTTGCACGTCGTGCAGACCGACGCCGTGCCCGACCGCGCCCCGGGTTCGCCCGCGCAGGCCACCGGCCCGGCCACCCGGCCGGCCGTCGGTGAGCCCGTGTGGGCCTCGACCGGCGCCCCGGTGCCGGCGAGCGCGGCCTGGCGGGAGGGCGACCCGGTCGGTGACCGGCTCTTCCTCGACATCGGTGCGGTCGAGCTCGAGGCGGGCGGCTCGCTGCCGCAGGTGACCATCGCCTACGAGACGTGGGGCACGCTCTCGCCCTCCGGCGACAACGCCGTGCTCGTCCTGCACGCCCTCACCGGCGACTCGCACGTGACCGGGCCGGCGGGTCCGGGCCACCCGACCGCCGGCTGGTGGGACACCCTGGTCGGTCCCGGGCGACCGATCGACACCGACAGGTACTTCGTCGTCGCCCCCAACGTCCTGGGTGGCTGTCAGGGCACGACGGGACCGGCCTCCACCGCCCCGGACGGGCGGCCCTGGGGCGGTCGCTTCCCCTACGTCACCGTCCGTGACCAGGTCCGGGCCGAGCTCGCGCTCACCGACGCCCTGGGCGTCGGCACCTGGGCGCTGGTCATCGGGGCGTCGATGGGCGGCATGCGCGTGCTCGAGTGGGGCGCCACCGCCCCCGACCGCGTCCGCGCGATCGCGCCCATCGCCACCACGGCACGGACCACCGGCGACCAGATCGCCTGGGCCCACGCGCAGCTCGCCGCCATCCGCGGGGACTCCGCCTGGCGCGGGGGCGACTACTACGACGTCGCCGACGGCGAGGGGCCGCACGTCGGCCTCGGCGTCGCCCGCCAGATCGCCCACACCACCTACCGCAGCGCGCTCGAGCTCGACGTGCGCTTCGGCCGCGACCCGCAGCCCGGTGAGGAGCCCCTGGGGCGCACCGGTCGCTTCGCGGTGCAGTCCTACCTCGACCACCACGCCGGCAAGCTCGCGCGCCGCTTCGACGCCAACTCCTACCTCGTGCTGACCGAGTCGATCCTGTCCCACGACGTCGGCCGTGACCGCGGCGGGGTGCAGGCGGCCCTCGCCGGCGTGCCGGCACGCGCCCTCGTCGTCGCCGTGGACAGCGACCGGCTGTACCTGCCGTCGCAGTCGGAGGAGATCGCCGCCGCGCTGCCCGGATCCACCGGGGTCGCCCTGGTGCGCTCGGACTTCGGCCACGACGGGTTCCTCATCGAGGAGGATCAGGTCGGCTCCCTGGTGCGCGACTTCCTCGGCTGACCGGGACGCGCCGCACGCCCGTCTCTAGCATGTGCCCATGGGTGGACAGCAGAGCGCGACCGACCTGACCGCGATCGAGGACGTGCTGCGACGGCAGTGGCTGCTGCTGCGGCGCTGGATGGGGCAGCTGGGGACCTTGACCGCTCGCATGCCGAGCGTCCTGCAGGGCTGGACCGTCGAGGACCTCGTGGCCCACCTCGGGCGCGCGATGGACGCCCTGGCCATCGCGCAGCCGGCGCCCGCGGGCACCATCCCGCTGAGCCTCGCGGAGTACCTCAGCACCTACCAGCGCACCGCCCACCAGACCGCCGACCAGACCACCGAGCTCGCCGCCAGCATCCGTCGCGACCCGCTGCGCGCCGTCGACGGGATGGCCGAGGCGGCGTTCGCCCAGCTCCTCGTCCTCAAGAGCCTGGGCCCGGACCCCGTGGTGGAGGGCCGCCGCGGGCCGATCCTGCTCTCGGAGATGCTGATCACGCGGCTGATCGAGCTGGTGGTCCACGGCGACGACCTCGTCCGCTCGACGGCGCTGGCGGGTCCCCGCCCCCTCGACGAGGAGGCAGTCCGACTGGTGGCCGAGGCGCTGCTGGAGGTGGCCGTCGACAGGGGCGGCTGGGACGTGCAGATCGTCTCCCCGCTCGCCTGGATCCGGCTCGCGTGCGGGCGCGTCCCGTTCGACGTCGACGCCGTTGCGGCCTCCCTCGAGCCGACCTACACGTCGGACTCCCTGCCGGACCTGGGCTCGGTGCTGCCGTTGCTGTGAGCGCTACCGTGGCGGCATGGCGACCGGACACGTGACCGACGGCTCGCCGTCACCCACCATGCTCGCGGCGGTGGCGGTCCGCACCGATCCGGACGACCCGCTCGGCGGTCTGGAGATGCGCCAGGTTCCCGTCCCGGAGCCCGGGCTGCACTGGTCCACCGTCCACGTGCGCGCGGCCAGCCTCAACCACCACGACCTGTGGTCGCTGCGGGGCGTCGGCCTTTCCGCCAACCGGCTCCCCATGGTGCTCGGCACCGACGCGGCCGGCGTCACGGCTCACGGGCGCGAGGTCCTGGTGCACAGCGTCCTGGGCGCGACGGGCCACGGGATGGCGCCCGATGAGGGTCGGTCGCTGCTGTCCGAGCGGTACCCCGGGACGCTGGCCGAGCAGGTCGCCGTGCCGACGTGGAACCTCGTAGACAAGCCCCCGGAGCTCACGTTCGAGGAGGCAGCGTGCGTCCCGACCGCCTGGCTGACCGCCTACCGCATGCTCTTCACCAGCGCGGGGCTCACCCCTGGCGGCCGCGTGCTCATCCAGGGTGCGGGCGGTGGCGTCTCCTCGGCGGCGGTGGTGCTCGGCGCGGCGGCCGGCCTCGAGGTCGTCGTGACCAGCCGCAACGAGCACAAGCGTGAGCGGGCTCTGGCGTCCGGCGCGGCGCTGGCTCTCGAGCCGGGCGCCCGGCTGCCGTTCCGCGTCGATGCGGTGCTGGAGACCGTCGGCGCGGCGACGTGGGCACACAGCATCCGGTCGGTGCGGCCCGGCGGCACGGTGGTGGTGGCCGGCGCGACGAGCGGCGACTCCCCCGGCGCCGAGCTGACCCGCGTCTTCTTCACCGAGCTGCGCATCCAGGGCGTCACGATGGGCACGAAGGAGGAGCTGCAGGCGCTGCTCCGGTTCATGGTGAGCAGCGGGATCCGACCGGTGATCGACTCGGTCCACCCCCTCGCCGATGCGCCCCGCGCTCTCGCCCGGCTGCTGTCCGGTGAGCAGTTCGGCAAGATCGTCGTGACGGTCTAGGTGCCGACCGCCGACGTCACGACCGCGTGGGGCCCGGACGTCCTCGGCGTGGACTTCGAGGCACGGACGCTCCCCCTCGCCGACGACGACGAGGGTGCGGTGGTCGCGACCCTCGTCCGGCACCGCCCGCCGCAGGACGAGCCCGTCCGCCCGGCGCGCGCCATCCTCTACCTGCACGGCTGGAGCGACTACTTCTTCCAGACCCCGCTCGCCGAGTACTGGCACCGGCAGGGCGCTGCGTTCTACGCCCTCGACCTGCGCAAGTATGGACGCAGCCTGCGCGCGCACCAGACCCCGAACTACATCACCGACCTGGCCACGTACGACGAGGAGATCGACCTCGCCGTCGAGGCCATCCACGAGGACCTCGGCCGCCATGCCCGGATCATGGTGATGGGGCACTCGACGGGAGGCCTGATCGCCGTCCTGTGGGCTCAGCGCCACCCAGGCCTGGCAGCGGGGCTGGTGCTCAACAGCCCGTGGCTCGAGCTCACCGGCTCGTCGATGATGCGCACGATGAGCACACCCCTGGTGCAGCGGCTGGCCCGCCACCAGCCCAAGACACCCATGATGCTGGTGGACCCGGGCTTCTACACGCGCACGATCCTGGCGCGTCTCGGCGGCGAGTGGGAGTACGACGAGGCCTGGCGACCGACCCCGTTCTTCCCCGTCCGGCCGGGCTGGCTCCAGGCGATCATCACCGGTCACGCCCACGTGGCGCGGGGCCTCGACCTCAAGGTGCCCGTGCTCATGGGGGCCTCGGCGCGCAGCGTGATCCTGCCGCGCTGGCGCGAGTCGATGCGGGAGGCGGACACGGTCCTGGACGTCGACCTCCTGGCGCGCCGCGCCGTGCTGCTGGGCAGCACGGTGACGGTGGTCCGCATCCCCGGCGGCCTGCACGACCTGACGCTCTCGCCGGCGCCGGTGCGCGCCCGGTTCTACGACGAGCTCACCCGCTGGACGACGGCGTACGGCTGGGTCTGAGCGCCGCAGGACGCCGGCACCGACCCGGGGGCGACGGGTAGGACGTCAGGCCGGGGCGAGCTCGGCGAGGGTCCGTCCGCGGGTCGAGTCGAGCCGCCACACCCTCCAGCCGTCGACGGGCACCGTCGCACCGCTGACGACGGCGGCGGCGACGCTGGGGTCGGTGTGCCGAGACCCGTCCGGGAGCTCGATCCACCCGTCGGGATGCAGGAGCGCCTCGAACCACTCGTTGCGACGCTCGCGGTGCCACACGAGCACCGCCGGCGCCTGCGCAGCCGACGCCAGCCGTTGCATCCGGGCATCGGGGACGCGAACCGGAGGCACGGCACCGGTGAAGGCGTAGGGCAGGTCCTCCGCGGGCTCCCGCGACTCCGACGCCGACGGGGATGCGGGCGTCACCCTGGAGTCGGCCGCCACCGGCCGGTCGGCCGTCACCGGCGCCTCGGTCCGGCCGGAAGCCTCGGGCGCGGCGGGTCGCGGCGCACCGACGCGGGTCGCGAACGGCGGCGGCACGAGCGTCGGCAAGCGGCGCGTCGGCTCCGCGCTCACCTCCGACGGCCAGCGCGGGGGTGTCAGCACAGCGCCGCGCTGGTGGGGCGGGACGGGCTCGTGGGGCGCTGCCTCGGCAGGCTGCGTCGGCCCGGCCATCGGCCCTGGTCCGACGAGAGGCCCCGGCCCGGTGGACGTGGGCCCGGCCACAGGCCCTGGCCGGACGCTGCGGAGTCGGTGCACGACCGTCGGCTCGAGCCCGCGTCGCGCCGGGGCGTGCCGGGTCAGCGGTGACACGTCCAGGATGCGGTGGCCGTCGGCGCCCTGGATGAGACCGACCTGCAGCACGTCGACCTGGCAGCCCGGCTGGAGCAGGAACTCGACCACGTCCTGCATCCCCGGTGCGACCTGGGCACAGACGAGGAGCAGCCGCGCACCGCCGTTCACTGTCGTGGACAGCAAGGACGTCGCCGGCACCGTCTCGCGGAAGGCCTCCAGGTCCGCGGTGAACCGTTCCGGGCCGGCGCGGTACGCCCGGGCAATCTCCATCGTGCTCAGGCCTGCCGCACGGCCCGTGTGGCGCAGCGCCTGCAGCAGCGCCCCCTCGTCGAGCAGGCCGACGACCTCCACCACCACCGGCTGCCCGGAGGCGTCGACCGCGAGCAGGTAGGGCTCGTCGTCGTCACCGTCCCGGGTCCGCAGCGGCAGCAGGTGCTCGGCGAGCAGCGCGTCCAGACCCTCGCCCACCACGCCGTGCTCGTGCGAACCGGAGGTCTCGGGCGCGCCCGCGTGCTGCGGCGCCGCGAACGCGCGGCCGTGCTCGACCTGGAACATGGGCATGACGACAGGGCGCCTCGGAAGTGCGACGTGACGGGGTGGTCCCGAGCCTAGGGCCCCGGCCGCCCCGCCCGAAATGCCCCGATCGGAGGACGTGGACGAGCGCCTGCGTCAGGTCAGGCGCGACGCGAGGAGCTGGGCCAGGTGGACGCCCTGCTCGCCGGCGAGCTGGTCGGCCTGCGTCCGGCAGGAGAACCCGTCTGCCAGCAGGACGGTGCCCGGGGCGGCGTCGCGCAGCGCCGGCAGCAGCGCATGCTCGGCCACGGCCACCGACACGTCGTAGTGACCCTTCTCCATGCCGAAGTTCCCGGCAAGGCCGCAGCAGCCCGCCAGCGTCGTGAGCTCGGCCCCCGCGGCGCGAAGCAGCGCCACATCGGCGTCGTAGCCCATGACCGAGTGGTGGTGGCAGTGCGGCTGGGCCAGCACCGTCACGCCGTCCAGGCTCGGTGGCGTCCAGGCGCCCGGTCCCGCGGGGCCGATGTCCGTGAGGAGCTCGGCGAGGGTCCGGGTGGCACCGGCGACCGCCACGGCGCGTGGGTCGTCGGGCAGCAGGTCGATCAGGTCGCTGCGGAGCACCGCCGTGCAGGACGGCTCGACGCCGATGATCGGGATGCCGTTGACCGCGTACGGCCCGAGCACCCCGAGGAGCTCGGTGAGACGGCGGCGGGCGCCGTCGAGCTGGCCGGTGCTGATCCAGGTCAGCCCACAGCAGGCGTGCTGCTCCGGCACGATCACCTGGTACCCGGCGTCGCGCAGGAGCGTGACCATGGCCTGTGGGACGGCGGGGTCGAACGCGTCGCTGAACGAGTCCGTCCAGAGCACGACGCGACGGTCCGTCGCCCCGCCCGGCCGACCGTCGTCGGCGATCGGCGCCGCAGTCGCCGCAGAGCCGTCGCGCTGGGCCTTCCACGCCCGCCGGAAGGGCGTCGTCGCGAACTGCGGGATGCTCCGCCGCGTGTCCATGCCGCCGATGCTGAGCACGAGCCGCGCGAGCGCCGGACGGCCCAGGATCGCGTTGACCAGGCGCGGCGCGATGCCGGCGAGCCGGGCCCAGCGCGGGAGCCAGCCGAGGGCGTAGTGGTTCATCGGACGGAGCCGGCCCTTGTACGCGCGGTGCAGCACCTCGGCCTTGTACTGGGCCATGTCCACCCCGGCCGGGCAGTCGCTCGAGCAGGCCTTGCAGCTCAGGCACAGGTCCAGGACCTCGTGGACCTCCGACGAGCGCCAGCCGTCGTCGACGAGGGTGCCGTTGGCCATCTCCTGCAGCACACGCGCACGGCCCCGGGTGGAGTCCTTCTCGTCGCGCGTGGCCAGGTACGACGGGCACATGAAGCCGCCGGCAGCGCTCGAGTCCGCCCGGCACTTGCCGACGCCGACGCACCGGTGGACGGCGGTGGTGAAGTCGCCGCCGTCGTGCGCGAAGGCGAAGCCCGCGGCGCGCGGGAGCGGGACGGCGTGGGGGCGGCGCAGATCCGCGTCGAACGGTCGCGGATCCACCAGGACTCCCGGGTTGAGCACGTCGGCCGGGTCGAACAGCGCCTTGACCGCACCGAAGAGGTCGATGGTCTCGGCCGAGTACATGACCGGCAGCAGCTCGCTGCGTGCCCGGCCGTCCCCGTGCTCGCCGGACAGGGAACCGCCGTGCGCCGCGACCAGCTGGGCCGACTCGGTGATGAAGCGCCGGAACCCGGCGACGTCGCCCGCGCGCTCCAGCGGGACACCGATCCGCACGTGCACGCAGCCGTCGCCGAAGTGCCCGTACGGGAGCCCGTCCACCCCGTGCTCGGCCATGAGCGCCTCGAACTCGCGCAGGTACGCGCCCAGGCGCTCGGGCGGGACGGCGGCGTCCTCCCACCCCGGCCAGGCCTGCGACCCGTCGGGCGTCCGACCGGCGAGGCCGGCGCCGTCGGCACGGATCTGCCACATGGACGACGCCTCGGCGCCCGGCGGGATCACGCGCACCGAGGCGGTCCCGGCGTCGGCGACCATCGCCTGCGCCCGGGCCAGCGCCTCCTCGCGCGACGCGCCGCCCATCTCGACCATCAGCCAGCCGCCGCCGTCGGGCAGCGCCGGGACCCGTGCCGCACCCCGGTGGCGGCGCACCACGTCGACGAGCCGGGCGTCGAGGCCCTCGACCGCTAGCGGTGCATGGGCCAGCAGCGCGGGGACGGCGTCGGCGGCGCTCGGCATGTCCGGGTACCCGAGGACCACCAGGACGGCGGCATCGGCGATGGGGACCAGGTTGACCGTCGCGCCAAGGACGGTGACGAGCGTGCCCTCGGTGCCGACGAGCATCTTGGCCAGGTCCTGCCCGTGCTCAGGCAGCAGGTGCTCGAGGGAGTAGCCGGACACCTGGCGGCCGAAGCGGCCGAGCTCGGTGCGCACGGTGGACAGGTGATCGGTCACCAGGCCGGCGAGCCCGGGGACGACGTCCAGCGCCCCGGTGCCACGGCCGGCGACGAACCGCCGGCCGGTGCCGTCGACCACGTCGAGGCTGACCACGTTGTCCGCGGTCCGCCCGTAGGCGACGGCGTGGGGCCCGCACGCGTTGTTGCCGATCATCCCGCCGAGGGTCGCGCGGTCCTGGGTCGAGGGGTCAGGGCCGAAGCGCAGGCCGTGCCGACGGGCGGCGGCCTGGAGGCTGCTCATCACGACGCCGGGTTCGACCACAGCGGTGCGCGCATCGGGGTCGATCGCGCCGATGGCCGTGAGGTGGCGCGACGTGTCGACGACGATGCCCGTGCCGACGGCGTTGCCGGCGACCGAGGTCCCGCCGCCCCGCACGGTCAGCGGTGTCCCGGTGCTCCGGGCGACCTCCGTGACGGCGATCAGGTCGTCGACGTCCCGCGGGACCACGACGACCTGGGGCACGACCCGGTAGTTGGACGCGTCGGTCGAGTACTCCGCGCGGCGCAGCGGCGTCGCGTCGACCTCCCCGCGCACGGCTGCCCGCAGGAGGGCGACCAGCTCGGCTGCCGGCAGGCCCGAGGCGCCCGTTCGACCCGGCACCGGGGGCACTGCGGAGGGCACTGTCGGGGTCGCTGTGGACACGGCGATGATCCTGCCACGCACCCCGGACGCCCCTCGGGGGACGTCCGCCCCTCGGGTGGTGAGCGCCGCGGGGGTGGCGCGGCGCCGGGCACCGGGCCAGCCTTGAGGTGGTCGATCACACCGCCAGGAGGCCCGATGCCCGTCAGGTCGGACGAACGGTCAGACGAAGGCTGCGTCCAGCTCGATCACGTCGACGCCGGCGAGCGCCTTGCTCACCGGGCACGTCGCCTTGGCGTCCTCGGCCGCCTGGATGAAGCCCGCCTCGTCCAGACCGTCCACCTCGCCGCGCACGGTGAGCGTGATCCGGTCGATGCGCAGGCCGCCTGCTGGATCCGGGGCGAGCGACACCTCGGCGGTGACCTCGAGGCTCTGCGGGGTCCCACCCGCCTTGCCGATCAGCCCGGAGAGCTGCATCGCGTAGCACGACGAGTGCGCGGCAGCGATGAGCTCCTCAGGGCTCGTCGTCCCGTCGGCCGACTCGGCGGTGCGCCTCGGGAACGAGACGTCGTAGGTCCCCACCCCCGAGCTGGTCAGCTCGACCTGACCGGAGCCGTCGTTCAGGGTGCCGTTCCAGGCGGTGCGTGCGGTACGCGTGGGCATGGACTACCTCCGGGGCAGGTGCAGTGGATCGTTCGACCGTATCCCCAGAGCTCCGCCCGGGCATCCGGAGGTGCACCCTGAGGAACCGCATCCCCAGCCCGCACCAGCCCGACCGGGTAGACGAGGCCTTCGACGCCCACCCGCGGACGGGTTTCCTGCCGCCCGACCAGCGCCGGCACGCACGGGAGGACCACCCGCTGCCGCTCGCGCACGGGCAGACGAGCAGCCAGCCCAGCACCGTGGCGACGATGCTGCGGCTGCTCGACGTGCCGCCGGGCGCGACGGTCCTCGACGTCGGGGCCGGCTCGGGCTGGACCACGGCCCTGCTCGCACACCTCGTCGGGCCTCAGGGCAGCGTCATCGGCGTGGAGCTCGAGCCGGACCTTGCGGTGTGGGGCGCCGGCAACGTGGCGGCCACGGGTCAGCCGTGGGCCCGGATGGATCGCGCGGACCCGCGCACCCTCGGCTCCCCTGCGGACGGTCCCTTCGATCGGATCCTGGTCTCGGCGCAGGCCACCGAGCTGCCCGACGAGCTCGTGGCCCAGCTCGCGCCGGACGGCCGGATGGTGATCCCCGTCCGCGGCGAGATGCTCCTCGTCGTGCGCGCCGCCGACGGGGGCCTGACGATCACGACCCACGGCGGCTACCGCTTCGTACCTCTCCGCTGAACCAGCCCCGGACAGTGCTCTGGCCGGGACCCGGCGTCGATAGCGCAGGTCCCGGCCAGAGTCGGGGGGCGGCGGGTGTGCCGCCGCGGGAGGTCAGCGGGTGTCGCTGCCTGCCGTCAGGACCGAGGCGCGGCCTGCCTCCAGGCGCGCGACCGGCACCCGGAACGGCGAGCAGGACACGTAGTCCAGACCGACCTCGTTGAAGAAGTGGATCGACTCCGGGTCGCCGCCGTGCTCACCGCACACGCCCAGGGTGATGTCGGGACGGCCGAGGCGGCCCTCCTCGACGGCGATCCGCACCAGACGGCCGACGCCGTTCCGGTCGATCGTCTCGAACGGCGACACGCTGATGACGCCGCGGTCGGTGTACTCCGGGAAGAACGCGCTCTCCACGTCGTCACGCGAGAAGCCCCACGTGGTCTGGGTGAGGTCGTTGGTGCCGAAGGAGAAGAACTCGGCAGCCCCGGCCATGCGCTCGGCCGTGAGGGCCGCGCGCGGGAGCTCGATCATGGCGCCGATCGGGATGTGCAGGTCCACGCCCTCGGCCTTGGCGACCTCGGCCAGGATGAGCTCGGCCTCGTCGCGGATCAGGTGCAGCTCCATGACCGATGCGGCCAGCGGGATCATGATCTCGGCGTGGGGCTTGCCACCGGCACGCAGCCGGTGGGCCGCAGCCTCGGCCACAGCGCGGATCTGCAGGGCGAACAGGCCGGGCACCACGATGCCGAGCCGGACGCCGCGCAGACCGAGCATCGGGTTCGCCTCGTGCATGCGCTGCACCGCTGCCAGCAGCACGGTGTCGCGCTCGAACTCCTCGTCGGACACGGTCGTCTCGCCGCGCTTGCGCGCGTCGGCCGCCAGGGCGACCTTCACGGAGAGCTCGGTGAGGTCGGGGAGGAACTCGTGCAGCGGCGGGTCGATCAGGCGGATGGTGGTCGGCAGGCCGTCCATCTCCCGCAGGATCTCGATGAAGTCCGCGCGCTGGAGCGGGAGGAGCGCGTCCAGCGCCGCCTGACGCTCGGCGTCCTCCTGGGCCAGGATGAGCCGCTCGATGAGCACCCGGCGGTCGCCGAGGAACATGTGCTCGGTGCGGCACAGGCCGATGCCCTGGGCACCCCAGGTGCGGGCGCGGCGGGCGTCGTCCTCGGTGTCGGCGTTGGCGTGCACGCGCAGCCTGCGGACCGCGTCGGCGTGGGTCAGCACGCGGTCGACGGCCTTGACGAGCTCACCGGTCTCCTCGGCGTCCGGGCCGCTGAGCGCTGCCAGTGCGGCGTCCAGGCCCTCCTCGAGGTACTGCACCACGGGCGACGGGACGACGGGCACCGAACCGAGGAAGATCTCGCCGGTCGAGCCGTCGATGGCGATGACCTCGCCCTCCTTGATGACCCGCTTGCCGACCCGGATCTCCCGCTTGGTCACGTCGACGTCGAGCTTGTCGGCGCCGACCACGCAGGTGGTGCCCATGCCGCGCGCGACGACAGCCGCGTGCGAGGTCTTCCCCCCGCGCGAGGTGAGGACGCCGACGGCGGCGATCATGCCGCCGAGGTCGTCCGGGTTCGTCTCGCGGCGGACCAGGATGACGTCCTTGCCCGCGGCCGCCCACTCCTGAGCGGTGACGGAGTCGAAGACCGCCTGGCCCACGGCCGCGCCCGGGGACGCCGCCATGCCGACGGCGAGCAGGGTGCGCTCGGCCGCGGAGTCGAACTGCGGGAACATCAGCTTGCTCAGCTGGGCGCCGGTGACGCGCTCGAGGGCCTCGTCGAGCGTGATGAGGTGCTCGTCCACGAGCTGCGTGGCGATGCGGAACGCGGCGGCGGCGGTGCGCTTGCCGACACGGGTCTGCAGCATCCACAGCTTGCCGCGCTCGACGGTGAACTCGATGTCGCACAGGTCGCGGTAGTGGGTCTCCAGGCGCCGCATCGCCTGACGCAGCTCGGTGTAGGACGACGGGTCGAGCTGCTCGAAGTCCGCCAGCGTGAGCGTGTTGCGGATACCCGCGACCACGTCCTCACCCTGGGCGTTCGGCAGGTAGTCGCCGTAGTCGCCCGGCATGCCGGTGGACGGGTCACGCGTGAAGCAGACACCCGTGCCGGAGTCGGAGCCGAGGTTGCCGAACACCATGCTGACGACGTTGACGGCGGTGCCCAGGTCGTCGGAGATGCGCTCACGGCGGCGGTAGAGCCGCGCGCGGTCGGTGTTCCACGAGTTGAAGACGGCGGTGATCGCGAGGTCCAGCTGCTCACGGGGGTGCTGCGGGAACTCGCGGCCCGACTGCTCGCGCACGATCGCCTTGAACTCGCCGACGAGCTCCTCGAGGTCCTTGGCGGTGAGGTCGGTGTCGGTGGCGGCGCCGCGCTGCTTCTTCATGTCGTCGAGCGCGTGGGCGAACAGGTCGCCGTTGATGTCGAGCACCGTCTTGCCGAACATCTGGATGAGCCGGCGGTAGGAGTCCCACGCGAACCGCTCGTCGTCGGAGAACTTGGCCAGGCCCTGCACGGACGCGTCGTTGAGCCCGACGTTCAGGACCGTCTCCATCATGCCCGGCATCGAGAACTTGGCGCCGGAGCGGACGGAGACCAGGAGCGGGTCGTGGAAGTCACCGAGCGAACGGCCCAGCTCGTCCTCGAGCCGGCGGACGGCCATCGTGACCTCGACGCGCAGCTCAGCCGGCAGCGTGCCGGTCGACATGTACGTGCGGCAGGCCTCGGTGGTGATCGTGAAACCCGGAGGGACGGGCAGTCCGAGCCGCGTCATCTCGGCGAGGTTGGCCCCCTTGCCGCCGAGGAGGTCCTTCTGGTCCTTGTTACCTTCGCTGAAGTCGTAGACGTACTTGACCACGATGCGCCTCTCTGCGCGGGACGTCGGCCCCGTTGCCGACGTCACGTCCGTCCAGGGTGCGCCTGACCGGCGCCGGTGTCGGGGGACCTTCGACCCTCGGTCACGCGAGGGTCGAAGGGTGGACAGCTGGGCTTTCACAGAGCGGTCGCGCGGCTACCTGAGCCGAAGGTCTCAGGTCACAAGGTGATCTCGGTCATAGCGTCGAAGGGACCGCAACGTCGCTTCTCACCCACGCCTGGGGAAACCGTGAACCGTGTTCCGACCGAGGGACGCACCGGCACCGATGCGCCCACACAGTCCTCCGATCTCCTGCCCCGTGGCAGAGGTCGAACCGGTGAGGGGCCCCAGCCTCCCGGTGCACGGCGGCGCGGCCTGGCCCGGCGCGGCGGCATGCTCGGCCTGGCCGGCGCGGGCATGCTCGCGCTCGCGGGCTGCGGCTCCTCCGGCTCGGGCAAGACGCACGGTGGCGAGGCGAGCCTGTCCCTGCCCGACCTGAGCGCCGTGAACGTCATGGGCGGTGCGTCCGGCCGGACGCTGCTCATGTTCGGCCTGATCGTGTGCGCCCTGGGTCTCGGCTTCGGCCTGATGACCTACCTGCAGCTCCGCAAGCTCGCGGTGCACCCCTCGATGCGCGAGGTCTCCGAGCTCATCTACTCCACCTGCAAGGCGTACCTCATCCAGCAGGGCCGCTTCCTGCTGATCCTGTGGGTGTTCATCGCCTCGGTGATCGTCGTCTACTACGGCGTGCTCGTCGGGTTCCCGTGGGGCCGCGTGGCGGTGGTCATCGCCTTCAGCCTCATCGGCATGGCCGGCTCGTACTCGGTGGCCTGGTTCGGCATCCGGGTGAACACCTTCGCCAACTCGCGCACCGCCTTCGCGTCGCTGGCCGGCAAGCCGCTGCCGATGCACCGCATCCCGATGAAGTCGGGCATGTCGATCGGCATGGTGCTGATCAGCCTCGAGCTGCTGATGATGCTGATCATCCTGCTGTTCCTGCCGCGCGACATCGCCGGCGCGTGCTTCATCGGCTTCGCCATCGGCGAGTCCCTCGGCGCCGCGGCCCTGCGCATCGCCGGTGGCATCTTCACCAAGATCGCCGACATCGGCTCCGACCTCATGAAGATCGCGTTCAAGATCAAGGAGGACGACGCGCGCAACCCGGGCGTCATCGCCGACTGCACGGGCGACAACGCGGGCGACTCGGTCGGCCCGAGCGCCGACGGGTTCGAGACCTACGGCGTCACCGGCGTCGCGCTGATCACCTTCATCCTGCTCGGCGTCCACGACCCGTCCATGCAGGCGAGCCTGCTGGTGTGGCTGTTCGTCGTCCGCGCGGTCATGGTCATCGCCTCCGGCGGCTCGTACCTGATCAACGACGCGTGGACGCGGCACCGCTACGCGAAGGCCGACCGGTTCAACTTCGAGGCGCCGCTGACGTCCCTGGTGTGGATCACGTCGCTCGTCTCTATCGGAGCGACCTTCGCGACCACGTACTTCGTGCTCAGCGAGACCGCAGGCGACGGCCTGTGGTGGAAGCTGGCGCTGATCATCTCGTTCGGCACCCTCGCCGGCGCGCTCATCCCCGAGCTCGTCAAGGCGTTCACGTCGACCAGCAGCAAGCACGTGCGTGAGGTCGTCAAGAGCTCGCGCCAGGGCGGCGCCTCGCTCAACATCCTGTCCGGCCTGGTCGCGGGCAACTTCGCCGCCTACTGGCTGGGCATGGCCATCGTCGCCCTCATGGGCGGGGCCTTCCTGCTCAGCGAGCAGGGCTTCGACTCGGTGATGATCGCCCCCGCCGTGTTCGCCTTCGGCCTCCTGGCCTTCGGCTTCCTGGGCATGGGCCCGGTGACCATCGCCGTCGACTCCTACGGCCCGGTCACGGACAACGCCCAGAGCGTCTACGAGCTGTCGCTGATCGAGGAGGTCGACGAGATCGACGCCGAGCTCACCGGCGAGTACGGCTTCGAGCCGCAGTGGGACAAGGCCAAGCTGATGCTCGAGGAGAACGACGGCGCCGGCAACACCTTCAAGGCCACGGCCAAGCCGGTCCTCATCGGCACCGCCGTCGTCGGGGCCACCACGATGATCTTCTCGATCATCATGAGCCTCACCGAGGGCCTGACGACCGGCCTGGAGAACCTCTCGCTGCTGCACCCGCCGTTCCTGCTCGGCCTGATCACCGGCGGCGCGATCATCTACTGGTTCACCGGTGCGTCGATCCAGGCCGTCACCACGGGTGCCTACCGCGCGGTGGAGTTCATCAAGAACACCATCAAGCTCGACGGTGCCACGAAGGCCAGCGAGGCGGACTCCCGCCGCGTCGTGGAGATCTGCACCCAGTACGCCCAGCAGGGCATGATCAACATGTTCCTCGGGGTCTTCTTCGCCACCCTGGCGTTCGCGTTCGTCGAGCCGTACTTCTTCATCGGCTACCTGATCTCGATCGCCGCGTTCGGGCTCTACCAGGCCAACTTCATGGCCAACGCGGGTGGGGCGTGGGACAACGCGAAGAAGATCGTGGAGGTCGACCTGCACGCCAAGGGCACCGCGCTGCACGAGGCCACGATCGTCGGCGACACGGTTGGCGACCCGTACAAGGACACCTCGTCGGTGGCGCTCAACCCGGTCATCAAGTTCACGACCCTCTTCGGCCTGCTGGCCGTCGAGCTCGCCGTGAGCCTGAACGCGCAGGGCCTGCACACCCTGGTGCTCATCCTGTCCGGCACGTTCTTCCTGGTGACGTCGTACTTCGTGTACAGGTCCTTCTACGGGATGCGCATCACGACGTCGCTCACGGACGACGAGTCGGTCTCAACCAGCAGCCCTGACGGGTCCGGCGACACGAGCACGCGGCTCGACGGTCCGGCCACCCCGGAGGTGACCGACTCCCTCGTGTCCCCACGAGCAGGGGCCGACAAGGCCCACGCAGCCGGTCGCGCGTCCGAGCTCGTGTCCACAGGGGGTGACGAGCGATGAGAGTCGCGATCCGCTACGGCGCAGCCCAGGTCGACGCCGAGGGCCACGTCTCCGGCCACGACGCCGGCGCCACGCTGGTCCGTCGTCTGCTGCGCGTGTTCCCCGGAGCCCTGCTCATCGGGCCGGGACCGCGTCACTGCGACGGGTTCGACGTGATCCCGCTCGAGTTCGTGGACGGCTCCGACACGGTCGTCATCAACATGGACGTGATCGACTCGGTCACCGTGTGGCAGACGCTCAAGGCGAGCTGCGACGAGCCCAGGCTGATGAACTTCGTGTGGTGGACCATCTCGCAGTTCACCCACGACGTGCAGCGGGCGGCCCTCGCCCTCTCGTGCGCCCTGTTCCCGACGTTCGCCAACTCCGAGCGCACGGCGCACGAGGTGCACGAGGTCGTGTCCTCCTGGACCACGCAGCCGCTCGCCGAGAAGGCACGGATCGCGTGGGTCAACCTGGGCATCCGGCTCGAGCACGTCCAGCCGCGGCAGGAGACGGCGGTCCCGGTGGTCCTGTACCCCGCGATCTACCTCTCCGACCGCAAGCAGCCGCAGCTGTTCCTCGACGTGGTCGAGCGGCTGGTCAAGCGGACGCCGATCAAGGTCGAGGCCCGGCTGCACGAGTCGCACCTGATCTCCGAGAAGGCCATGCGGCTCTCCCAGCGCGACTGGGCGTGGGTCGGCCCGCTGACGGCCAGCCGCGAGGACTACTGGAGCGCCCTGGCGCGCACCACGGCGTTCCTGGCGACAGCGGTCGAGGAGTCCTACGGCCTGGAGTACATCGAGGCGCTGGTCGCCGGCGCCATCGGTGTGTTCCCGGACCGCCCCTGGGTGCGGGCGATCCTGCCCCCGGCCTACCCGTTCCTCTACCGGACGGCGGCTGAGGCCGAGGAGATGCTCTACCACGCGGTGACAGCGCCCGACGAGGCGCGTCGTCAGCTCGACGACGCGGTCGAGGGCAGCTTCATCGAGTGGTTGCGGACGCGGCACGACGACGACCTCTTCGAGAAGGAGATCGCCGATCGCGTCGCCGAGTGGTTCGGGACCTGACACCCGACCCCGACAGACGACGGCCCCCGAGGCAACTCGGGGGCCGTCGTCGTCAGTGCGTCAGTGCAGCGGCGGGGTGCCGGGGGTGGGGCCGGTCGGGATCAGCGGGTCGTGCGCGCCGTAGCGCACCAGGCGCAGCCGCCGCGCGTCGGTGATGAGGATGTCGTAGGTGCGGGCGGCGAGCTCTGCCGGGGAGTCGTCCCCGCACCGCAGGAACCGCCCCGAGAGCGCGTCGAGGTCCCCGGAGGCGATCGCCGCGACCATCGAGACGACCTCCTCGACGGGCGTCCACTCCGTCCGGTCGTCGTGCGTGGGCATGCTCGCCGTCATGTCCGTGGCCACGACGCCGGGTGCCACGTCGAAGACGCGCAGGCCACGGTCGCGGTACTGCGTGTCGAGCTGGGTGGTGAACCGGGCCAGCGCGCCCTTGCTGATCGCGTAGCCGGTGTAGGTCGACGTGCCCCGGTGGCCGGCCCCGGAGTTGATGTTGACGATGCGGGCGCCACCCTGCGCGAGCATGCCGCCGAGCAGGGCATGGGTGATGAGCATCGGCCCGCGCACATTGGTCTCGATGACCCGCCAGTCGTCCTCGGGGTCGTCCTGGTCGAACGGCAGCTCGCGGTGCTCGATGACGCCTGCGTTGTTGACCAGCAGGCCGATGCCGCCGAGCTCGGCCTGGATCGTGGCGGCCGCCTCGCGGACGCCTGTCGCATCCACCAGGTCGACGGGGACCACCACCGTGCGCGGCGCTGAGGCGGCGCGGGCGATCTCGGCCGCCACCTCCTCGAGATGGGCCGCCGTGCGCCCGACCAGGGCGACGTCGTACCCGCGGACGGCCAGGCCGAGGGCGATCGCTCGCCCGATCCCGCGGCCGGCCCCGGTCACGACGGCCGTGCGCGGGACATCGATGTGCGTGTGCGTGTGGGTCTCGGTCATGACCCCATCCTGTCCCAGAGCGACGCGCGTGACCTGGGGATCGCGCCCTGTCCGTGCGGGCGGCGCGGGAGCATGCTGGTGCCATGGGACGTCGTCGGACGTCGGTGCTGGGCCTGCTCGCTGCGATCACGGTCGGGCTGGCCGGGTGCGCGTCCGGGACGGTCCCGTCGCCGGCCCCCATCCCCGGCCCGGCCTCCGTCGGGACGATCGCGGACGGCACCGGTTCGACGGTCACGGCGCCTGGACCGGCCTCCCCCGGCGCCCAGGACGCCGACGACGACACAAGCACGCGACCGGCGCCCCCGGCGACGAGCGCCCCAGCGACCCCGTCCGCCTCGAGCAGCCCGCCGCCGGGCCCCGTCGCGACCCCGACCTCGGCCCCGCCGACGCCGGCCGTGCCGCCGTCCGCCGGGCCCGAGCCGACGGTCCCGCCCGGCACGACCCCTCCCGCCTCGCTCCTCGGGACCGACTGGGACCACCTGCCCACGGCCGAGCTGGTGGTCGCCCTCACCTTCGACGCCGGCGCGTCGGACGCCGGGGTGGGGTCGATCCTGTCGACGCTCGCGACCCAGGACGTCCGGGCCACGTTCTTCCTCACGGGCGAGTTCTCCCGGCGCTACCCCGCCCAGGTCGCGGCCATCGCCGCCGCCGGTCACCGGATCGGCAACCACAGCGACACCCACGAGCACTACCCGGCGCTGACGGACGCGGAGATCGCCGAGGACCTCGCGACGGCGGAGGCGGCGATCACGGCGGCCGGGGCGTCCGGGGCCAGGCCGTGGTTCCGCTTCCCGTACGGGGACCGCACCGCCGCCGACGTCCGCGCGGTGAACGCAGCGGGCTACGTGCCGGTCCGGTGGACCGTGGACACGCTCGGCTGGAAGGGCACCAGCGGCGGCCAGACGGCTGCGAGCGTGGCCGACCGGGCAGTCGGCGCGGTGCGTCCGGGCGAGATCGTGCTGATGCACGTGGGCGCGAACCCGGATGACGGCACGACCCTGGACGCCGACGCACTGCCCGGTGTCATCGACCGGCTGCGCGCCGCGGGCTACGGGTTCGTCACGCTCGACGCGATGCTGTGACGTCTGCGTTCTCGGGTCGGCCGATGGGCTTGGCCATCGCCAGGAGCACCAGGTCGTCGTGGCGCGGGATGCCGAAACGCTCGTCGCCGTAGGGGAACTCGTGCTCCTCGCCGGTCAGGGTGAACCCGCGCCGCTCGTACCAGGCGATGAGCTCGGGTCGCCTGTTGAGCACCGTGAGCTCGAGCCGGGCGGCTCCCCAGTCCCCCGAGGCATGGTCCTCGGCGGCGGCGAGCATGGCGCGGCCGACTCCCCTGCCCTGCAGCCCCGGGTGCACGGCGAACATGCCGAGGTACGCCGACTCGCCGCGGTGCTCGAGCAGGCAGCAGGCCAGCAGCGCCTCCGGAGCCTGCGGCGCGTGGCCGACGAGCACCTCGGTGGACGGGCCGGCGATCAGGTCGCGCACCATCGCCTCGTCGGTGCGCTGGCCGCCGAGGAGGTCGGCCTCGGTGGTCCAGCCCTGACGGCTCTCGTCGCCTCGGTAGGCCGAGTGCACCAGCGTGGCGATGGCCTCGGCGTCCTCGACGGTCGCCAGGCGCACGGTGGTCGTCCGCATCGATCAGAGACCCTCGGCCACCGCTGCCGTCACGTGCAGCCACGCCTCGCGCGTCCGTGCCGAGAGCGCGTCGAACTGGATGGGTCGTCCGGCCACGAGGGACGGCTCGTAGGGGACCTCGACGACACGCCGCGTCAGCTGGCCGAAGTGCTCGTGCAGGCGCCGGGCGAGGGGCTCGTCCCGGTTGACCGCAGGCGCCGACAGGACGGTGACGGCGTTCCGGACCAGCTCGCCGCGCCCGGTGGCGCGCAGGGCGTCCACGGCCCAGGCGGCCGACTGCGCGGTGTCCTCGCGGACCGTCGACACGAGGACCACCTGGTCGGCCGCGTCGATCGCCGCCTGCCAGTTGGAGGCCCGCATGTTGTTCCCGGTGTCGACCACCATGATCCGGTAGAAGCGCGAGAGCGTGCGGTGCAGCGAACGGAAGGCGAAGGCGTCGATGGAGGCCGCGGACGCCGCATCCTCGTCGGAGGCGAGCACGTCGAACTGGGCCGAGCCCTGCGAGCGCACGTAGTTGTCCAGGTCACCCACGCGCGCGGCTGCCGGGTCGCTGAACCGGTCGAGGTCCTGCAGGAGGTTGACCGCGGTGTTGTGGTGCCGGGACTGGTGGGAGCGCCAGCCCAGGGTCCCGCGCGTCTCGTTGTTGTCCCACGCGAGCGTGTAGCCACCGCGCTGCTGGCCGAAGGTCGCCGCGAGGAGCAGCGTCGCGGTGGTCTTGTGGGCGCCACCCTTGGGGTTGATGACGACGATCGTCTTGGGACCCTCGAGGCTTCGCTGGACGACGGCGACCGCCTCGCGGTGCCGCTGCTCGGTGGGGCCCGGTGCGGGTGAGATGAGGCCGCCGGTCAGCCGGCGGACGGTGCCCTGCCACCCCTGCTCGGCCGGGCCGGCGGGGGGTGCGGGACGGGCCGCGAGCAGGTCACCGAGCGTCGGCAGCTCGGCCGGCGGCTGGGGCTGGGGCGCAGGCCGGGCCGCGTACGACGCAGCGTGCGGCACGGCGTCGGCAGGAGGGCTGACCAGCGCGTCGAAGTCGTCGGCGGGAACGGGTGCGGCGGCGCCCGGTGTGGCGAAGGGCGGAGCCGGCGCCCGCGTCGCGGCTGCGTCGCCGCCCATCGACCTGTCGGGCTGCGCGGGAACCGCGTCGGCCCGGCCCGACCCGGTGACGGCCGGCTGGCGCAGCGGTGGCGCGGTGCGTGGCTCCGTCGCGAAGACGGGGGTGAACGGCCGTGGCAGGGCCGACTGGCGCACGACGGCGGGCCTGTCGGTGTCGGACGGCTCCTCGGGGCCGGAGGGCTCGTCGAAGGGTGAGGGCTGGTGGGCCTCGGGGGACCAGCCGGCCTCCTCGGTGCTGTCGGGGCCGGTCAGCTGCTGGGCGGGAGCAGTCGCGTCAGCGGCGCTCTCCCCGTCGCCCTCGGCCACGTCGTCAGGGCCGGTTGCCTCCTCGTCCTCGTCGTCCTCGTCGTCGGGCGGGGGGATCGCGGGGAGCTGGACCGTCTCGGCCTGGTCCCAGCGGACGTCGTCGACGTCGGGCTCGGGCGGCAGGTGAGCCGGCAGCTCGCGGTGCAGCGACCAGTCGACCGCCTGGTCCCACGGGTCGGTGCTGGCATGCGTCGG
>DASXVR010000147.1:0-2014 GCA_036504175.1 Actinotalea sp. | reverse complement strand
CAGGGTCGTCGGCGGGGCGGACGTCGACGCTGTGCACCACCGAGAGTCGCTGCACCGTCCGGGTCAGGAGCTGCTGGCGTCGTGCGGTGGCGCGGAAGGTCACGGCGATGGTGCCGGCGTCGCCGTCCACAGCCCCCGTGGCCAGCGACTCGAAGCTCACGCCGCGGGTGGAGAACACGCTGGTCAGCGCGGTGAGCGTGCCGGGCCGGTCGTCGCCGCGGATGAGCGCGACCCAGCTCTCGCCCGTCGTCGGCCACTCGCCGGGCGTCATGAGTCGCACCCTCGGTCGAGGCCCCAAGGCGCCAGCGACGCGTCGATGCGGTTGCACGACTCGATGAGCCGAGCGGCCTCGTCGGCGGGTGGTTCGTCCAGCAGGACGCGGGTCCACCCGTCGGGCCCGAGGACGACCGGTGCGCCGAGGACGCCGCACAGCGGAGCGCCACCGACGGCCACCTCGCCGTCGAGCAGCACCTGCCCGGCGACGACGATCTCCCGTCCGTCGAGGAGGGTGTCCACGAGGTCGACTGTCGCGCCGGCTGTGCCCGCCGCGGTCTTCGCGCCACTCTGGTGCGTCATCCAGGGCCGCGCGACGGCGCGCAGGTCCGGCGGCCAGGAGTCGATCAGGGCGAAGGCGGCGCCGATGTCGGTGGCGGCAAGATCGAGCAGGGTGGCCTGGGCGTCGGAGATCTCCTGGCTGAACGTCGCGAGGGTGCGGCCGCGGCGCAGGCCGTCGACGGCTCGCGCGCGCTCGTCCCGGTCGAGGCCGCTGATCCGGACGGTCGACCAGAGGGGCACGAGGTCGGTGCCGTGCTGGCCGGCGACGAAACCGCCGATGCGATGGCGGCGCAGTCCGAGCGAGACGGCGATCTCGCGCCGGAAGCGCAGGGTGTCCAGCCAGGCGCCCATACCGATGACGCGGTGCCGACCGAGGCTGCGCGCCATGACGGCGACCCCGAGCTCGACCGGGTTGGAGACGACGATGACCACCTCGTTGCCCGAGCCGTGCGTCGCGAGCGCATCGGCGTAGGCGGTGAAGATCGCGTGATTGTCTGCTGCGAGCTGGTTGCGGTCCGTCGAGCTGCCCGCGGCGGCGGGTGCCGTGCGGCCCGCGGCCACGACGACGACGTCGGCGACGACGTCCTCCGGGCAGAGCGCAACGTCGATGAGGGGTGCGTGCTCGTCGAACGCGTCGACCAGGTCGGCCCGCAGCCCGTGGCCCGCGCGCTCGGAGGCGCCCCCAGCGCGGCCGACCAGCTGGAGCCTCGACGACGTCGGCAGCACACGCCGCTCGATGAGCTGCGTGCACACCTGCCGCCCGACGTCACCCGTCGCTCCCAGCACCGCTACGTCCACCGGCCGAGACTAGGCGCGTCCCGTCACGCGAGTGTGTCCGAAGGTCCCTGCGGGGGTGGGAGCGGCACAGCAACGGGGGCAGGAGCGGCAGCAACAGAGGCGGGAACGGCACAGCAACGGAGGCGGGGGCGGCACGAAGCGGAGGCGGGCGCGGGATCAGAACGGTGGTGGGGCGTCGTCGGACTCCGGTGGATCGTCGCGACGGGGGTCGCCAGGCTCGGGCAGGCCACGGCGCGCGGGTCGATCGGTCGGGTCGGTGGGGACGGGGTCCCGGGTGTAGGTCAGACCTGTCGGTGATCTCCAGCGCGTCCGGCCGGTGGTGGGGTCCCGCTCGGGGGACCAGGTGCTGTGGGTCTTGAGTCGATGATGGTGCCGGCACAAGGCCTGAAGGTTGTCCGCGCGCGTCTGACCCTGGGCGGGCAGCGTGTGGTCGAACGGGCGGATGTGGTCGAGGTCGCACCGCGCGGCCGGGACCCGGCAGCCGGGGAACGTGCAGGTGACGTCCCTGTCCACGACGAGCCCCGCCAGGCTCGCGGGCGGTCGGTAGGTGCGGGCGCCGCGGGCTGTGAGCTCACCGGTCCGCTCGTCGGTCAGGACCGGGCGCCACGTCGCATCGGCGGCGATCTGCCGGGCCATACCTGCCGGGATGGGTCCGTAGCCG
>DASXVR010000146.1:0-4916 GCA_036504175.1 Actinotalea sp. | reverse complement strand
AATTCGCCCCTGAAACACCGGCGGCGGGGCAAACCTCCTGCCACGCTTTCCAGGTTTGTCCTGCCCGGGCCAGCGCCCATGAACCTGGAGACCGTCGTGCGCTTCGATGCACCCCCGACCTGGCCGACCGCATCGACGGGGTGGGCTCCGCCTGTCGCCTGGCAGCCGGAGGCCACCTGGCCGCCCGCGCCCGAGGGGTGGCACTACTGGCTGGCCGACGACGGCGCACCACTGCCCGTCGTCAACACCCAGGTTCCGCCGTGGGACCGGCGCTCGGTGGGGGCTCCGCTGAGCGACACCGGTGCCGGGGGCGGCGCTGCCGCCCGTCGCGCCGAACTCATCACCTTCTTCCTGGGAGCCGCCGTCTTCCTCGTCGGCGCAGGCTCGGCGATCTTCGCGGCCAAGAACAGCAGCGGTGGGTTCATCTGGACCGGCGGCATGTTCTTCGGTGCTGTCCTCTTCTTCCGTGCGTGGAGGTCGCACGAGGAGGCGAGGAAGCTCGGCGCGCCGTACACCCCGGAGATCCGCCTCCTCGTCGTCGTCACCGCAGTGGCCTGTGTGGCCGCCGGCGGGTTCGCAACCTTCCAGTGGTTCGCCCCGAGCGAGATCGGCGGCTCCGCGGGCAGCTGCTGGGTCACGTCCGACGGCGACATGCTGCAGGAGGTGTCGTGCGGGTCGGACCACGAGTACAAGGTCACGGCGTGGGTGGCCGACCCCGACGAGTGCGCGGCGACCGTGGAGTTGTACGTCGAGGGCAAGGACGGCGACGTCGGCTGCCTCAAGGAGGACTGACCGCTCGCGGCGGGAGGGGACTCGAGCGGTCTTCTCCCGACGGCGGAGACCTCGGCGGCGGACGTTGATGCCTTGCGCCCGAAGAGGCTGAGCCCGGCGCCGGCAAGGGCGACCACACCCGCAGCGGTGAACGCGGACCCGAATCCCCTCGGCTCCGCAGCGCCGACCGTGACCGCCAGGTCGGCTGCGTGCGCGCTGACCGCGGCGATGGCGCTGAAGGCGGAGATGCCCAGGGCGGCGCCGATCTGCGACGCGGCGTTCGCCAGGCCGGCTGCCATGCCGGCGCTGTCCAAGGGGATCGCTGCGGCGATCACCATGGTCGACGGCGTGAAGCTGAGGGCGACGCCCGCGGCCGCCAGGAGCAGGCCGGGCAGGACGCCCGTTCGGTAGCCGTCACCCAGGGGGTGGCCGGCGAGCCACAGGTGCCCGGCGGCCAGCACCAGGAGGCCGAGCGTCAGGGTCCGCTGCGGGCCGAACGCCCGCAGGAGCCGGGGAAGCACGAGCAGCGAGGCGGCGAATCCGGCCAGGGAGGTCGGGACCATCGCCAGCCCCGCGAGGCGCGGCCCCATCGCCAAGACCTGCTGCAGGTAGAGCGCGACGAGGTAGAAGGTCGAGGCGCGGGCGGCGCCGCCGAGCACGCCGACGGCGATGCCGACGGCGACCGGGCGGACACGGAGCAGCGGGAGCGGCAGCAGCGGGGCGGCGGACGCGTTCTCGAGAGCCACGAAGGCCGCCAGGAGCGCGGCGCCAACGGCGAGGCCGACGACCGTCTGCCACGAGGACCACCCGTGATCGGCCGCCGAGATGGTCCCGAAGATGACCGCCAGCGCCGCGGCCGTCACGGTGGCCGCGCCGGGCACGTCGAGGGTGGTCGGTCGCGTCGGCGCGGTGAACCGGCCGAGCAGGCGCGGTGCGGCGAGGAGCGCGCCCAGGGTGAACGGGAGCGTGAGGAAGAAGACGCCGCTCCAGCCGATCGCAGCGGTGACGAGGCCCCCGGCCAGGACGCCCGTCGCACCGCCGAGCGTGGAGGCGGCCCCCCAGGCGCCCATGGCGCGCGCTCGTGCGGCGCCCGGGAACAGGACGAGCAGGATCGACAGCGCGGCGGGACTGAGCGCCGCGGCTCCTGCGCCCTGCATCGCGCGAGCCGCGATGAGAACGGTGGCGCTCGACGCGAACCCGGCCACGAGGGTGGCGGCGCTGAGGACCGCGGCCCCGATCACGAACATCCGGCGACGTCCCAGGAGATCGGCAGCTCGCCCGGAGAGGAGCAGGAACCCACCGAAGGCCAGGAAGTAGGCGTTCACCACCCAGGCCGTGCTCGTCGGCCCCAGCCCGAGGTCCTGCTGGAGGGAGGGGAGCGCGACGTTGACGATCGAGGTGTCGAGCATGACGACGAACTGGGCCGAGACCAGGAGCAGGAGGGCGGCGACGGCACGGCGACTGCTCGTCGGCCGGCCCGCGGCCCGGTCGACCGGGACCACCCCGGTCGACCGGATCTCGGTGGTCATGACCGGGGCACCGCCGTCCCCGTCCGGACCGCCACGACGGTGTCCACGATGGCCTGCACCGAGGACGCCGATCCCGTGCGGTCGTCGAGCAGGCCGGTGTGGGTCGTGTCCACCGTGCGCAGGGAGCCGGCGGAGGACAGCGCGGCGAAGCGCTGCTGGGCCGCGAACCCTTCAGGGTCGGCCTGAGCCTTGTCCGCCGTGGTCAGCACGACGAGTGGCCGGGCACCCAGGGTGGTCAGCTGCTCGGCCTGGGCGAAGGCCTGCCCGTAGGCGGCGAGCTCGGCGACGGTGTTCGCCGCGCCCTTGGCCGTGGCCACCTGGGAGCGGTACACGTCGGCGGCCGGTGCGGGCAGGTCGGACCAGCGGGACGCAGGGATGAGCTGGGCGATGCCGGCGCGGGCCAGCGACGGGAGCAGCGCCAGGGGGCTCTTCGCGCCGCCGGTGTGCCCGGCCAGGCTCGCACCGACGTCGTAAGGGTTGGTCGCGTCGAGCAGGACCATGCCCGCGACGTCGTCGGGATGCTGCGCGGCGAAGGCCATGACGTACGGGCCGCCAGCGGAGTGCCCGACGAGCACGAACGGCCCGGCCTCGCCGGCGGTGTCGAGCAGCGCTCGGAGCTCGGTGGCGATGGTAGTGCCGTCGCGGGGCGTTCCGGTCGCGTCGCTCCAGGCCTGGCCGGCGCGGTCGTAGGCGCAGACGCGGGTCGTGGCGCTGACCTGCGTGGTGATCCGGTTCCACAGGGTCGACGTGCCGCCAAGACCGCTCTCGAGGACGACGGTGGGGCTGCCGGTGCCGGTGCAGTACAGGTGCATCGTGTGCCCGTCGACCTCCACGAGGCGACCGGGTGCCGAGTAGGCGGCCGCGTCCTGGGTGACGCGGATCGTCTGGGCGAGGCCTCCGACGGAGGCCAGGGCGAGGAGCGCGAGGGTGGGCAGCACGACCCGGGTGCGTGCCCGGGTGTGCAGCGTGCGGCGCGCCCTGACGGCGGACCACCCTGCGACGGCCAGCATCACCGGACCCCAGACCCAGCCGGCCGCGGTGAGCCCCGCGTCGCCGGGTGCGACCAGGATCAGAGCCGCCCCGGTGGCCGCCATCACGGCGGCGGGGACCGCTGCCCATCGTTGCGGCCGGGCGGTGCGCCGGGCCGACAGGACGGCGAGCAGCGCCCAGCCCACGGCGAAGCCGATCAGGCCGGCGCCGGTGACCACCGCTTCGGTGGCGCCGGCGACCACGACGAGGACCAGGACGGCGGCGGTGACCGCCCCGGCGCTCATCGACAGGACCGTGACCCGGCCCAGGCGGTCCCGCGCTGCGGGGGAGAGATGGGGGCGCTCGCCGTCCTGCGCGGCGTCGTGGGGTGCTGTCGAGCCGATGGTGGTGCTCATGGGACTGTCCTCCGTGCTCGGGGTGGCGGCGGGTGGTGCCGATGTCCTGAGCGTTGCCGCAGGCCGCTCCGCTCGCCCCGGTCAAAGTGCGGGGATCGGCGGAGTGCGCCGCAGGCGGTCGCCGGGCGCTAGCGTCGATCCGTGCTGCACGGGCGCGATGCCGAACGGGTCCGCCTCACCGCCCTGGTCGAGGGGGCCGGCGAGGCGCGGGCCGGTGCCTTGGTGCTGCACGGCGAACCCGGCTCGGGCAAGACCGCACTGCTCGACGACGCCGTGGCCGGGGCGGTCGGGGTGCGCGTCCTGCGGGTCCAGGGTCTGGAGTCGGAGTCGCCGATCGCGTTCGGCGCGCTGCACCGCCTCCTGCGTCCCCTGCTCCGGCACCTCGACGGGCTGCCCGCCCCGCAGGCGCGCGCGCTGGGTGTCGCCCTGGGGCAGCGCGACGGCGAGGGCGTCGACCCGTTTCTCGTCGGGCTGGCGACCCTGTCTGTCCTGACCGAGGCGGCCGACGAGCGTCCCGTGCTCGTCGTCGTCGACGACGCCCACTGGCTCGACCCCGCCTCGGCGGACGCGCTGCTGTTCGCTGCGCGGCGGCTCGACGCCGACCGCCTGGCCATCCTGTTCGCCGTCCGGGACGGGGCCGCGACGCCGTTGGCCCACGACGGGGTCCCGTCACTGCACGTCGGCCGACTCGACGAGGCTGCCGCCCGCGCGGTGCTTCAGGACAGCGCAGGTGCCGGCATCGCTGCCGACGTCGCGGAGCGGCTCCTGCACCAGAGCGGGGGCAATGCGCTCGCGCTCGTCGAGCTGGCGACCGGGCTGAGCCCGGAGCAGCTGGCCGGGGAAGCGCCGACCCCTGCCCATCTCCCGCTGACCGCAGACATGGAGCGCGTCTTCCTGGACCGGGCCCGGCGTCTGCCCCTGCAGGTGCAGCAGTTCCTGCTGGTCGCGGCGGCGGACGACTCGGGCCGGATCGACACGGTCCGGCGCGCCGCTGCGCTCCTCGGGCTCGATGGCGCCGTCAGCGAGCAGGCGGAGACCTCGGGGCTCCTGGTCGCCGAGGGCGAGCACCTGAGAGTGCGGCACCCCCTCGTCCGGTCGGCGATCTACCAGGCCGCGACCAGCCAGGAGCGGCGGGCCGCCCACCGGGCCATCGCCGCGGCGATGGACGGACAGGGTGAGCCCGACCGGCAGGCATGGCACGGCGCGGCGGCCGCGGAGGGCCCCGACGAGG
>DASXVR010000145.1:0-12962 GCA_036504175.1 Actinotalea sp. | reverse complement strand
CTGCGCGTAGTGCCGGGCGACCAGCGCCTGGACGCGTTCGTCCGCAGGGTCCGCACCGTGCGCCAGGAGCTCCGCCAGGCCGGCGTTGATGTCCTGGCTCTCACGGTGGTGCGCTGCCTGCCCGTCGGCGCCGAGGCGCGTCCAGGCGTCGTTGCCGCGCTTCACGGCGTCGTCGCCCCAGCGCTCGCGCGCCTCGGCGTCGTACTGGCTGTTGTCGAAACCTGCGTAGAGGTCCTTCGCGGCCATGTCATGCCCCCCTTCCAGGGACTCGAGGGTCGAGGCGACCGTGGCGGCGAGCCGGTCGAACCGGTCCCGTTCCGCCACGAGGCGGGTGTGGTGCTCGCGCAGCAGGTCGGCGCGGCGGCGGGGAGCGTTCCCGTGCCCGTCGTGGGCCGACAGGATCTGCGCCACCGTGGCGAGGTCCACGTCGAGCTCGCGCAGGACGAGGATCTGCTGCAGCCGCAGGAGCTCCTCACGCCCGTAGAGCCGACGCCCACCTGCCGCCACGCCGACAGCACGCAGCAGGCCGAGCGAGTCGTAGTGCCGCAACGTGCGCGTGGTCACCCCGGAGAGCCGAGCGACGTCCCCGATGGTCCACATCCCGCCGGAGCCGTGGACGGCATGGTCCCGGACGGGACCTGCCTGCATGCGGCCGTTGTAAGACCCGGTCGTCATGTCCACCTCCTGCACCTCGGACGGTGGACTGTCCACCGCCGGTTCCGACGTTAGGAGTTGACGTTACGTCAACCGCAACCCCGATCTCTCGATCGTGTCGGGGTGCGGTGCGAGAGTGGCGCCATGACGATCCTCAAGCATGCGGACGTGACCGCCCAGGTCGACGGCAGGCACTGGCGGGTGGTGCTCGGCCGGCTGCACGGCACGTTCCGGACCGGCTCCTTCGCCCGGGGCGTCGAGCTGGTGCGCCGGGTCGGTGAGGTCGCCGACCGTCTGGACCACCACCCTGACGTCGACCTTCGCTACCCGGCGGTCCACATCGCCACGTCCTCGCACGACGTCGGCGGCCTGACCGAGCGCGACGTGGCCCTGGCGACGGAGATCAGTGCGGTCGTCGACGAGCTGGGGCTGGACGCGGTCCCCGCGCGACCGCAGGCGCTGGAGATCGCGATCGACGCCCTCGACATCCCGTCGATCGTCCCCTTCTGGCGCGCCGTCCTGGGCTACGAGGACGAGCACCTGCCCGACGAGGACGCCAGTCCCGCTCTCCTCGACCCCGCCGGCGTGGGTCCGGCGGTGTGGTTCCAGCAGATGGACGCGCCGCGCCCTCAGCGGAACCGCATCCATCTCGACGTCTCGGTCCCGCACGACGTCGCTCCGGCGCGGGTCGAGGCAGCGGTCGCAGCGGGAGGGCGGCTCGTCAGCGACCTGCGGGCGCCGGCGTTCTGGGTCCTGGCAGACCCCGAGGGCAACGAGGCCTGCGTGTGCACCTGGCAGGCGCGCGAGGGGTGACCTCGGCCGCTCGACCCGTGGACCCGGAGGTCGAACGGTGAGATCGGTCCGCAGGTCGGGCGTGCCTCCGGGGGGCGGTGCGCCGGTCCTAGACTCCCGCCATGAGCGACACGACCGGCAGGGACGGCGCCGCAGCCGTCGACATCAAGCCCCGCAGCCGCCAGGTGACCGATGGCCTCGAGGCCACCGCGTCGCGCGGCATGCTCCGAGCCGTCGGTCTCGGCGACGAGGACTTCGCCAAGCCGCAGATCGGCGTCGCGAGCTCGTGGAACGAGATCACGCCGTGCAACCTGTCCCTCGACCGGCTCGCCAAGGCCGCGAAGAACGGCGTCCATGCCGCGGGTGGCTTCCCGCTCGAGTTCGGCACCATCTCGGTCTCCGACGGCATCTCGATGGGTCACGAGGGGATGCACTTCTCCCTCGTGAGCCGCGACGTGATCGCCGACAGCGTCGAGGTCGTCATGCAGGCCGAGAGGCTCGACGGGTCCGTCCTGCTGGCCGGGTGCGACAAGTCGCTGCCGGGCATGCTGATGGCCGCAGCCAGGCTGGACCTCGCCTCGGTGTTCCTCTACGCCGGCTCCACCGCGCCCGGGTTCGTCAAGCTCTCCGACGGCACCGAGAAGGACGTCACCATCATCGACGCCTTCGAGGCGGTGGGTGCGTGCGCGCGCGGCCTGATTAGCACGGAGGACGTCGGCCGCATCGAGCGCGCGATCTGTCCCGGTGAGGGTGCGTGCGGTGGCATGTACACCGCCAACACGATGGCGTCCGTCGCCGAGGCGATCGGTATGTCCCTTCCGGGCTCGGCCGCCCCGCCGTCGGCGGACAGGCGCCGCGACGTCTTCGCGGTGCGCTCCGGGGAGGCCGTCGTCGAGCTGCTCCGCAAGGGCATCACGGCCCGCCAGATCATGACCAAGAAGGCGTTCGAGAACGCCATCGCGGTGGTCATGGCGTTCGGAGGCTCCACCAACGCGGTGCTCCACCTGCTCGCCATCGCCCACGAGGCCGAGGTCGACCTGACCCTCGCGGACTTCTCCCGGGTGGCCGCGAAGGTGCCGCACCTGGGCGACCTCAAGCCCTTCGGCCGCTACGTCATGAACGACATCGACCGGATCGGGGGAGTGCCCGTGGTCATGAAGGCGCTGCTCGATGCCGGGCTGCTGCACGGCGACTGCCTCACGGTCACGGGCAAGACCGTGGCCGAGAACCTGGCGGACATCGCCCCGCCGGACCCCGACGGCAAGATCCTGCGCGCCCTGGACAACCCGATCCACAAGACCGGGGGCATCACGATCCTGCACGGGTCGCTCGCCCCGGACGGCGCCGTGGTCAAGAGCGCCGGCTTCGACTCGGACGTCTTCGAGGGCACCGCACGCGTCTTCGAGCGCGAGCGCGCCGCGCTGGACGCCCTCGCCGACGGCACCATCCAGGCGGGCGACGTCGTGGTCATCCGCTACGAGGGCCCCAAGGGCGGCCCCGGCATGCGCGAGATGCTCGCCATCACGGGGGCGATCAAGGGCGCAGGGCTGGGCAAGGACGTGCTCCTGCTGACCGACGGCCGGTTCTCCGGCGGCACGACGGGCCTGTGCGTCGGGCACGTCGCACCGGAAGCCGTCGACGCCGGGCCGATCGCCTTCGTCCGCGACGGGGACCGGATCCGCCTCGACGTCGCCAACGGCCTGCTCGACCTGCTCGTCGAGCCCGCCGAGCTCGCCGCCCGCGCGGAGGGCTGGGAGCCGCTGCCCCCCACGTACACCCGCGGGGTCCTGGCCAAGTACGCCAAGCTCGTGCAGTCGGCCAGCAAGGGCGCCGTCCTGATCTGAGCCGCGCCGCCCCGGCTTCCCGGTCACCTCACGCCACCTCGACGGCGCCCGTACGCATCGCGTGCTGGCGCCGTCGGCGTACCGGCAGGCGAGTCGGGCGGCGCCGTGGACGCACCCGGCCCGGGAGGGTCTGCGCGTCATCAGCGCCCCGGTCGTGCGTGGGGTCCATGATGCGGACGCGTCAACCGCGATGTGAGACGGCGGAGCGTTCGGGTGACAGCGGGGTCGCGGAGGGCGTACGCTCACCCGCGTGCAGACGTTCCTCGTAGTACTTACCTAGGCGCCGGTCCCGACCGCCCAGGTCCCGTCCGCGCGCACCCCTCGCTGAGCCCTCCTGACGGGCCGAGGGGTTTTTTCATGTCAGGACCTGCACGACCCGCACAACCCAACGCCAGGGAGAGCAACGATGGTCCAGGGCCCCCACCCGGCGCCCCCCACCGGGGGAAGCCGTCCGACGACCGACGCGACGCCGCGCGCGCAGGCATCCGTGACCCCCGCGGACGTCGTCCGCCAGGCCACCGCGCCCGCCGTCACCGGCGAGGTCATGACGGGGGCCCAGTCCTTGGTCCGGGCCCTGGAGTCGACCGGGACCGACGTCGTCTTCGGCATCCCCGGCGGAGCGATCCTGCCCGTCTACGACCCGCTCATGGACTCGACCCAGCTGCGCCACATCCTCGTGCGGCACGAGCAGGGCGCCGGCCACGCCGCGTCGGGCTACGCCCACGTCACCGGTCGCGTCGGCGTCTGCATGGCGACCTCCGGGCCAGGCGCCACGAACCTGGTGACCGCGATCGCCGATGCCAACATGGACTCGATCCCGATGGTGGCCATCACCGGCCAGGTCGGCCAGGCCCTGATCGGGACGGACGCCTTCCAGGAGGCCGACATCGTCGGCATCACGCTTCCGGTGACCAAGCACAACTTCCTGGTCACCGACCCGGCCGAGATCCCGCGGGTCATCGCCGAGGCGTTCCACATCGCGCGCACCGGCCGGCCCGGCCCCGTGCTCGTCGACGTGGCCAAGTCGGCGATGCAGGCGATGACCACGTTCTCCTGGCCGCCCGTCATCGACCTGCCCGGCTACCACCCGGTCACCAAGCCGCACGCCAAGCAGATCCGTGAGGCTGCCCGCCTGCTCGCCACCGCCCGGCGTCCGGTTCTGTACGTCGGCGGCGGGGCGATCCGCGCAGGTGCCAGCGCCGAGCTGCGCAAGCTGGTGGACGCGTCGGGAGCCCCCGCCGTCACCACGCTCATGGCGCGTGGCGCGCTTCCCGACTCCCACCCGCAGAACCTGGGCATGCCCGGCATGCACGGCACGGTCCCGGCGGTGGCCGCCCTGCAGAAGGCCGACCTGATCGTCGCTCTCGGCGCCCGCTTCGACGACCGTGTCACGGGCAAGCTCTCGTCCTTCGCGCCGCACGCGACGATCGTGCACGCGGACATCGACCCTGCGGAGATCGGCAAGAACCGGCGGGTGGACGTCCCGATCGTCGGGGACCTGCGCGAGGTGATCGCGGACCTGCTGCCCGAGCTGGCGCGTGAGCACGCCCAGCACGGCAAGCCGGACCTCGAGCGCTGGTGGCACGAGATCGACGGGTGGCGCGAGACCTTCCCGCTCGGCTACACCGAGCCCGACGACGGTCACCTGTCCCCGCACTACGTGATCTCCCGGATCGGCGAGATCGCCGGACCGGATGCGGTCTACGTCGCGGGCGTCGGCCAGCACCAGATGTGGGCGGCCCAGTTCATCAAGTACGAGCGTCCCAACGCGTGGCTGAACTCCGGGGGCCTGGGCACCATGGGCTTCGCCGTTCCGGCGGCCATGGGCGCCAAGGTCGGCGCACCGGAGCGCACCGTCTGGGCGATCGACGGCGACGGCTGCTTCCAGATGACCAACCAGGAGCTCGCGACCTGCGCGATCAACGACATCCCGATCAAGGTCGCGGTGATCAACAACTCCTCGCTCGGCATGGTGCGCCAGTGGCAGACGCTCTTCTACGAGTCCCGCTACTCCAACACCGACCTGCACACCGGGCACGGCACCGTGCGGATCCCCGACTTCGTCAAGCTCGCCGACGCGTACGGCTGCGCCGGCCTGCGCTGCGAGACGGCAGCGGACGTCGACGCGACGATCGCCGAGGCGATGGAGATCAACGACCGTCCGGTCGTCGTGGACTTCACCGTCTCGCGTGACGCGATGGTCTGGCCGATGGTCGCCGCAGGCGTGAGCAACGACGAGATCCAGTACGCGCGCGGCATCAGCCCGGCGTGGGACCGGGAGGACTAGTGCAGCGCAGCCGGCTCGACCCCGTCCCGTCCCCGTCCGAGTCCCTGGAAGAAGGTGCAGCATGAGCAGGCACACCCTGTCGGTGCTCGTCGAGAACAAGCCGGGCGTGCTGACCCGGGTCGCCGGCCTCTTCGCGCGCCGGTCCTTCAACATCCACTCCCTCGCCGTGGGCCCGACCGAGCACGACGAGATCTCGCGGATCACCGTCGTCGTCGACGTCGACGAGCTGCCCCTGGAGCAGGTGACCAAGCAGCTCAACAAGCTCATCAACGTCATCAAGATCGTCGAGCTCGAGGCCGACGCGTCGGTCCAGCGCGAGCTCATGCTCGTCAAGGTCCGTGCTGAGCTGCCCGTGCGCTCCCACGTCCTGGAGGTCGTCGAGCTGTTCCGGGCGCACGTGGTGGACGTCGTCCCCGACGCGGTGACCATCGAGGCCACCGGCGGCCCGGGCAAGCTGAACGCCCTGCTGGCCGCCCTCGAGCCGTTCGGCATCCGCGAGATCGTCCAGTCGGGCACCGTGGCCATCGGCCGCGGGTCACGCTCGATCACCGACCGCGCCCTGGAACGCGTGACGCGCTCCGCCTGAGACCAGCGAGACTGGCGCCAGCCCTACCCGTACCCGAACACCCGCACCACCACCCGAAGAAGGAGACGCCCCCGTGGCTGAGCTGTTCTACGACGACGACGCCGACCTGTCCATCATCGCGAGCCGCAAGGTCGCGGTCATCGGCTACGGCAGCCAGGGCCACGCCCACGCGCTCAACCTGCGCGACTCCGGCATCGACGTGCGCGTCGGCCTGCGCGAGGGCTCGCCGTCGCGTGCCAAGGCTGAGGAGCAGGGCCTGCGCGTGGTCACGGTCGCCGAGGCCGTCCAGGAGGCCGACGTGGTCGTCGTCCTGGCTCCCGACCAGGTCCAGCGGCACGTGTACCGCGAGGAGATCGCCCCCAACCTGCGCGAGGGCTCGGCGCTGGTCTTCGGCCACGGCTTCAACATCCGCTTCGGGTACATCACGCCGCCGGCCGGCGTCGACGTCGTCATGGTCGCGCCCAAGGGTCCGGGGCACCTCGTCCGCCGCGAGTACGCCGACGGCCGCGGCGTCCCGGTCATCGTCGCCGTGGAGCAGGACGCGACGGGCAACGCGTGGCCGCTCGCGCTCTCGTACGCGAAGGCCATCGGCGGCCTGCGGGCCGGCGGCATCAAGACGACGTTCACCGAGGAGACCGAGACCGACCTCTTCGGCGAGCAGGCCGTCCTGTGCGGCGGGGCGTCCCAGCTGGTCCAGTACGGCTTCGAGACGCTGACCGAGGCCGGCTACCAGCCGGAGGTCGCCTACTTCGAGGTGCTGCACGAGCTCAAGCTGATCGTCGACCTCATGGTCGAGGGTGGCATCGCCAAGCAGCGGTGGAGCGTCTCGGACACGGCCGAGTACGGCGACTACGTCTCCGGTCCGCGCGTCATCGACCCGCGGGTGAAGGAGAACATGAAGGCGGTCCTCGCGGACATCCAGAGCGGGGCCTTCGCCGAGCGCTTCATCGCCGACCAGGACGCCGGCGCGCCGGAGTTCAAGGCGCTGCGCGCCAAGGGGGAGGCGCACCCGATCGAGGCCACCGGCCGCGAGCTGCGCAAGATGTTCTCCTGGGCCAAGGCGGCCGAGACGGACTACGTCGAGGGCTCCGCGGGGCGCTGACCGCCCGTCCTTACCGAGAGACGGTCCGAGGTGGGCGTGCATCCCGTGCAGGGACGCGCGCCCACCTCGGCGCAGAGCTGCCGAGGGGCCGTCAGGCCGCGCCCGGTAGGTGAGCGCCGATCGTCTCCCGTGCCGTGACGAGGGCGGTGGGCGGGGCGCCGCACGCCTCGAGCACGAGGAGCGCGGCACCGAGGACCGGTGGTGCGGTCACGATCTCGGGGAGCGCCTGGGGGGCCGCCAGCGCGAGGCCCGCCTCGATGCGTCCGGTCAGACGCGGGTCCCGAGCGGCAAGGACGCCGCCCCCGAGCACCACAGGCACGCGGGTGCCAGTGAGGTCCAGCCGTCGCAGCGCAGCCCCGACCAGGGCGACGATCTCGTCGCCCTGACGGTCGACCACCGAGCCCGCGACCGGGTCACCCTGCGCGGAGGCCGCCAGCACCAACGGCGCGAGCGTGGAGATGACCCTGGTGGGCAGGCGGCCGAGGTGGAGGTCCTCGATCACCTCCATGAGGGTCGCGCGACCGAGGGCCTCCGGGATGAGGGTGGTCAGCGACGTCACCGGACCCCGCCCGTCGGCTGCCCGGGCCGCGTGCCAGAGGGCGCGTTCGCCCAGCTCCCACCCGCCGCCCCAGTCGCCGGAGATCCGGCCGAGCGCCGGGAAGCGCGCCGTGGCGCCGTCCTCGCGACGCGCGACGCAGTTGATGCCGGTGCCGCACACCACGGCCACCGCCTGTCGCGACGCGGTCCCGGCGCGCAGCAGGGCGAAGGTGTCGTTCTCGACGATCACCGGTTGCTCGCACGACGCGACCCAGGGCAGGTCCGCCAAGGCTGCACCCATCGCCTCGATCTCGACCTCCAGGTCCAGGCCGGAGAGGTAGACGCCGACCTGCACCAGGACCGCCGGGTCACCCTCGGCACCTTGGGCACGGTCGCCGTCGGCGATGTCCGCGAGAACCTCCTCGACCAGGGCGTCGACCACTGCGAGCGCGGCCGCCACGCCGATCACCTGCGGGCATGCGCCGGGCCCCCGCCGGCGTGCCAGGAGCGTCCCGTCCAGGCCGAGAGCGACCACGTCGGTCTTGGTGCCGCCGCCGTCCACCGCGACCACCACGCCCGGTCCGCGCACGGTCAGCGCGCCCACGCGAGGTGGTCGCGGTTGCCCGAGACGAGCAGGTCGGCAAGCCGCTCCGCCTTGTCGTACTGCCCGACCAGCGGGTGCGCGAGAAGAGCCCGGGTGACGCGTTCGATGCCGCCGTGCAGCGCGGCGTCGAGGGCCAGGCGCTCGTAGCCTGCGACGGCGCCGACGAGGCCGGCCATGTCCTCCGGGAGCGGGGCCCGCGCAGCGGACTCGGTGGTCGACAGGCCTGTGCGCGACACGAGGGCAGGGATCTCGACCACGTGGTCGTCCGGGAGGAAGGGCAGCGCACCGTCGTTCCTGACGTTGACCACGAGCTCGGTCGCCGCATCCGACGTGAGGGCGGCCAGGAGGTCGACGGCTGCCTCCGAGTAGAAGGCCCCGCCCCTCCGGCTGAGCGCGTCGGGCTTGGTCAGGACTGACGGGTCGTCGTACAGGTGCAGCAGCTCGGCCTCGACCGCCATGACCTCGTCGGCCCGGGTGGTGGGCGTCGCGAGCTGCTCAGCGAGCACCTCGTCGTGCGCGTAGAAGTAGCGCAGGTAGTACGAGGGCACTGCGCGCATCATCGCGAGGAGCGACGGTGGCAGCTCGACCTCCTCGGCGAGGGTGCCGAGGTGGTCGCGCAGGAGGTCGGGGAGACGGTCGGTGCCGTCCACGCGGACGCCGCGTTCCCACGTCAGGTGGTTGAGGCCGACGTGGTCGAGCCGCACGCGGCCGGGGTCGACGTCCAGGGTTGCGGCGAAGCGCCGCTGGAACCCGATCGCGACGTTGCACAGCCCGACGGCGCGGTGCCCCCGGCCTAGCAGTGCGCGGGTCACGATCCCCACAGGGTTGGTGAAGTCGACGATCCAGGCGTCGGGGGAGGCATGGCGGCGAACCGTCTCGGCGAGCTCGAGGACGAGGGGGACGGTGCGCAGAGCCTTGGCGAGCCCCCCGGGCCCGGTGGTCTCCTGACCGATGCACCCGCACGCGTGGGGGAACGTCTCGTCCGTCCGCCGGGCGGCCTGCCCGCCGACGCGCAGCTGGACCAGCACGGCACCCGCGTCGGCGACGCCTCGGACGGGGTCGGCCGTCGTCGTCACCCCCATCGCGTACCCGGCGTGCTCGACCATCCGTCGGGACATCGCGGCCACGCGTCCGGACCGCTCGACGTCCGGGTCCACCAGGCTGAGCTCGTCCACGGGGAAGGCCTCCCGCAACCGGCACAGACCGTCCACGAGCTCGGGGGTGTAGGTCGAGCCCCCTCCGATGACTGCCAGCTTCATGCTCAGCCCTTCACGCCGGTCAAGGTGATGCCCTGCACGAAGGTGCGCTGGGCGAGGAAGAAGATCAGGACCACCGGCACCATCGCGACGACCGTGGCCGCCATCGTCAGGTTCCAGTCGACCGACCGCGCGCCCCGGAACTGGGCGAGGGCGTACGACACGGGCCACGCCCCCTCGTTCTCGGAGGTGTAGAGCAGCGGGCCGTAGTAGTCGTTCCAGGACGCGAAGAACAGGAAGATCGACGTCGCCGCGACCCCGGGCTTGGCCATCGGCAGGATGACGCGCCACAGCGTGCGCACCTCACCGCAGCCGTCGAGGCGGGCGGCCTCGGTGTACTCCGCGGGGATGGTCAGGAAGAACTGGCGCAGCAGGAAGATCGAGAAGGCGTCGCCGAGCAGGTTCGGCAGGATCAAGGGCCACAGGCTGCCGGTGAGCCCGGCGTGGGTCCACATGACGTAGAGCGGCACCGACGTGACCTGCGGTGGCAGCAGCATCATCGCGATGACACCGAGGAACATGACGTTCGCGCCGCGGAACCGGATGCGGGCGAGGGCGTAGGCGGCCGGCACCGACGAGACGAGCATGAAGAGCGTGGCCAGGCTCGCGTAGACGAACGAGTTCCCGAAGTACTTCAGCATCGGCAGCTTGTCGAAGACCGCCCTGTAGTTCTCCCAGTGCCACTCCGTCGGCCACGAGAAGGACGTGCCCGCCTGCTGGGCGGACATGGCCGACGTGAGGACGATGAACACGAACGGCGCGATGAAGCACACAGCGAGCGTGATGACCGTCGCGTTCTCTGCGACGACGGCGAGCAGGTTCCGACGGTGCCTCACCGCGCCACCTCCGGGGTGAACGCCTTGAACCGGCGCAGGACGACGACGAGGAGCGCTGCCGTCACGATGAAGAGGAGAACCGCCAGGGCCGAGCCGTAGCCGAACAGGTTCGCGCCGAACGCCTTGGCGTAGAGCAGCTGGCCGTAGGTCAGGGTGGAGTTGTCGGGCCAGCCCAAGAGGGTGCTCGTGCCGGCACCGACGGCCGACTTGCCTTGTGCCGTGGCCGAGGCGACAGCGGGCTCGGTGAAGTACTTCAGCGCCCCGATGACGCCGGTGACCAGCGAGAACATCAGGATCGGCGTCATGTGGGGGAGGGTGACGTACCAGAAGCGCTGCCAGCCGTTCGCGCCGTCGAGCTGGGCGGCCTCGTACTGCTCGGTCGGGACGTCGAGGAGCGATGCCAACAGGATGATCATGACGTCGCCGAGGACCCAGAGACTGAGGAACGTCAAAGACGGCCGGGACCAGGACGGGTCGGTGAACCAGCCCGGGCCGTGGATCCCCAGGCGCTTGAGCAGGACGTTGAGCGGACCGTTCTGCGGGTTGAGCAGGAAGACGTAGGCGATCGTCGAGGCGACGGGCGGGATCAGCGCCGGCAGGTAGTAGACGGTTCGCAGGAGGCCCGACCCGCGCTTCACGCGGGAGAGGACCCACGCGACGGCCATGGCGCCGAGGATCCGGACCGGGACCATGATGACGATGAACCAGAGCGTGTTGCGGGTGGCGGTGCCGATCAGCGGGTCGCTCTCGACGATGAACCGCCAGTTCGCGAAGTCGTTCCAGCGGGGCGAGTTCGACAGGTCGAAGGTGGTGAACGAGTAGTACACCGTCATGACCAGCGGGTAGACGAAGAACACGATCATGCCGAGCAGGCTCGGGCCCAGCAGACCGAACGCCACGAGGGCACGTCGGCGCCTCATCGCGCTGGGTGGTCGTCGGCTCTCCCCGGCGACGGACGTCGCCGGGGAGGGCCGCACGGTCGGCCGGGCAGGGCCCGCCGGTGCCCGGTGGACCGTCATGGTCAGCTGCCTGCCTGGAGCTTGGTCGCTGCGTCGATCTCGGAGTCGACCTGGTCGAGCATCGCTGTCAGGTCGCTGACCTCACCTGCCTGCCACTTCTGCGTGTGGGTGCCGAAGATGGTCTGGTACTCGGGCCCGATCCGGGCGGGCGGGGTGGTCTGCGAAGCAGGGTTCTCGAAGATCGTCAGGAAGGTCCCGAACTGGTCGCTCACCTCGAGCGACGGGTCGGTGATGGCCGAGTGCACGGTCGGGACGTTCTTGAGCCCGTTGGACAGCGCGACCTGGGCGGCAGGATCGGTGGTGAGGTACTTGATCAACGCCCACGCGGCCTCGGGGTTCGTCGAGCCCTTGCCGATCCCGACGATGTTGCCCGTGATGTAGCCGGCCCCGTACTGCTTCTCGTAGCCCTTCGCGGCCGGGAACGGGGCCGTGCCGTAGTGCAGGTCGGGCGCCTGGTCGGCGATGAAGGCGGTGCGGTACTCGCCGTCGACGTTCATCGCGACCCTGCCGGTCTGGAAGTCGTTCTCCGCGGAGAACTCCTGACCGAGGGCCGCCTGGAACTCGCTGAGCTTGGCGTAGCCGCCGAGCCGGTCGATGAGCCCCTTCTGCCACTCGAGGAGGGCCTTCCAGCCGGGCGACGCTCCGATCGCGGAGGTCCCGTCCTTGTTGAGCCAGGCGCCGTCCACGGCGGGACCCCAGTGGGACTCGGCGTTCTCGTAGTAGCCCAGCAGCGGCATGAACCCGAGCGTCTTGATCGAGCCGTCGCCGTTATAGGTGGTGAGGGCGACCGCCATGTCGGCGAGCTCGTCGAGCGTCTTCGGCGGTGCGGTGTACCCGGCGGCTGCCAGGAGGTCGGTGTTGTAGTAGAGGCCGTACACATCTGCCAGGGCGGGCATCGTGCACCGGACGCCGTCGAACGCGGTGTACGACAGCACCGTCTCGGGGATCTGGGTCAGGTCGACGCCGTCGCGCTTGATGTAGTCCGAGAGGTCGATGAAGTCGCCAGAGGAGCACAGCGTGCCGACCTGGTCGGTCGAGTAGGAGAGTCCGACGTCGATCGGCTGGCCGGCCGAGATTGCCTGGCGCATCTTCTGGTCGTCCTGACCGGCCGTGACCTCGACCTTCAGACCGGGGTGCGCAGCCACGAAGGTGTCGACCGCCGACTGGATGACAGCGGCTTCGCGGTCGGCGAAGAAGTGCCAGAAGTGCACCGTGCCCGTGAGGGTCGACGGCGCCGCGGCGGCCGCGGTGGGGGCCGCAGACCCGCCCGACCCGCAGGCGGTCAGGGCGGCGACTGCGGCGATGGAGGCGGCGACGAGGAGCGTGCGCCGGGAAGCGTGGGGTCTCACCAAGAGCTCCGTTCGTGACGTGCGGGAGCCGCACCTGTGCCTGCGGCCGTGGCCGTGGAGGCGTGGGAGGAGTGCCCGCTGGGGTGTGTGCTGTCG
>DASXVR010000144.1:0-7878 GCA_036504175.1 Actinotalea sp. | reverse complement strand
CTCGTTCATGGCGTGACACCTCAAGGCAGCGTGCTCGGATTCGGTGGTCCCAGCCTGTCAACGAGATCGTCGCCAGGCGTGGGACCTACCGCTCATCCGGACGGTCTGCGCCGGGGCCGACCGGGTGAATTCCGTCACGTTCGGCGGCCGTGCACCGCGTAGGTCAGGCGTCGACGACGATCGCGATGACGACGGGCTCACGCCGGTAGGTGCGCTGCACGTAGCGGCTCACCGCTGTCGCGATCAGGTCCTCGAGCCGGTCGACGGCGGTGATCCGCTGCTCGACGGCGCGTGCCAGCGCCTTCTCGACCTCGGCCCCCGCGCCGTCGAACGTGTGCTCGTCGTGGACGAAGCCGCGGGTCAGGTACTCGAGCGGCTCCGCAAGCGTCGTCGTCGTCGGGTCCAGGAGGGCCAGGACGGTGACGATGCCTCCCTCGCGCAGCATCCGGCGCTCCTTGAGGGTGTCCTCGGTCGCGCGGCCGACGGTCTGGCCGTCGACGTAGACCATGCCGGCGGGAACGCGCCCGCTGATGGTGGCCTTGCCGTCGGCGAGGTCGATGGTCACACCGTCGAAGGCGATCAGGACGCGCTCGGGGTCGATGCCGGTGCGCACGGCCAGCTCACCGTTGGCCCGCAGGTGCTTGGACTCGCCGTGGATGGGCAGCACGTTGCGCGGCTTGACGATGTTGTAGCAGTACACGAGCTCGCCGGCGCTCGCGTGGCCTGAGACGTGGACCTGCGCGTTGCCCTTGTGGACCACCTTGGCGCCGAGGTCCGTCAGCTTGTTGATGATGCCGTAGATGGCGCTCTCGTTGCCGGGGATGAGCGAGCTCGCCAGCAGGACGGTGTCGCCCTCGCCGATGCGGATCTGGTGGTCCCCGTTGGCCATGCGGGAGATGGCCGCCATCGGCTCACCCTGTGACCCCGTGCAGATCAGCGTGATCTTCTCGTCGGGCATCGACTCGAGCTTCTTGACGTCGACGACGAGGCCGCGCGGGATCCGGAGGTAGCCGAGGTCGCGGGCGATGCCCATGTTGCGCACCATCGACCTGCCGACGAATGCGACCTTGCGCCCGTTCGCGTGCGCGGCGTCGAGGACCTGCTGGATGCGGTGGACGTGGCTGGCGAAGCTGGACACGATGACGCGTCGCGGTGCCGTGGCGAACACCCTGTCGATCGCCGGTGCCAGGTCGCGCTCGGAGATCGTGAAGCCTGCGACCTCGGCGTTGGTGGAGTCGACCATGAACAGGTCCACGCCCTCCTCGCCCAGGCGGGCGAAGTGGCGCAGGTCGGTGATCCGCTCGTCGAGGGGGAACTGGTCCATCTTGAAGTCGCCCGTGGCCAGGACCAGCCCGGCTGTGGTGCGGACGGCGACGGCCAGGCCGTCGGGGATGGAGTGGTTGACTGCCACGAACTCCAGACCGAAGGGGCCGGCGTGGTGGGTGTCACCGGCCTCCACGTGCACCGTGCGCGGACGGATCCGGTGCTCCTTGAGCTTGGCCTCGATGAAGGCCAGGGTCAGCTGGGAGCCGATGACCGGGATGTCGGCACGTTCCCGCAGCAGGTACGGCACCCCGCCGATGTGGTCCTCGTGGCCGTGCGTCAGCACGATCGCCTCGATGTCGCCCAGGCGGTCACGCAGCGAGGTGAAGTCCGGCAGGATCACGTCGATCCCCGGCTGGCTCTCCTCCGGGAACAGCACCCCGCAGTCCACCACCAGCAGCCGCCCCGAGTGCTCGAAGACGGTCATGTTCCGTCCGATCTCACCGAGCCCGCCGAGAGGGGTGATCCGCAGCGCGCCCCGTGCGAGGGGCGGTGGGGTGCCGAGCTGCTGAGTGTGGGCGGACTGCACTGGATGAGCCTCCATGACGGTCGTGTGCGCCCCGGGGATCCTGGGACGGTTCGCGTATCGGGCGGCCCGCGCGCGGGCCTCGCGTCGACGGTTCGGACCGCGAGAGCTGCCGCGCACCGGTGCGGCGCCGCCCCCATGCTCCCACTGCGGGGTGCTTCGCGTCGCCCCCTGCCGTGGCAGCGCCCCCGGGTGCGCGGCTCGCTCCCCCGGCCGCGACCCCCTCAGACCGTCAGCAGCTCGACCTCGGCGGCGCGCAGCCAGGACCGGTGCCCTTCCGTCAGCTCGTCGTCCGTCACCACGACGTCGATCACGGCCAGGTCGGCGACCCGGACGGGCGCGTCGGCCGCGAAGGCGCTGGACGGGCACACGAGCACGCGCAGCGCGGAGCTGTCCAGGACCGCCCTCGTCATCTCGGCGCCCGGCTGCGAGCGGCCCCACAGGGCTCCGTCGCCGACAGCCTCCGCGCTCACGATGCCGACCCCGGCCCTGAGCGCGCCCATCCCCTCGCGCGCGGCGGGCCCCGTGAAGCCCCGCAGCGCACCGTCGAAGCTGCCACCGACACCGATCAGCGCCAGGTCGTCGCGCTCGGCGGCGCGGGCCATGACGTCCAGCGCCGCGGTGACGACCGTCAGCCCCCGCTGGACCGGGAGCGCATCGACCAGCTGGGCGGCGCCGGGGCCGTTGTCGAGGGCGACGGTGGTCCCGGGACCGACCAGGCGGGCGGCGGTCGCAGCGAGGAGCCGACCGAGCCGGGCCTGCGGCGGGTTGCCCACCGCCGGCAGTGCCCCACGGGGTTGCCCGGGTGCCATCGTCGCGCCACCCGGCACCAGCTGGACGGCCCCTGTCGCGCCGAGGTCGGCCAGATCCCGCCGGATCGTGCGCTCGGACACCCCGAGCTCGGTACCGAGCTCCGCGTAGGAGACGTACGCGCTGCGTCGCAGACGACGCAGGATCACGCTGCGCCGCCCGGAGGCACCCCCGTAGCGGAACGTGGTCGATGCGTCCGCCCCCGCACCGGTCACGACGCCCGGTCCCCCCGAGCCAGCCGCAGGCCGATGGCCCGGGCCCCGATCAGCGGCGCGTCGTCGATGTGCTGCGCGGCTCCGATCCGGACCCAGCGGTCGTCCGTCGCGGGCGTCCTGATGGAGGCCCGGAAGGCGTCCCAGAACGGGGGCGCGGCGTGGGCGACCCCTCCGCCGACCAGTACGGCTTGGGGGTCCAGCGCGATCACCAGCGTGGACACGACCTCGGCGACGGCCCGGCCCGCGCGCTCGAGGACCTCCGTGGCGAGCCGGTCGCCCTTCAGCGCGGCTGCGGACACGGCGATGCCGTCGAGCGGGCCGTCAAGGGTCGCGAGGACCGACTCCTCGCCCGCTGCCAGACGCGCGGCGGCCGCCCGTGCGAGGGCCGGCCCCGCGGCGACGGTCTCCAGGCACGCGGACAGGCCGCACGCGCAGGTCTCGTCGCCTTCGCGCACGGGAAGGTGACCGAGCTCGGCGGCGAAGCCGGCCGTCCCCTCGTAGGGGCGCCCGTCGAGCACGAGTCCACCACCGACCCCGGTGCTGACGGTCAGGTAGACGAGGTTGGACAGCCCACGGCCGGCACCGTCGGCCCACTCGCCGACCGCGCCCGCGGTGCCGTCGTTGCAGAGCTCGGTGCGCGCGCCGAAGCGGTCGGCGAGGAGGGCGCTGAGCGGCACGTCCTCCCAGCCGGGGACCTGGACGGAGCGACGGACGACCCCCGTCGCAGAGTCGACGTGGCCGCCGAAGCTCACCCCGATGCCGCGGACCTGCCCGGCGCCCTCGTCGGTCGCCTGGCGCACCACCTCGTCGGCGAGGGAGCACAGGGCCGCGAGCCCGGCCACGCCGTCGGGCGGCGTGGGGCCGCGGCGCAGTGCGAGCCACTCGCCGGAGGTGGCGTCGGCGATGCCGACGGCGAGCTTGGTGCCGCCGACGTCCAGCGCCAGGACCGTGCCCGGGCCGCCGGCGGTACCGCGACCGTCGGGAGCCGTCCGGCGCGACCCGGCGACCCCGACGAGGGACGCGCCCGGGCCGGTCACCGCTCCCACCCGACCGGGCTCGTGCCGAGCCGTGCCCGCAGCTCGAGGGCGATCATGTGCCCGAAGCTGACGTGGAAGTCCTCGATCTGCTCCATCACGTCCGACGGAGCGGTGAGCAGGATGTCGCACAGCGGGGCCATCAGCGCGGCCTTCAGCTGACGGCCGGTCAGGCCGATCGTCGTCGCCCCGATGGAGCGGGCGTACTCCAGGGCGCGGAGCACGTTCGGCGAGCCACCGGACCCGCTGATCCCGAGGGCGACGTCCTGCGGCGCAGCCAGGCTCTTCAGCGGCTCGACGAACACGCTGTCGTAGCCGACGTCGTTGCCGTAGGCGGTGGTCAGCGCCAGGTTGTCAGCGAGCGACACGATGCGCAGCCGCCGGGCGGGCCGGTGCGTGGACGCCTCGCCGAGGTCGGCCGCGGAACCCTTGCCCAGGTCGCAGGCGAGATGGCCCGCGAGCGCAGCGGACGCCCCGTTGCCGAAGGTGTAGACCGAGCGCCCGCTGCCGACGCACGCGAGAAGCACCTCGGCGATCTGCGCCACCGCCTCGGGGGGACCTTCCGCGAACCCTGCCTGCATGTCGGCGTAGTAGCGCGTGGCGATGCTCATCTGGTTGCCGCTCCCGGTGTCTGCCGACGCTCCGTTGCGCCGCCACGGCCACCCTGGCGCCGGCGGATCGGCTTGTCAAGATCGTGACAAAGATGGCCTCCGGCTGACACAGGGCGCCCCGTCCTGCCGGCCGCCGTACAGTCACCGGATGCCCGCGCCCTCGCCGTCCCCAGCCCCTCTCTGGCCGCTGGTCTGCGCAGCAGCCGCGCCGGTGGCCATGATCGGGGGCTGGACGCTCGCGGCCGCCCACCAGCCCCGGTTCGACGCCGTGCGGGAGACGATCAGCGCCCTCGCCTCGGCGCCGGCACGGTCGCCGTGGCTGATGACCGCCGGACTCGCCGTCACCGGCGTCTCCTACGTCCTCACCGCCGGGGGGCTCCGCGGCGCACGACCCGCCGGCCGCATCGTCCTCGCCGTCGGCGGCGTTGCGACGGCCGCCGTCGCCGCGCTGCCCGTGGTGGCGTTCCCCGGTCCCCACGGCGTCGCGGCCGCGGCGGGGTTCGCGGCGCTCACCGCCTGGCCCGCCCTGGCCACCCCGGCAGGAAGGGCCGACCCCTACGGTCGCCGGACCGGCGTGGCGGCCTCCGCCGTGCTGCTGGCGCTGCTGATCTGGTTCGTCGCCGAGCTCCAGCACCTCACGCCCGACGGCGGCACGACGACCGGACTCGCCGAGCGGTTCGTCGCCGGCGGCCAGTCGCTCTGGCCGCTCGCAGCGGTGCTGCTGGCGCGACGCCGCGTAGCCCAGTAGCCCGGTGGCAGTCGGGCGCCCTGCCCGGTGGCCGACCGGGCAGCGCTCCACCACACTGCGAGGGTGCGGACTGTGGGCATCGAGGAGGAGTACCTCCTCATCGGCCCCGACGGCGTCCCGACGGCTGTGGCCGGCCGGGCGATCGCAGCCGCGGACCCGGCGGAGGGCGGCGCCGAACCCGGCGGCCAGCTGGTCGCCGAGCTCAAGCAGCAGCAGATCGAGACCGGCACCCATCCGCACAGGTCCCTGCCGGACCTCGCGCAGGACGTCCGTGACAGCCGACGTCGCGCCGACGCGGCGGCCGCGCGGGCGGGAGCCCGCATCGCGGCGCTGGCCACCTCCCCGCTGCCGGTCCGCTCCACGCTGAGCCCGTCGCCGCGCTACCTCGAGCTCGACCGCCGCTTCGCGATCACCTCACGCGAGCAGCTCACCTGCGGGTGCCACGTCCACGTCGGCATCGAGGACGACGACGAGGGGGTCGCAGTCCTGGACCGCATCGGGTCCTGGCTCTCGGTGCTGCTCGCGATGAGCGGCAACTCACCCTTCTGGCAGGGCGAGGACACGGGCTACGCGAGCTTCCGGTCGCAGGTGTGGAACCGCTGGCCGACCGCCGGCGCCGTCGCACCCTTCGGGTCGGCCGAGGCCTACCACCGCACGGCCCAGAACCTCCTCGACAGCGGGACGATCCTCGACGTCGGGATGATCTACTTCGATGCCCGCCTGTCGGCGAGGTATCCCACGATCGAGGTCCGCGTGGCCGACGTGTGCCTGCACCCCGACGACGCGACGCTCGTGGCTGCGCTCGTCCGCGGGCTCGTCGAGACGGCAGCGCGAGAGGTCACCGACGGCGTACCACCTGTCGTCCGGCGCACCGAGGAGCTGCGAGCGATGACCTGGCAGGCCGGGCGGTGCGGGCTGTCCGCGGACCTGGTCAGCCCGGTGAGCTTCCGGGCGGTCCCGGCGATGGAGGCGGTCGCCGAGCTGGTGACGCACGTGACGCCTGCGCTCACGGACGCCGGCGACCTCGGCACCGCCCGCGAGCTCCTGGACGGCCTCGTCCGACGCGGTACGGGGGCTGACCAGCAGCGGGACTGGTACGCCTCGACCGGTGAGCTGTCCGCCGTCGTGGACCGCGCGGTCCAGGAGACGTGCGGGTGAACATGGGCCCCCAACCAGGACACACCGGGGCAAACCCTTCCCCGCAGGTACTCGGGGTGCCTAACATCCGAGCCACGCATCACCCTTCGAAAACAAGGACGTGCTCATGCTGAAGCGCCTCAAGGCCACGCTCGTGGCCATCGTCTGTCTGGTTCCCCTCGGGCTGGTCGCACAGCCGGCCAGCGCCATCACCGGTGGCACCGTCGACACCACGAACATCTACTCGAACGTCGGCCTGGTCGTGTTCTACGAGGCGGACGGCCGCTTCCGCTGCACGGGGACGCTGGTGTCCCCCACGGTCGTCCTCACGGCCGCGCACTGCACCGCCGGCACCGTCGGCAAGACGATCATCACGTTCAACCCGATCATCGCCTACCAGCCGCCGTCCGGCCTTCCCCGCGCCACTGACGACCTCGGCACCGGCACCTCCTCGGTCGGGTACCAGAGCGGCCAGGCGCTCCCGGCCGGCTACTACATCGGCACGCCGCACGCGCACCCCGCGTACAGCAACTTCACCGACATGAAGAACTGGAACGACGTCGGCGTGATCGTGCTCGACACGCCTGTCACGGGGATCACCCCGGCCACCCTGGCCCCGACGAACTACCTCGACCAGTTCGCCCAGCCCGGTCTGGCCCACGAGCTGTTCCGGCTCGTCGGCTACGGCACCGAGGTCCGCAAGAACGACACCGGCCCCCAGAAGCCGACGCCCCAGAGCTACCCGCTCGTGCGCCGGTACACCGACGAGGTCGGTCAGAAGTTGACGCCGCAGATCCTGCAGACCAACGGGAACGAGAACGACACCCGTGGTGGCGGCGGCACGTGCTTCGGCGACTCCGGAGGCCCGTCGTTCAAGGACGGCTACGTCACGACGGTCACCAGCTACGGCTACACCGACAACTGCCGGTACCTCGGCGGTCTGCAGCGTGTGGACATCCCCGTGGTCCAGGACTGGCTAGCCACCTACGGCGTGCTGCCCGCAGCCGCCTGACAGCCGACGGGGCGCCGTCGTCCTGCTGGACGGCGGCGCCTCGTGCTGTGCCCGGACGGGCCCGGACAGGACCGGACCGGCCGGGCGAGGGTGCGATCGGCAGCTCAGGTGGGCTCGTCGTCGTCCACCGCGTCGTCGCGCTCCGTCTCGTCGTCGTCAGCGGCCGACGAGGCCGACGCGGCTGACGCCTGAGCGCGCCTGGCGTCCTGCGACCTGTCGATCTCGTAGCCCGAGTCCAGCGTGCCCGAGAGCCCGTAGCCATCGGTCCAGGGTCCCGGCTCGGCGGCGTCAGGGTCCTGGCCGGGGTACTCCGGGATGGGTTCCAGGTCGTCGCGGTCCGAGGGGTCCTCGCTCATGGCTGCCTCCTTCTCGGGCGGCTCGGTCCGGCTGCGACGCCGGTCCGCCTCTCGCCAACGAACCACGCGGCGTGCCCACCTGCAAGGGGCCACTCCGTGGCGGCAG
>DASXVR010000143.1:0-2091 GCA_036504175.1 Actinotalea sp. | reverse complement strand
ACCCCTGGCCGTGGTCATCGCTGCGGCCTGCCTGCTGCTCGCCGCCTGGGCGGGAGTGCGCACGGCGCAGGACCGCCCGGTGATCTTCCGCCAGCTGATCGCCGGCGCGGTCGTCGAGGCGCTGCTGGTCGTCGAGGTCGTCGTCGCGGCGGTGCTGATGGGCCAGGGTGGTCGCCCGCACGACCTCGTCACGTTCTGGGGCTACCTCATCTCCGTCCTGGCGCTGCTGCCCGTCGCGGCGGGTTGGGCCTTCGCGGAGCGGACGCGCTGGAGCTCGGTCGTGCTCCTCGTCGTCGCCCTGACGGAGGCGTTCCTCCAGTACCGCCTGCTGCAGGTCTGGGGGACGGTGTGAGCGCCGCCGACCCGCTGTCGCCCGGGCCGGGACCCGGGTCCACCGCCGCTGGTGCGCCGGTCTCAGGCCGCACCTCGTCGGGCCCCGGGCGGGTGCTCGTGGCGGTCTACGGGTTGCTGGCGCTCGCCGCGACGGCCCGCTCCGCCGTCCAGCTGCTGCGCCAGTTCGACGACGCGCCTGTCGCCTACCTCCTCTCGGCCGTGGCCGCGGTGGTCTACGTCCTGGCGACGCTGGGCCTCGCGCGGGGCACCGGACGGTGGCGCACCCTGGCGTGGACGGCCGTGTCCGTCGAGCTGGCCGGTGTGCTCCTCGTGGGGACCCTCTCGCTGACCGACCCCGCACTCTTCCCCGACGAGACCGTGTGGTCGGGCTTCGGGTCCGGGTACGGCTACGTCCCGCTCGTGCTGCCTGTCCTCGGACTCCTGTGGCTGCGGCGGACCGGCCGCCGCGACGTGGCAGCGGGCCGATAGGTTGCCGCACGTGTACCAGCTGCTCTTCAACCAGGTGTTCCGGCGGATGGACCCCGAGCTCGCGCACGAGCTCGCGTTCCGGGTGATCCGCCTCGCTGCCGCCACGCCCGGTGTCCCGGGACTCCTCCGGGCGCGCCTCGCGCCGCCCGCGTCGGTGCCCTCGCCCCTCGTGAAGCGCCGGCTGGCCGGACCCTTCGGGCTCGCCGCCGGCTTCGACAAGAACGCCGTCGGGGTGCGGGGCCTGACCATGCTGGGCTTCTCGTTCATCGAGGTCGGCACGGTGACGGCGCATCCCCAGGCAGGCAACGAGGCACCGCGCCTGTGGCGGGTCCTGGACCGGCGCGCGGTGCGCAACCGCATGGGCTTCAACAACGACGGCGCCGCGGTGGTGGCCTCCCACCTGCGCCGGCTCCGTCGGTCGACGGCCGGTCGCGCCCTCGTGGTCGGGGCCAACATCGGCAAGAGCCGGGTCACACCGGCCGAGGACGCCGCCGGTGACTACGCCACGAGCGCCCGGCTCCTCGCACCCTGGTCGGACTACCTGGTCGTCAACGTGTCCTCGCCCAACACCCCGGGCCTGCGCGCGCTGCAGGCGGTCGAGCAGCTCCGGCCGATCCTCGTCGCGGTGCGCGCGGCGGCCGACGAGGCGACCGGGCCTCAGCGCGTCCCGCTGCTGGTCAAGATCGCCCCGGACCTCTCGGACGAGGACGTCGACGCGGTGGCGGACCTGGTCACCGAGCTCGGGCTGGACGGTGTGGTGGCCGTCAACACCACGATCGCCCACGACCTGGGTGAGGGCGGCCTGTCCGGGCCACCGCTGCTGGCCCGCGGGCTGGAGGTCGTGCGCCGGCTCCGCGAGCGCCTCGGGTCCGGTCCGACGGTCATCGGCGTGGGCGGCGTGACGAGCGCCGACGACGTCCGCTCCTACCTCGAGGCGGGGGCGGACCTGGTGCAGGGCTACACCGGCTTCATCTACGAGGGGCCGTTCTGGGCCGGACGGATCAACCGTGAGCTGGCAGCGGCCGGTTCGGCGAGGAGGACGTCATGACACGGTCCCAGTGGTCGTGGGAGTTCCTCGACGGCGAGGAGAAGCACCTGGACCGTCCGCTCAGCCCCACCTTCACCACCCGGTTCGACGCCGAGTCGTGGCTGGGCGAGCAGTGGCGCCACCTCGCGACGCAGGGCGTCAGCGCGGCGCGCCTGACCGACCGCGGTGAGCCGGTCGGCCGTCCCCTGCCGCTGCGCGGCGCGTGAGCCGCCTCGGCAGCA
>DASXVR010000142.1:0-1588 GCA_036504175.1 Actinotalea sp. | reverse complement strand
GCCACGGCAGGCTCGATCATCACGGCGGCGGCGAGGACGGGTGCGGACCACGCCCAGCTGTGGGGTCCGGGGACCCAGAGGCCGCCCACGGCAAGCCCGGCAGCCCCGCCCAGCGCGGCGACGACCGCCGACTCGGCAGCGAACGACGCCGCGACGGACACCAGCGAGGCCCCGCGTGCGCGAAGCCGCAGGAGGACCGGCGCGCGGCGGCTGACGACGAGCCGCGCGCTGAGGGTGAGGAGGAGGACCGCGACGGCGACGAGGCCCATGAGGTCCACCGAGGCCTGCGACCGGGCGACAGCGACCCGCGCGAGGGCGCCGCGGAGGACGACGTCCAGACCGGTACGGACCGTGGGCAGCGGGCCGGGCACCTCGAGCGTCACCGGTGACGCCTCCAGCGCAGCGACGCGGGCCGCGAGCCGGTCCGCACCCGCGCTGTCGACGGCAGCCGCGTCGACGGGGAAGGCGTAGGTGCGACTCAGGCCCTGCGAGTTCAGCGCGAGGCGCACGTCTGCGAGGGACTCGGCTGACAGCAGAGCAGTCACCTGTGTGACCGCCGTGAGCCCGGCGCCGCGGGTGTCCGGCGCCAGGAGACCCGGGACCCCGGTGAGTGTGGGGTCGTCGTCGGCCGGCCGGAAGATGCCGCTGACCCTGACGTCGAGAGGCATCCCGTCCTGGTCGCTGACAGTCAGACGGTCGCCCACGGAGGCGGACAGGAGCGTCGCCGCATCGGCCGAGAGGCCCACCTCGACGGGCCAGGGCTCGTCGGGGGACCACTGGTCCGCCTGCTGGGGCGTCCCGGTCCCGCGGCCAGGTCCGCCCGTGACCCACTCCACATCGGCGGCGCCCTCCCGCCAGACGTAGGCCATCCGCAGCACCGAGCCGGGCCGGCCGTCGGGGACTGACAGGCGGAGCGCAGGAGTCAGCACTGTCGCCGTGGGCGGGCGCACCACTGCCGCCAGGGCCGGTGGGAGCGCGTCCCCCAGGTGCCCGGCCAGCTCGGCCACCGCGGCGCCCGTGCCAGGAAGCAGCACGTGGCGGACGGAGCCACGGGTGTCGAACGGGGCCTCGACCACGAGGTCGGACTGGTGCCCCGCCGAGCGGACCGCATCCTGCACCGCGGTGTCGGCGGTCCGGGTGGCCCACCGGGGAGTGACGTCGCCCAGCAGGACCACCAGGAGGACGACGGCCGCGGTGACGGCCAACGGCCACGCCTCGGCCCGCGCCTGCCGATGGGTGCCGGCGAGCCACAGACCCGCGCGGGGCATCCCGCTCCCCGGGGCGCGGTGGCGCCTGGACGTCCGGCTCCTCATGGTGCGTCCATCCGGAGGTGGGCGACCGTCGCCCGGCGCACCAGGCTGAGCGTGACGGGTGCTGCCGTGGCGAGGCAGCCGAGCAGGAGCGCCGCCAGCGCCGCCGACTCGAGCGGCCAGGGCCACTGCACGAGGGGGGACGGCACCGGGGCCTTGCCCGTGCTCGAGAGGACGAGCAGCGGTCCGACGGCCCAGGAGAGACCAGCCCCGAGGACGGCACCACCGGTCAGGGCGACGAGGGTGACGGCTGAGTGCTGCAGCATCAGCGAGCCGGC
>DASXVR010000141.1:0-2210 GCA_036504175.1 Actinotalea sp. | reverse complement strand
GGTGCGAGCAGGTCGTGGCTCCAGTCGATGGCTGTGCGCAGCGTCTGGTGGCGGGGCAGCGCGGCCCGGCCCCCGCCGGTGAGCAGACCGAACCGGTCGTCCAGGTGGGACAGGATCTGCTCGGCGGACAGGACGCGGGTCCTGACCGCAGCCAGCTCGATCGCGAGCGGAAGGCCGTCGAGCCTCCGGCACACCCCCACGACCGCTGCCCGGTTGGCGGCACTGAGCTCGAAGGCGCCCGACGCCGCCGCTGCCCGCTCGGTGAAGAGCGTGACCGCCTCGTTCTGGCGCAGCTGGTGGAGCGGTGCGGAGTCGTCCGACGGCGGCAGCTCGAGGGGCGGGACCGGCAGTACGTGCTCCCCTGGTACCGAGAGCGGCTCGCGGCTGGTGAGGATCACCCGCACCCCGGGCGCGTGCTCGACGACCGCGGTCACCAGCTGGGCGGCGGCCTCGAGCACGTGCTCGCAGTTGTCCACCACCAGGAGCAGCTCCTTGTCCGCGACGAAGGAGAGCAGCAGGGGCAGCGTCCCCGCGGGGGACTGGTCGTGCAGCCCGAGGGCTGCCACCGCGGCGTTGGTGACCGACGCCGGGTCCCGGACCTCCGCGAGCCCGACGAGCCACGCTCCGTCGCGGAACCCCCGCGCGAGGTCGGTGGCGGCTCGGACGGCGAGGCGGGTCTTGCCCACCCCACCGGGTCCCACGAGGCTGATGATCCGGCTGGAGCTGAGCATCGTCCGCAGCTCGGTCTGCTCGCGACGGCGGCCGACGAAGCTGGTCGCCTCCGCCGGGAGGTTGCCCGGGCGCCGGGTGGTCGTTGCCCGAGCTTCAGGTGCCCCAGCTGCCGGTGCCCGAGCGGGGGTTGCCATGCTGATCAGCGAACCACCATGGGGACCCGCCCTCAAGGCACTTGCGGACTAGGTACCGGGTGAGGGATCCCCCGGATTCCGGCGGGGGCGGCGGCGTTCCTACGTTGACGGCATGGGCGAAGAGCTGCAGGGACGGTCCGTCGAGGTCCGCCGCGTCGAGGTCCGCTGTGTCGGCGTGCCGCCGGCTGAACGGGTCGCGCGTGCGTCGGGGGTCACCGACGTCGCGACGGACGGTCCCGTCCTGCGGTGCACCGTCGCCGGAAGCGTCCAGCCCTTCCTCGAGGCGCTGCAGGGCTACGAGGTCATCAGCCTCAGCACGGCCACCGCCGCCGTGCCCAACCACCGCCTGACCGGAGATCCCGGCAGGCACGCGTCGAGTGGAGGAGTCATGAGCTCTCACAACGTGAACGCGCGCGTCGCGGCCGTGCTGTTCATCTGCGCAACCATCGCCAGCCTGGTCGACCGAGCTCTGCTGAGCCCGGTGCTGAGCAGCCCGGACTACCTGGCTGCGATCGCCGCGAGCTCCGACCGGGTGACGGCAGGGGCCTTCTTCCAGGTGATCGCCGGCCTCACCAGCGCCGGGATCGCCGTGGCGCTCTACCCCGTCCTGCGCAGGAGTGCCGAGGGTCTGGCGCTGGGATCGGTCGGTCTGCGTTTCGTCGAGGGCGCGCTGTACATCGTCGGCGCGATCGGCGCGCTGCTGCTCGTGAGCCTGAGCCGGCTCGTCGCTGCCGGGACGGAGGCGGCGTCGTCGGCCTCGACGTCGGGCGCCCTGCTGCTGGCGCTACGCGACCGCGCCAGCATGACCGGCGTCCTGGCGTTCTACCTGGGCGGGACCCTGTACTACGTCATCTTCTTCCGGTCCCGGCTCGTCCCCAGGTGGCTGTCGGGCTGGGGCATCGCGGCAACGACCCTCGGGCTCACGGCTGCGCTCCTGGTCTTCTTCGGCCTGACGGAGATGTTCTCGCCGCTCCAGATCGCGCTGAACGTCCCGATCTTCTTCAACGAGCTGGTCCTCGCCGGGTGGCTGCTCGTCCGAGGGTTCAGCTCGCCGGCCGCCTCGGACCTGGTCGCGGCCTCGGGTCCGGTCACGACGACGTCGTCGGCGGTCCTCACCGAACGGCCGACCTACGACGTGTCAGCCCGATGAGCACCGAGCCGATGAGCACCACGCCGACGCCCCCGATGATGACGGCAGCCGTCTGCGACAGGTACGGCCCGCCCGAGGTGCTGCGCATCTCTCAGGTCCCGACGCCGTCACCGCGACCGGACGAGGTGCGCATCCGGATCCACGCGAGCGCGGTCACCGCGAGCGACATCTTCATCCGGTCGGCGCACGTGTCG
>DASXVR010000140.1:0-2504 GCA_036504175.1 Actinotalea sp. | reverse complement strand
CCGCCACGACCACGTGCGCGGACTCCAGGGCGAGGTTGACGGTCGCCTGCACGCCCGGCACGCGGTTGAGCTTCTTCTCCACGCGCGCCACGCAGGACGCGCAGGTCATGCCCTCGACGGCGAGGTCGATCTCACGCCGCTGGTCGGTGCTCACGAGGTCCTTCTCTCGAGGATCGTCACGTCTCGTCGTGCCCGACGACCCCGGCCGGCCTCTCGGGGCCGGGGCGTGGGGCGCGACGCTGTGGTGCTAGAGGAGCGAGCGGGGCGGCGTCAGCGCGTAGCCGGCCTCGACGACGGCGGCGGAGACGGCGGCCTCGTCGAGCGGGGCGTCGGAGGTGACGGTGACCGGCGAGGAGCCGCCGACGACGAGCTCGATCTGCACGTCGTGCACGCCGGGCAGGGCGGTGAGCTCGGACGTCACGTGGTGCACGCAGTGCGCGCAGGTCATGCCGTCGACGTTGTAGGTGGCGGTGGTCATGGAGGGGCTCCTTCTGGTGTCAGCTCTTGACGAGTCGGGCGATGGCCTCGGTCGCCTCGCGGACCTTGGCGGCGCCCTCGTCGGGGTCACGGCGCGCGGCGTCGACGACGCAGTGGCCGAGGTGGTCCTCGACGAGGCCGATGCTCACGGCCTGCAGTGCCTTGGTGACCGCGGAGATCTGGGTGAGGATGTCGATGCAGTAGACGTCCTCGTCAACCATGCGCGCGATGCCGCGCACCTGGCCCTCGATGCGCTTCAGCCGCTTGAGGTAGGCGTCCTTGTCCGCGGTGTACCCGTGCATGCCACCGATGATACCCCTAAGGGGTATGGGGTACGGGACCAAAGGCCCCCTAGGCCTGCACCCACCGCTCGGTGAGGGCATGCGTACCCCGGCCCGGCGACGCTGCCGGGCCGGGAGACCATGTCGCCGGCACCACCTGGTTGGTCGTGAGGTCCGTCAGCTCGGCGGCGTAGACCTCGGTCTCGTAGAGGCCCGCCTCGACGCAGAAGAGGCCGAGCCGCTCGGCGCGCTGCAGGTCGTCGCCCAGGTGGGAGAGACGGGCGACGACGTAGCGCTGGGCGTCCTGCCACTGGTCGACGACGCGCACCGCCAGCCCGTTCCACCGCGCCGTCAGGTCCAGCTCGAACAGCTCGGTGACCGCCTCGCGCGGCACGCGCTGGAACCACCGGCCGGACGGCGCCTGCTCGAAGCCCGTCTCCGCCAGCGGCGGGTTGGCCAGCGCGAGCACTACGGTGCGGCCTTCGTCGACCACGTCGGCCTCGAGGTACGCGCCGTGCCACTTGGCCACCGGGCCGACGCACCGGGACAGCGACGCCATCGGCGGGCGCAGGGCGCCGTGGCCCGCGGGCGTCCAGCCGGTGCCGATGTCGCCGTACGTCGCGAGCAGGGTGCTGGTGCCGTCCCGGTGGATGCGCACCAGCTCGGCCTGCGGGGGGATGCGGGAGTGTCGCAGCCACCACAACGGGACGATGTAGCCCGGCACGTCCCGGTACTGCAGCTGGGGGGCCGACCAGAAGCGCAGCACGTCGATGTGGTCGTCCCAGCGGTGGAACGGCGAGCCCTGGTAGCCCAGGCCGTGCACCTCGCACAGCTGCGAGGGGGTCGTCGCGAAGGCGACGTCCGACGCCCGGACCACGTAGCCGCCGATCCTGTCGTACCCCTGCGTCAGGTGGGCCGCCGAGAGGTCGGGCGTCACCGCCTTCTGCATGAGGATCACAGTGCTGCCTCGCCACGATGGGGGATTCGGAGGTTTCGGAGAAACCGGACGCAACGGCCTCGATCCTGCCCCGGGTGAAGCGGGCATGTCCAGGGTTCGGCGCGGCTGCGGCGCCGATCACCCGTTCGGCCCAGCGGCGGCCCGGCGTCGGCCCGGGACCCGCCGGCGGTCAGTCCTTCAGGTGATCGACGAGGTCGGCGGCGATGCCCGTGTAGGTCGCGGGGGTCAGCGCCGACAGGCGCTCCGCCAGCTCGTCGGGCAGCCCGAGCGAGGCGATGAAGCCGCGCATGTCCTCCGCGGTGAGGCGCCGCCCGCGGGTGAGCTCCTTGAGCCGCTCGTAGGGGTTCTCCATCCCCTCGACGCCGGCGACCGCGGCGGCGCGCATGGCCGACTGCACCGGCTCGGCGAGCACCTCCCAGTTGTGGTCGAGCTCGCGCTCCAGGAGGGCCGCGTTGACGTGGAGCGCCGACAGCCCGCGGCGCAGGTTGTCGATCGCCAGCAGGCTGTGCCCGAAGGCCGGGCCGATGTTCCGCTGCGTCGTGGAGTCGGTGAGGTCGCGCTGCAGGCGGCTGGTCACCAGGGTCGACGAGAGGACGTCGAAGAGGGCTGACGAGACCTCGAGGTTCGCCTCGGCGTTCTCGAACCGGATCGGGTTGACCTTGTGCGGCATGGTCGACGACCCCGTCGCCCCGGCCACCGGCACCTGCACGAAGACGCCGCGGGAGATGTACGTCCACACGTCCGTCGCGAGGTTGTGCGCGATCCGGTTGAACCGGGCGACGTCGGCG
>DASXVR010000139.1:0-25477 GCA_036504175.1 Actinotalea sp. | reverse complement strand
GAGCCAGAGGCCCGTGGCAACCGGGCCGGGGCTGATCGTGTTGACGCGGATCCCGTGCGGGCCGACCTCCTTGGACAGCGACTTGCAGAAGTTGCTCAGTGCGGCCTTGGACGCGCCGTAGTCGATCACCGAGGGGTCGGGAAGCATCGCGTTGACCGAGCTCGTCGTCACGATGACGCCGCGCCTCGCCGCGATCATCGCCGGGAGTGCGGCTCGGGTCACGCGCACGGCGGCCATCAGGTTGAGAGCGAGCGAGAACTCCCACTGCTCGTCCGTGACCGCGAGGAAGCCGTCGAGTCGAGGAGTGACGGCTCCGACGTTGTTGACCAGGACGTCCAGCCGACCTTCCTGCGTGGCCGCCTCGACCAGCGCCGTGGCGCCGGCCGCCGTGGACAGGTCGACCTCGACGCGCGCGACCTGCCCACCCTGGACCAGCACAGCGAGCTCGTCCGTCATGTCCCTGGCGCCCGCCACCACATGGGCGCCCTCGGCGATCAGCGCCTGGGTGATGGCGAGCCCGATTCCCTTGCTCGCGCCTGTGACCACCGCGACCTTGCCCGCCAGACCGAGCTCCATGACCTCAGATCCCCTGGTCCGTGAGCCACGCCAGGACGGTCCGCGCGACGGACTCCCAGCCGCTGTCGATGGTCAGCGAGTGGCCGCGACCTTCGAACTGCTTCAGCTCGGTCACGGCGGTGCTGTCCCGGTACTGCTTCATCGTGGACCGGGTGACGACGTCGGGCACGGTGTGGTCGGCGGTTCCTGAGATGAGGAGGAGCGGGCCCCTGGTGGTGTTGGCGGTGTCGACCTTCGCCTGGGAGTGCATCGAGAAGTTGGCGGCGGCGGCCTGGAAGAGGGGTCGAGCGGGCGACGGGATGGTCCAAGCCTCGTAGAGCGCGTCCGACTCCTCCTCGCTGAGAGCGTTGCCGAACCCGAAACGGAACTCTGCCGAGGTCAAGGACACGGCCCGGTGCAGGTTCGCAGGGTTGCCAAGGGCGGGCAGCCCGGCTCGCAGCTGCGCGAGCGGGAGCGGCAGGACGCCCTTGATCTGCGCGGGGTCGATGGCGACGGCGGCCACCCCGCACCCCTGGCCGATGAGCTTCTCGGCGATGAGTCCGCCGAAGGAGTGCCCGACGAGCACCGGGGCCGACGGCAGCCCGGCAGCAATGGCTGCGAAGTGCTCCGTGGCGTCGTCGATGCTGAGGTTCGCCACGGCCTCGGGCTTCTCACGCGCCTCACGGACGGTTGCCGGCTCTCCCGGCCAGCCCGGCGCTATCGGGTCGTACCCGGCGTCGCGGAACAGGTCCAGCCAGGGGCCCCAGCTGGACGCGTGGAGCCATAGCCCGTGGATGAAGATCACTGGCGTGCGATCGGTCATGGCACTGCCTCCCGATGGTGAGGTGGGTGTGGTCGAAGACTCAGTGGTGGCGGTATCGCTGCTCGAGCCACGGGTCGCCGTAGTTGTGCCAACCGGCACGCTCCCGGGTCCCCGGCCGCTCGCGGTCCGAGAGGTCGATCGCACGGACCCACCTCGCGCTCTTCCACAGGTAGAGATGTGGGACCAGCAGGCGCGCGGGCCCACCGGCTCCGGAAGGGATCGGTCGACCCTCGTAGCTGTCTGCGATCCAGGTCGGCATCTCGAGCAGGTCGTCGAGCGGCAGATTGGTCGTGAATTCTGTGTACGTCTCGACGCGCGTGAACTCGGCACGCGCATCGACGCCGGCGAAGAGCGCGCGCATGGGGACGCCCTCCCAGTTCGTCGCGAGCAAGGACCAACCGGCCTCCGAGTGCAGGTCGACGCACAGCCTCTGGTGCGGCATCGCCTGGAAGGCCCGCCAGGTCCAGCTCCGCAGAGGCACACCCTCTGCGGCGATCGTGAAGGTCCATCGGTCCCGCCTCACTCGCGTTGCCGTCTGCGCCCATTCGGCCAGTGGCGGTGTCGTCACGTGCTGGCCCGGGGGGAGCTCGGAATCCGCCGGCGCACCGCCGACAATGACGGATGGCATGGTGACCTCTCGGTGGTGTGCCCTGCTGACCTCCAGGCAACACCGTCGGTAGCTGCAGGGTCCAAGACCTGATTTGTCCCGATCGATAACCGCTCGGGTATGTCGTCTGCGCGGGTCGCGGAGCTACCGTGGGCGACGCCGGGCACTCGGCCCGTCGCCCAGGAGACCGCGCCGGAGGCTCGCATGGACCTGGACCTTCGGCTGGTGCGCTACTTCGTCGCCGTTGCCGAGGAGCTCCACTTCGGGCGCGCGGCCGCCCTTCTGTACATCAGCCAGCCCGCGCTCTCCAAGCAGATCCGCAAGCTCGAGGACCAGCTCGGAGCACCCCTCCTGGTTCGCGACAGCCGCCACGTGCTCCTCACCCCGCGTGGGCAGCGCTTCCTGGAGGAGGCGCGTCGCCTTCTCGCGATCGCGCAGAACATGCAGGCTCCGCCACATCCCGACGTCGTGCGGATCGCGCACATCTTCGAGCTCGAGACGAGCCGCGCGGTCGCGGACGCCTACCTTCAGGCGTTCCCGGACGTCGAGCTCCGCCAGCATGCGATGGACAGCATCTCCCAGCTCGACGCACTCCTGCAGCACCGCCTCGACGTCGCGATCCTCCGCATCACGCCACGCATGCTCGCGACCCACCCGACGGGATGGTCCCATCGCCTGCTGCGGCTGGAACCGATCGTTCTCATCGGGCGCCCCGGCGACGAGCTGAAGCCCACCGCATCCCTGCGGGAGCGCCCGCTCGAGGTGTTCAGCGACCCGCCGGAATCAGGGAGCTACAACGCCTACGGTGACTTTCTCACCGCCCTCGAGAACGACCTCGGGATCACCATGCGCTGGCTCGGCACCCCTGGCGCGTTCTCCTACTGCGTCGCACAGCTCAACCAGAGAGTCAGCCAGGCGCGGTCGCTCGAATTCCTCAGCTATGCCGAACGCTACGCAGAGCTCGGATTCTGGTTGTACTGGCCAGAAGAGGCGCAGCCCTACTACCCGTGGTCGCTCGCCTGGCGCACCGAGAACCTCACGTCCGCAGCGGCCGACTTCATCCGTACCGCGCGAAGCCTTGCCATCCGCGACGGCTGGCTCGCCCCGTCGGCCTCAGCCAGCGCACCCGTGTGGCTTCCGCCAGGAGATCCCGCGTGGATCGAGGTGCTCGACGGCGAGCCGGACGACCAGGCCCGAGCGGTCGCAGACGCTTCGTAGGCCCCACCCGGACCGGCGGCAGGACCCGACGCCGCGCCCGCTAGAAGGTTCCCGCGTTCAGGGCTCGCTGCAGTGCCATCACCGCCGGGGACTTCGCCGGCAGCTTGCCGTCGACCGCTGTTCCGAACCTGCGCTCGAGGCCCTTCGAGAACTCCGGGCCGGCCACGCCGTCGACGGTTCCCTGGTACTGGCCGGCCTCAGCCATGATCTGCTGCATCCGGGTGATGAGCGGTGACCCCTGGCCCGGGACGAAGTCGAACACCCACCCGGACGTCATGGCGTCCTGCTTGTTCTTCAGGAACTGGAACCGCACCTGGCCGTCAGCCGGCAGACCCAGGACCGTCTGCGCTCGGGTGGTGGTCGCCGACCCCCAGAACCCGTCCACGTCGAGGGCGCCGGCGCCCTGCGGCACGACAGCGGCGGGGGCCGCGACGCTCCCGCTCGTGACGGCGACAAGGATCCCAGGAATCTGGCGGATCTTCGCGTCCCCGGGGCAGACCTTCCCGGTCTCCGTCGAGTAGTGCATCCCGCCGCCGCGTTGCTTTCGTCCCGCGAGCAGCGAGGGGAGCTCAGGGAAGTTGCCGTCGATCCCCAGCCGGTGCCAGGACAGTCCGTGCGAGCTCGGACCCGGCTTGGAGTCCGTCGCCAGCCGCAGCTCGATCTTGTGCGTCGACATGATCCAGGCGACCAGCGACGTGATGGACTCGAGCTGTGGCGGCGTCCACTCCTGGATCTGGGCCGTGGCCTTGTCCTCCCCACCCTCCGTCTCGACGGACACGGTGGCGTCATTGCCTTCGACGTCGGCTTCCGCGCGGATCTCCGTGTCGACGTACTGCTCCACGACCCCGGTCTGCGAGACCCAGAAGTGGGCGCTGGGCCGGTTGGGGGCGCTGCGGAAACCGAACAGCGACTCCAACCCTCCTTGTGTGTGGAGGTTGACCCGGTTGTAGACGGCGATCGGGGCCACGTTCAGGAACTTGTGGTCGATGAGCTTCAGGTTCGCAGCGGGGAACAGTGCCATGGCGGGCTCCCTCCAGGCCGACAGACACGTCGGGCGATCGGCTGTTCCGACGCCCGCTGGAAAGGAAACGTCCACGGTAGTCCCGATCCCAGCTGCGGTGAAGTGACGCCGGCTCGCCTCGTACCATCGACCGGTGCCTCCCCGCTCCCCGCTCCCGGCACGGCACGGCCTCGACGCCGCGCGGCTCCGCACGCCCGACCGCATCCGACAGAGCCCGGACCCGTGGCCGACGATGGGTGCGTGGCTGCGGCACCGCCTTCCGGAGCACGTCGACGTGCCCGGGATGCTGGCGCAGGAGCGCTTCGTCGACGAGAGCGGCCGCGCGGTGCGCGAGGCGGACCCCTACGGGCCGCAGCGGTTCGTGTGGTTCCACCGCGACCTGCGCGACGAGCCGGAGGTGCCGGGTCGGATCCACGTGGTTCACCGGGACGAGCGGCTCGTCGTCGTGGACAAGCCGCCGTTCCTCTCCACGATCCCGCGCGGCGGGCACGTGATGCAGAGCGTCGTCGTCCGGCTGCGCAGGGAGCTCGACCTGCCCGAGCTGTCGCCGCTGCACCGCCTCGACAGGATCACGTCCGGCCTGCTCATGCTCGCGACGGAGAGCCGGTGGCGTGGCGCGTACCAGACGGCGTTCGAACGCCGCGTCGTCGAGAAGACCTACCTGGCGGCGGCTCCCCTGCGCGCCGAACTGGAGCTGCCCGCCGTCGTCCGCAACCACATCCGCAAGGCGCCCGGCACCTGGTGCGCCGAGGTCGTGCCGGGGGCGCCGGTCAACGCCGAGACGCACGTCGAGCTGGAGCGTCAGGTGGACGACGTCGGGATCTACCGACTGACACCCCGCACGGGCCGGACGCACCAGCTGCGCCTCCACCTGCTCGGGCTCGGCATCCCCATCGTCGACGACCCGCTCTACCCCGTGGTCAAGGACGTCCCGGTCGACGACTTCAGCCGACCCCTCCAGCTCCTCGCAGCCCAGATCGCGTTCACCGACCCTGTCGACGGGCAGCCCCGGCACTTCCGCAGCGTCCGATCACTGCCGCTCGCCGCGGAGGAGTGAGCCGGGAGCGAGGCCATCCTCGACGGACCGCTCCCCTCACGGTCGCGCCTACCTCGGCAACGTCAGGATCTCGGCACCGTCGTCGGTGATGGCGATCGTGTGCTCGCTGTGCGCGGTCCGGCAGCCGGTGGCGCTGCGGAGGGTCCAGCCATCCGCATCGGTGACCAACGAACCGGTGTCGGCCATGACCCAGGGCTCAAGGGCCAGCAGCAGCCCTGGCCGCAGCCGGTAACCGCGACCGGCACGCCCGGAGTTCGAGACGTGCGGCTCCTGGTGCATCGTCGACCCGACGCCGTGACCGCCGAACTCGGTGTTGATCGGGTATCCCGCCTCGGTGAGGACTGCGCCGATGGCGTGGGAGATGTCGCCGATCTGGGCTCCGGGGCGGGCTGCGGCGATACCCGCCGTCAGTGCGCGTTCGGTCGCGTCGATCATCGCCAGGCTCTCGGCGGGCCGACGGTCGCCGACGACGAAGCTGATGGCGGAGTCGGCGACGACACCGTCGAGGTTGACGGCGAGGTCGAGCGTCAGCAGGTCACCGTCGGCCAGGGCGCGGTCGCGAGGGAGTCCGTGGAGCACGGCGTCGTTGACGGACGTGCAGATGTAGTGGCCGAAGGGCCCTCGCCCGAAGGATGGCGCGTAGTCGACGTAGCAGGACTGCGCCCCGGCCTCGACGATCATGGCGCGGGCCCCCTCGTCGATCTCGAGGAGGTTGGTGCCGACAGCGCTCCGGCTCTTCAGCGTGTGCAGGATTCCCGCGACCAGGGCGCCCGCTTCCTTCGCTCGCACCAGCTGGGCTCGGCTCATGATCTCGATCACGGAGCATTCTCTCTCGCCGTCCGAGCACCGTCCTGCGACGCGCAGGGCGACGTGCGGGGGCGACGTGCGGGGGCACGTGCCGAAGCCGGGGGCCGCGCTCTCGCGGCCCTGGTGGCGCGTGGGTAGGTTGGCAAGATCAGCGTCGATGGTGGAGGTGTCGCCGCATGTCGTACAACCTGGCGTCCCTGCTCGAGGACAGCGCAGCCCGATTCCCCGAACGTGACGCGATCGTCCTCGGGGACACCCGACTGACCTACGCCCGGCTCGACGGCGCTGCCAACCAGGTCGCCAACCTGCTCGTGTCGCGGGGGATCGCGCCCGGCGACAAGGTGGCCCTGAGCTGCCCGAACCTCCCGTACTTCACCGTCGTCTACTTCGGGATCCTGAAGGCCGGGGCCACCGTCGTGCCGCTCAACGTGCTGCTGAAGGGTCGCGAGGTGACCTACCACCTGCGCGACTCCGAGGCGAAGGCCTACTTCTGCTTCCAGGGCACTCCCGAGCTGCCGATCGGCACGGAGGGCTACGCAGGGTTCGGCGACGTCGACTCGTGCGAGCACTTCTTCCTGATCACGGCCGATCCCGCTGCCCCGTCGCCGATCGCCGGCACCGAGACCCTCGGTGCAGCCGTGGCCGCACAGCCGGCGACCTTCGAGACCGTGGCCACCGACGAGGACGACACCGCGGTGATCCTCTACACGTCCGGCACGACGGGCCAGCCCAAGGGTGCCGAGCTGCGGCACCGCAACATGCGCGACAACGCGCTGTCCTGCGGGCCGCTGTTCGACGTCGACGTCGACGCTCCGGACACCTACCTGTGCGTGCTCCCGCTGTTCCACTCCTTCGGGCAGACAGTGATCCAGAACAGCGCCTGCGCCTTCGGCGGCACCGTCGTCATGCTGCCGCGCTTCGATGCCCACGCGGCGCTGGACCTGATGCTGAAGGCGGGTGTGACGTTCTTCGCCGGCGTCCCGACGATGTACTGGGCCCTTCTGGGTGCCCTGGACGAGGGCGTCGACATCTCCTCGATCGCGAAGAACCTCCGGATCGCCGTCTCGGGTGGCGCCGCGCTCCCGGTGGAGGTGCACAAGGACTTCGAGCGGAGGTTCGGCATCACGATCCTCGAGGGGTACGGCCTGTCCGAGACGTCGCCGGTCGCGAGCTTCAGCAAGTACGGGGAGCCGGCCAGGGTCGGCTCCATCGGGGTGCCGATCCCCGGCGTGGAGATGAAGCTCATCGACCCGCTCGGCTGGTCGGAGATCAAGGACTCGCCCGACGCGATCGGTGAGATCGCGATCAAGGGCCACAACGTCATGAAGGGCTACTTCGAGCGTCCCGACGAGACCGCGGAGGTCATCCAGGACGGGTGGTTCCGTACCGGCGACCTCGGGCGGCGCGACGAGGACGGCTGGTACTACATCCTCGACCGGTCCAAGGACATGATCATCCGCGGCGGCTACAACGTGTACCCCCGTGAGGTCGAGGAGGTCCTGATCACCCACCCGGCGGTCTCGCTGGCCGCAGTGATCGGGGTACCGGACGAGAGGAACGGCGAGGAGGTCAAGGCGTACGTGATCCTTGAGAAGGGCGCCTCGGTGACCCCCGTCGAGCTGATCGCCTGGGGCAAGGAGCAGATGGCCTCGTACAAGTACCCGCGCATGGTCGAGGTCGTCACGTCGCTGCCGACGACGGCGACCGGGAAGATCCTCAAGCGCAAGCTCAGGTGAGGTGCACGGGCCAGGGCTCAGTCACGCGGCGACGAGCCGCCTACCCGGCCGAGTACGACACCGACATGTAGACCGTGGCCCCGGCGGCCGCGTACTTCTTCAGGAACGCGAACACGGCCGCCCCCTGCGCCACGTCGACGGTCCAGCCGTCCTTGGCGTTCCCGGGCAGCGTCAGCACGGCGGGCGCGAGCGTCAGCTTCCCCTTCACGAAGTCGATCACGGAGAACGTCGCGACCAGGGCGTCGTCCATCCCCGTGTGCGTGAGCCAGTACGGGAACATGTCCGCCTTCACGCTCGCCTGCAGGCGCCGGGTCGCGTCCGTCGTGGCAGCGGCGAACGCGTGCCAGGCGTCGCCGAAGTCGTAGTTCAGGCAGAACAGCTGCACCAGGTTCTCCGGGTCGGTGAGCACGTCGTCGGTCAGGTGGGAGATCGCCGGCGCTGCCAGCTGCCCTGCCGTCCGGGCGGTGTACCGCAGGTGCAGGATGACGTCGGAGATGGACTCGAAGTCGAACTGCGGCAGGTCGTTCGGCAGCTCGAGGCGCCACGTGCTGATCGCCCCGGCGCCCTCGAAGGGCAGGTAGCGGTCGTCGCGCAGGTTCGTCTCGAACATCCCGCTGTCGTTCTGCGCGGTGCTGGTGACGATCGACTGGATGGCCCCGGTGAAGTCGCGGAACCGGTCGTCGTCCGCACCGACGTTCCGCGCGTACTGGTCGCCTGCCTCCGACGACACCCGGACCTGGCTGCGCAGCAGCGACAGCGCGCAGTGCACGCCCGTGTAGGGGCCGGTCACCGCGGGGATGGTCACCGCCACCGTCTTGAGCCGCCGCATGTAGACGCCGGGGCTGTCCATGTCGAAGAGCCACTCGGGCACCTCGACCTCGCACGACCCCGTCGCCTTGAGCTTGAGCAGCGCGAGCGGGTCGAGCCGCGCGAGCGACACGTGCTTGGTCATCTCGAGCTCACGCTTGTTGGCCTCGAGATAGGCCAGCTCGAGGCGCCGCAGGTCCAGGCTGAGGGCCTCGCCCGCGAGCAGCCCGCGCCGCGAGTCGTTCCAGTAGCCGAACTGGATGAGGTGCAGGTCGTCGAACTCCGGTCGCATGACCTCGCGCTGCAGGGTCGTCTCGGCCCTCTTCGCGACGTCGAACGCGAACTTGTAGCAGTCGTAGTAGGTCTTGGAGATCTCCCCCTGCATCCACGTGTACAGGTCCTCGTTGGAGAACTTGGTGCGCAGGAACTCCTCCATGGCCGACGAGTTCTCGATCTGCTGCAGGTGGTTGTCGTACTCCTTCTTGGCGACGTGCTCGCGCAGCAGGGACGAGATGATCTGGCGCCCGTACTGCTCGAGCTCGCTGGTCGCCAGGTTCGCCTGGAGCACGTAGTCCTCGGCGCGGCGGTAGTAGCCCGCCATCTTCGAGGCGCGGTCCGCGCTGGACCGGAAGGTGTCGGAGATCATCTTGGCGCCCTCCGCGCCGTACTTGGCGGCCTTGGACAGCTCGACCCCACCGAAGGTCGCAGCACCCCCGACGCCCAGCGGCGTCCCGTGCACGGCGAACTGCGGGATGAGCCCGAGGATCGGCGCCGCGATGTTGAGCACCGCCGCTGCCGTCCCGAACGCGTCAGAGGTCGGCAGGAAGATGTTGAGCTCGGCGTTCTCGTTCTTGTTCAGCGGCAGGGTCTCGCCGAGCTTCCCGCCGACCAGGTTGACCACCTGCTGGCCGGCGAACTCCATCAGCCCGCCGACGGAGGTCTCACGCCGGTACGACTCGCGCGCGAGCTCGCCCGTGTACGCGCCGACCAACGCCGCGTAGCCCGCGTCGAACGTCTCCTCGGTGAGCTCGTCGCGGAGGAGGTCGATCGCCTTGAGCGCGTCGATGTCGCTGTCGGAGGTCCCGAGGATCCGCTTGTAGTGGCGGTACCTCTCGAACACGATGCCGCGGCTCTTGAGCAGCGCGGCCGTGCCCTCCTCGGCCTCCTTCCACTGCAGGAACCGCACGTCCCGCGTGAGGTTGAGGATGGTCAGCTCGTGCTGCTGACGCATGAGCTGGGCGTGCTCCGCCTCACCCTTCTCGGTTGCCTGGAGAACGGCGGCCCCGAGCGCCTTCACCTCGGTGGTCAGCTCCATCGCCTTCTGCAGCAGCAGCGGTCCGCGGATGCTCGACACCGGCTGGTTGAGGTTGTTCACGATGCCGGCGATGTCGAGCCCGGCCGCGACGGCCCGGACGAGCGCTCCCGGGTCGATCGGCGGGTCGAACAGCGCGAGCTGGCGCACCACGCCCTCGATGTTCATGCAGTGCCGGATCTTGAACAGCCGGTCCGCGACCGTGTCCCAGTAGGCCAGCAGCTGGTCGTTCTGCGGGATGCAGAAGTACAGCGTGCGGCCGATGCCGTAGACCGCCCCCGCACCGCTCGCTGTCGCGTCGCCGCCCGTCGCCGACGAGGAGTTGAACGGGAACTGGTTCTCCAGGTCGACGAGCGCGTTGCCGAACTTGTCGATGCCTGCGGCCTTGAGCTGGGCGTACGTGCGAGGCTCCGGCTTGTGCAGCGGGGGAACCTTCTGCGGCTTGGGTCCCAGGAGGTTGGCGGCGAGCACGTAGACCTGGGTCGCCTCGTTCAGCGTCTCGACGGTGTCCTGCCGGAAGAGGTTGTCTCCCCAGGCGATGAGGTTGTCCAGGTACTTCATCACCGTGTTGAGCTGGTAGGCGAGGTACCGGCCGCGCGCGACCACGTGCGGCTGGAACGGCTTGTCCCGCCACGCCTGGATCGCCTTCTCCGTCTGACGCTTGATGGGCGAGTCCGCCGTCGAGCTCAGCGCCGTGAGGATCTCGGTGATGAACTGGGGGTCGGTCTCCTTGCGGAACCGCAGGAACTTCCAGAACCGCTGCGGCGGGTCCACCGAGGTGTCGGTGCTGGTGGGGTCGAAGACGTAGTGGAACCAGCGCTGCGCCTCCTCGAACCGCTGGTTCTTGCTCAGGTGCGTCGCGACGAGCACGGGGGCGTGGAAGAAGAGTTCCCAGTTGTAGATCGCGTACGGCCCGTCGTCGCTGACGTCGATCTCGTCGGACGGGAAGGTGCCCGCGAACGCCGCGCCGGGGGTGTACAGGAACGGCGCCAGGGTCGTCCTGAGCCCGTCCTGGTAGGTCGCGTCGAGCAGGGCCGGCAGCCCGTCGGTGTTGAGCTTGCGGATCAGCTCCTCGGCCCACGGGTGGTAGTGCGCAGTCAGCCCGTACGAGACCCGTCGCCGCTGCCGTCCCTGGGTGACCCAGACGAGGTCGCCCTTGGACGAGGTGTCGTACGCCGTGATCGTGTCGTGGAACTTCGTCACGCTCGAGAAGAGAGTCATCGTCGTCGCCTCACTGGTGGAGCTGCTGCTTGGGTGCCGCGGCGCCACCGGCGTCGAAGGTCGTGGAGTCGAACACGAACTGGGTGTTCCCCGGGAGCTGGACGGCCCACTGGGGGTTGATCACCGGGTCGTCCGGGTGCTTGATCTGCGTGATGACCGGGACCTCCTGCAGCGGCGGGATCTGCACCACTGACGCGTCGAGCACGACGTCGTCGACGAAGTAGTGCAGGCGCTCGCGGTACTGCTGCTCGTCGCCGCTGACGAAGAACACGCTGCGCTCGTCGGTGTAGAAGAGCGGCAGCTCCCACGGGTTGGCCCCGTCGTGCAGCACCGGCCGCACCCGGAAACCGTCGACCAGGTCGCCCGTCTTGGTGAGCACCTGCATGGGAACCGGTGTCTTGGGCTCCGACGGCTGCTGGACCCGGATGGAGAACGACCTGTCCGGGTAGACCCAGGAGTTGGAGTCGACCGGCGGCTTCGGGTCGCGGCCGAGCTCGAGCATCGAGGCGTTGTAGCCGAGGTAGACCCAGAACGGGTCGTCGCCGCCCACGAGAGGCGCGCTGTTGGTGCTGGTGAACGTGAGGATGAAGTCGTTCAGGGCGGCGCCGTCCCGGTACCCCATCCGGATCTCGAGCCGTTCGTTCAGCGGTGGACCGCCCGGTGAGGACGGCGGGGTGTAGGTGCGCGTCTCGAACCGGAGCCGGCGCGCGTCGAAGTCCGGCAAGGAGGTCCAGGTCAGCGACGTCGTCGTCTCGGTCGTCTTGGGCTGGCTCCACGCGCCGCGGTAGTACTCCCCCCGGTGCAGCGTCACTGTCGCGTTCACCCGGGCCGCGGTGGACCACGCCACCTCGGAGACGTCCTGCGGAGTCTTGGACGGGTCGCCGTGAGCCTCGATCAGCGTGGTCGTCCAGAAGACGAAGAGCCGCTTCTTCCAGATCACCGGGACCACGATGTCGCCCTGGATGTTGAGCGAGATCTTCTCCCACGGCGTCCAGTACCCGTACTCGTACCGGCGGTACCAGTGCTCGCGCGTGGTGCCGAGGGTGCGTCCGACGACGTGCAGGATGTCGTCGTCGGTGGTGCCCAGGGTGCGTGGCTCGAGGTAGGCGCCGACGATCTCCAGCCGTGCGACGTCCTCGAGCTTCTGCAGGTAGTGCAGGTAGGCGGTCTCCGCGAGCTCCTGGGTGATGTCGGACTTGAGCAGCTCGCTCTCGAGGTCGCGGAAGAACGGCGACTTGCCGTCCCGCAGCTCGGGCTCGAGCCAGTTCTCCGGGTAGAGGAAGACCTTCCGGTTCGCCTCCCACACGCGGTACCGGCGCATCCAGCTCCAGTGGTCGGCATTGATGGAGGCCGGCGAGCACGACGGTTCCAGGTTGAGCAGGCACCGGTTGACGAACAGCTGCACCGTCGACAGGGCGAGCCGGATGCGGGACGTCTGCATGCACGCGTCCATCTGCACGTCGACCAGGAAGTACTCGTACAGCTGGTCTGCGGTCTCGATCTCCGGGGACGGGACCGCGTGATGCAGGATGAACGCGACCAGCGCGTCGCGGCGGGCGTTGCGGACGAGGTCGGTGACGCCCTTCATGGAGTCGCGCCAGGCCGCCTGGTCCATCCGGCCCTTGAGGGTGTCCCGCACGGTGCGGACGAGGGTCCCGTCCGGGTTCGCCACGGTCCAGGCCACGAGGTCCGCGGCAGGCTGCAGCGTGGTCGCGACGACGTCGAGGGCGACCCGCACGCGACGCAGGTCCCGCAGCTCGCCGAGGTTCGCGAGGGTCAGCCCGAGGGCCGTGAGCACCGCGGCGAGGTCGGGCTCGGACCACCCCATGACGCCGGCGACGACGAGCCGGCCGCGCGCGTCGACCGCCGCCGGGTCGCGCAGGATCCCGAGCAGCGTGTCCTCCTCCGGTTCCTGCGCCTTCTTGAGCGCGGTGAACCAGAGCAGCCACGCCAGGCGCCCCCACTGGGCGTGCAGGTCCGCAGGCGTGATGCTGCCGTCGCAGTCGATCGCGCTCCAGACTCCTGCCGTGTCCGACCGCACGGCGCCCAGGTCTGCGAGCTCCGCCGCGGTCAGGCCCAGCGACCGCTGAAGGGTGACGGCCTTCTCCAGCCGCAGCAGGGAGCGCTGCGCCGTGCCGATCGCGGGCGCGCTGTACACGCGCGACGCCGGCACAGGGGCCTTGGCGATCGCCTTGGTCCGCCAGCTCAGCGTGGCCGACCTGCCCGCCGGCAGACCCGCGAGCGTGAGGGTGACGGGGACGAGCGATCCCGCCGCGAACGTCAGTGGCGCGAGGCTGCGCAGCTCGCCGTCGGCATCGGTGGCAGTGGCCGGTATCGCGGTGGTCCCGCCGACCACGAGCGTGACAGTCGTGCCGGTCGGTGCGGCGACGTAGAGCAGGTAGTCGTCGCTCGACGGCGGGTCGAGCAGCAGCTCGACGGTGCCGTTCGCTCCCAGGTCGGGTGCGGTCTCGAGCCCGGAGAAGTCCTTGAGCACCCCGGCTCCGGTGTCACCGTCCGCATGCAGCACGCTCGGGCCGGCGACGAGGGCGTCGATGATCTCGACGTCGGCCTTGGTGACGTTCGCCAGGGCGGTACGCAGCGCGGTCGCGCGGAGCGCGGCGCGCAGCTCGGGCAGGATGCCGACGGCGATCGCGGTGGCCTGCGCGGCCGGGTCGGTCACGCCGGCGAGCGAGTCGTACAGGGTCTTGAGCTCGGGGTAGTCGGTGTCGAGCGCGGCCAGGTCCACGTCCGCCGCGTCCTGGAGTGCCTGCAGGGCCGTCTTCAGGTCGGTCCTGAACGTCGCCAGGTCGGCGGGGAGCTCGATGTTCTCGACGTCGGTCAGCGTGAGGGCGTCGGTGGCGGTGTCCAGCGCTGCACGGGTCGCGGCGCTGAGCGGCCCGGTCGAGGTGAGCAGGTTGTGGAAGGGGTCGATCGTCAGGCGGGGCCAGATCGCGATCAGGGCCGCGGGGACGACCTCCTCGACAGTGGTCAGGGGTGCCGAGTAGGTGGCGGTCCCCGCGACCAGCGCCAGGAACCGGTCCACGACGACGGCGTCGTAGACGAGTGACATCTTGGCGGCGGCCGCGCCCAGGTCGGCACCGGCAACGGGGACGGCGAGGTCGGTGTCGACAGCGGTCAGCGCGTCGCGCAGCGCCTTGAGGTCGTGGCGGAGCGTGTCGGTGGTCGGCGTGAGCTTGCCGGTGGCGTCGTCGTGCCGCAGCAGGTAGTCGACGTCGACGACCTTGAGCCGCGAGCCCTTGAGGGCGGCGACAGCGTCCACGAGGGCGGGCAGGGACGGCGTGTCCGACCCGAGGTCGTCGGCGAACGGGTCCAGGCCGGTGATCTCGAGCAGGTGGGCAAGGTCCGTCGTGCCGAGGCGCAGGAGGCCCGCGAGCCGTTCCTGACGGACGGCGGGGTCCAGCGCGGGGTCGAACAGGGCGAGCCACGCAGCGACCTTCTTCGTCGACAGGTCCAGCCGGGTCGTGAGCGCGACGAAGCCCGCGAGCCGGTCGAGGAGGCCGACGAAGGCTGCGTCGATCGTCGCGGTCGTGAGGGTGGTCGGGTCGGCGCCGAGGAAGGCGTCGAACGCGCGCTCGGTCGCGGCGATGCTCCAGCCGAGCTTCTTCCACACCCGGATGAAGCGGAGCAGCCGGAGGTACGCGATCTCGGTCAGCGTGTTGGCAGCCATGTCCGGCAGCGCGAACCTCAGCTCGACCATGCCGAGGTCGCACTCGTGCGAGGCGTCGTCCGCGGGTGTCAGGTCGGTGAGCGTGATCGTGCCCATGATGAGGTCACGGTTGGTGTCCAGCCAGGTCAGCACGTCGCCGTCGTACGCCGCGGTGTCGAGGTCGTCGGGGAGCAGGTCGAGGAACGCGGGGTCGGTCAGGGTGCCGTCGAACCGCTGCTGGATCTGGTGCAGCGAGACCTTGAGCGCCTCCAGCGGCCCGCGGACCACGATGCCCGGGTTGACGAACCGGGAGGTCGTCAGGAGCTCGGCGAGCTGGAGGTACGTGATCTCCGTGCGACGGCAGAAGGTCTTCGCGTTCGCGACGACGGCGTTGAGCGCGGCGATGGTCATCGCGGGCGCCTCGCCGAAGTACTCGGGCAGCGAGGCGAACGGCCTCTCGGTGAGGATGGAGTGCTCGGCGGCGTTGAGCCGCAGCCACTCCCGACGCGCGTCAGCGGGCGCGCCGAACACGTCGAGAGCGGCCGGCAGCGAGGTGTCCCACGCCTCGAAGAGCCGCCGCAGCTGCTCCAGCGGTGCGTCGAAGGGCAGCGGCGAGGGGTACACCGCGGCCTTCGTCTTGTTGTACGCCGAGTCGATCACGTACGCCGGGTCCGCCAGCAGGTCTGCGGTTGCGGCGTCCGGGCTCGTGTCGTGGCCGAGGAACGTCGCGAGGCTGCCCTTGACCACCCAGTGCTCGAGGATCTCGAGGACGAGGTCGACGTAGGGCAGTGCGGTGTTGGTGTTCTCGCAGGTCAGGCCGATGTGCTGCAGGTCCGGACGACGCCGGAGCAGCACGGTCTGCGGGTTCTGCGCCGGGGCGACCGCGTCGGTGTCGATCAGGAACTCGAGCAGCTCGACGAGGTACGCGGCCGGGCTCAGGACCGAGCGGCAGGCGTCGCACGAGCAGTAGTCCTGGCTGCCGAACAGCTCCTCCAGGGTCGCCGAGGCCGCGATCTGCGGCGCCGGCGTCGGTGCCTGGTGGGCGAGCACGCCGGTGATCGAGTACACGTTGGGCGCCCCGCGGTAGGCGAGGTACGTGGTCGCGATGTTCAGCGCGGTGGTGTGCACCTCCTCGGCCTTCCGGTACACCAGCTGGGCCTCGAGCGCGGAGGGGAACTGGTCGGCGAACGTCGCCGACCAGGCCTTCGGCGAGTACTTCACGACGTCCATCGCCGAGGTGATCCCGGCCTGGGACAGGGTCACCATCGCGGCGTCCGACGGACTGATCTGGTAGATCCGCTCGACGGTCTTGACGCCGTCCTTGGCCGGTTCGCTCAGCTGGTCGTAGCCCTCCCACGTGTGCACCGGGGCGATGCCGATCGAGGCCTCCTCGCCGCGTGAGGCCAGGAAGTCGGCGACCTCCGCGCTCGCGTCACCGAGCCGGACGGCGTCGGTCCGCACCAGGGCCGCGGTGACCCGGGTGGGGAACATCCGAGTCACCTGAGCGGCGAGACCGGCCGCGTACACCTCAGCCGTGAGCCCGTCAGGGACGTCGGTGCCGATCGCGTCCTTCCACGCCTGCGCCTGGTAGAAGCCCTTGTCGGCCAGCTCGGCGACGGACCCGATCCCGAGCTGCTGGGTCAGGCGCCCGATCAGCGGAGCGTTCTGCCTGGTCAGGTCTCCCAGCACGGCATCGGTCTGCAGGGCAGCCACCGTCTGCGCGTCCACCCCCCGACCGGCCAGCTCCGTCCACAGCCGGTCCGGGTCGCCGTTCGTCGCGCGGAAGGTCTCCAGGAAGACCGACTGCTGGTCGGGGTTCAGTCGCAGCTGCATCATGTCGCCGAGCGTGGAGACCGTCCCCGTCGGCCGGAAGGTGCGCAACGCCTCGACCGCCGCGGCCCGGTGCAGGCGCAGCGTGCTGTCGATCGACCCGTCGTCAGCGATGACCCCGTCCGCGATCCCCCGCTTCAGGGCACCCGCCAGCGCGTCGTCGTCCAGGCGGTGGATCTCGGCCGGGTCGCCGGGCAGGCCGGAGCGCATGACGGCGTAGTAGTGCTCGGCCGGGATCTGCGTCTGCGCGCTCAGCCGCGCCGCCTGGGCGGCCATCGCGACGGTCCGTGCGTCCCACCCGGTGCGTCCGGCCAGGTACGCGACACCGGCGGCGTCGACGTCGGCCAGGGTCCGCTCGGCGAGCAGGGGCTGCACGCTCGCGAGGAGGCGGGCGTGCTCCGCGTCGCGCGGCACGGCCGCACGGTCCACGACGAGGTCGACGACGGCCTGGGCCGGGGCGACGAAGAGGATGCGGCTCTGCGCGAGGGGCTCCTCGACGCCGGCCACGACCACGCGAACCTGCAGGTCGGCGGCCTCCTTGCCGTTCAGCGCAGCGGCGTCGTAGGTGATCGCGTAGCGGCCGTCCGGTCCGGTCGGGGTCGCACCGATCTGCGTCCCGCCGGCGACCGAGTGGTCCCACGCCTGGACACCCAGCCCCACGGCGGCGACCCCGGCCGCGTCTGTCACCACGCCCTGCACCGAGAACGCGCCGCCCTTCGTGCCGCCGGTCCCACCGGTGGTCCCACCGCTCTCCCCGCCGCCCGCGGGCGGCTCGGACTCGGGGGCACGCACGACGAGTGTCACGCCTCGGTCGGCCGTCCTGGCGTTCCACACCGCCCGGCCCATGACTGAGTACTGCTCCCGGTTCGGGCCGGACACCTCGAAGCCGACGTCCTCGGCCTTCTCGATCAGCTGCTTGAACCGACGGGGGTCCACCGGCACCGAGAAGACCCCGTCGGCGTTGCTCTCCGCCTCGCCGATCCGGTCCCCGGCGAGCTGCCCGATCGCCTGCACCCGCAGACCGGCCACGGCCTGGCGCGTGGTGGCCGCGACGATCCGACCCTCTATGGAGTTGGCCATGACTACCTCGCTCGGGTGAGGGCTCAGGCCCTGGTCGGTGGACCAGCGCCGGTTACTTGAAGACCTTGTCGTTGTTGACCGTCGCGTCGATGCCTGCGGGCGTCCATCTGCCCTTCGCCCGGTTGGTGATCTGGTCGGCGTACGAGCCGGCCGGCACCCCGCCGATCGTGAACGGGTGGGCGTTGACGTAGTCCTTGATCTTCTGGGCGTTGTCGGCGTGCGTGATCCGGTCGATCGTCTCGGTGGCCCCGGCGTTGTCGGGTGCGACACCGGGGTTGCCGTACCGGGCTATTCGCGCGGCGACGAGCTCGCGGTAGATGCCGTTGAGCACTGCTGCGTTCTTGACCGGGTCCTGGTAGGCCTCGTCGGCCACGTGGCTGAACGAGTGGCTGATCGCGCCCTTCTCGGTGATGTACCAGGGGTGGCCGACGCCGTCGGACTTGATGGCGAACAGGACCAGGTACACCCCGAGCAGCAGGGCCGCCCCGGCGAGGATGCCGACCAGGATCGCCCAGCCGGTCTCGCCTGCGTGTGCGAGCGCCTCGGTGGCCTTGACCAGCCCGTAGCCCCCGGCGATCAGCGCCGCGCCGAGCGCCAGGGTCGCCTCGCTGAGCAGGCGGTAGTCGCTGCGCATGTGCGGCCCCGGGGCGTCGACGAACCCGACGTCCTCGAGGCTGTGCAGGTGGCGGCCGAACTGCTCGAGGTCCCGGGTCCCACCTGCGATGTCGGAGCGGATGTCGTTCAGAGCCTTCTGCTGGGTCGGGAAGTGGTACGCGTCCGTGCGGCCCAGCCAGATCTGCGCCTGCATCTCCCAGATGTCGTCACCCGGGTTGGTCGCCTTGTCGTGGTCCATGCCTGCGGTGGCGATCGCGATCCGGCCGGCATCCTCCTCGGTGAACCCGGCGGCGAGCGCCAACCGGTACGTCGCGGCGCCGTGCACGGGCTCCTCGTACTTGCCGTTGCTGTCCCGGTTGGCCGTCGGGTTGTTCTTGACGTAGGCGTACCGGTTGCCGTCCAGCTGGTCGGCGTGCAGGTCGGGTGAGGTCCACCGCCCGAGCCAGGGGACGTAGTACCGGGCCTGGTGGTACTCCAGGCCGCTCTCGTCGTCGCGCTCCATGCCGGTGTAGCGGAAGCGCTTGGCGGCAGCCGCGATCGCCTTGTCGACCGCCTGGTAAGCCGTGGTGCCGAACGGGTGGAACTCCTCGTAGCTGATCACCGCCGCTGCGGAGTCCGTCTCCAGGCTGGTCGAGCCCAGGTGGTTGATCGACTGGTAGCGGGTCAAGGGCGGCGAGACGGCGCCGGGTGACGTGTCCGTCTCGATCAGGGCGACGAGACCGGTGTCGTCCAGCACGTGCACGGTGCGGTGCTCGGCCTGTACCGCCCCGCCGCCGTCGTGGTCGCGCTGGATCTCGACGCCCTCGAAGCTGTACCGCTCGAACCGGCGCACGGGGTCGACGTCGGCGGCAGCGGAGGAGTCGGTGACCTTGCGGACCCGGATGCCGTCGCCGTCGTAGACGTACCAGGTGGTCTCCGGGGTGCCTGTCACCACGCGCTGGGTCGCGACGGCTCGCAGCTCGTCGCGGAACGTCCACTCCATGACCGACAGGTGCGGCAGCGCGTCGACGAACCCGTGCGTGGGGTGGTGGCCGACGGGGTAGGTCGTGGCGCCGACCACCGTGTCGATCAGCCGGTTGCTCGTCGGCTGGTAGTGGTAGTCGCGGGTCCAGGAGGCACCCGGGCCGGCAGCGGTGTGGACCAGCTGGTCGAGGTTGCCCGACGCGTCGTAGTGGTACCCCTCGGTGTACGTCCGCCAGTCCAGGGGGTCGTTCGGGTCATGACGCACCAGCATGGCGGCGTCGGCGACGTTGTCGGTCAGGCCGAAGTCGAGCTGGCCGGCGTGCTCGCGGCCGGTGGCCTCGACGAGGCGGTAGCTCGGGTCGTACCGGTACGTCGCCTCACCGGTCACGACCTGGTTGGACCGCCAGATCGTCGGCACCGCGGTGTCGACGAGGTGCGTGAGGTTGCCGACCGGGTCGAACGTGGAGGCGAGGTCCTGCAGCACGTCCCCGCCCGCGCGTGTGGTGTGCAGGCGGATGAGGCGGAAGGTCTCGCGGTCGTACCGGTAGGTGGTCCTCACGCCGTTGCCGAGCACGATCCGCGCACGCGAGCCACGTGCGTCGTAGTCGATGTTCGCGATGACCTGCTCGGCGAACGCGCCCCGGGTGATCCGCAGGGACTCGAGCAGGTTGCCGGCGTTGTAGACGGGCGTGTGCGCGGTGCCGTCGGGCGTGGTGCGCGCGGTGAGGCGGTCGAGCGCGTCGCGGGTCTCAATGGTGGTGAACACCTCGGGCTCGAGCCGCTGGTCGGGGTCCGCACCGTCCCAGCTCGGCACCGACCGGTAGTCGGCGGCGAAGCGGCGGCTGCGCTCGGCGAGGTTGCCGTGCAGGTCGAACCGCACGTTCTGGGAGCGGCCCGCGGTGTCGTAGCGCAGCGCGATCTGGCCGCGGAGGTTGTTGTCGGTGTCCTGGGGGCGGCCTTCGCCGTACACGACGCGCTCGAAGAGGTGGTCCAGGGGCGTCGGGCCGTCGCCCCCGCGCACGCGCTTGCCCGTCACCCGGTGCAGCGGGTCGGCGTAGGTGAAGACGAACTCGTGGCCACGGTCGTCCCAGAGCCGGAGCGGGTCGCCGACGACGTTGTCGAGCATCCGCCGCCGGCCGCCGTCCGGCCCGGCGTACGTGAGCAGGGTGCCGCGCAGGTCGTGCTCGTAGGTCATCGTCACGTTGCCGCGCGGGTCGGTGACGGACAGCGTCCTGCTCTCGACGTCACGGTCGTACGCGGTGACCAGCAACGAGACCGGGCCTGTACCGAGGTCCTCGACCTCCGCGACGGACTGCCCGGCCGGGTCGAGGTGGCGGACGAGCGGGGTGTCCGCGTGAACGGCCGCGCGGGTCGCCGCGGCCGCCTCGCGCACGGGGTCGCGACCCTCCGCCACGAGCTCGGCGTCGATCTCGCGGTTGGTGCGGCGGGTGAACCAGGCCGACCGGGTGACCGTGTCGTTGCGGTCCGAGTCGACGGTGCGCCAGGCGAACGTCGCCGCCTCGCTGAACGTCCCGTCGGGGAAGTCGACGCGTGCGGGGCGGTCGATCGGGTCGTACGAGGTCACCTTCGTGACGCCCGACTCGACCAGCTCCGCGGCGGTCTCGAACGCGGGGGTCACGGAGAAGAACGGCTCGTACTCCTTGACCGGCTTGCCCTTGGTGTTGAGCACCCGCCGACCCGTCCCGACCCACCGCAGCTCCGGGGTCGTGTCCACCTGGTCGACAGCCACGGACCCGTCGCCCAGCACCCGCACCCGTGCGGCCGGTCCCGGCTCAGCGGGCGCCTTCGTCATCTCGACCGCACCCGCGCCGTTCGAGTACTCGAACGACACCTGCACGGGCGAGGTCGGGTCGCCGTGACGCTCACGGACGATCGTCGCGACCCGCGGCGGCTGGGTCCCGCCCGTGCTCCGGTAGCGGTCGATGTCGTAGACGACCCGGGACGACGCCGCGTGCAGCAGCCCGGCTCCGAGTGCCGTGACCTGCGAGGACGTGGTCGCTGCGAGGAAGGCCGTGACCTGCGCCGCATCCGGCGCGGTGCTGGCCGAGGTCAGGCCGGTGAGCGCGTCGGCGTCACCCGGTGCCTTGCCCTCGAGCGCTGTCGCCTTGACCAGGCCGAGCTCGTCGCACAGCACGCTCGCGGCGTTCCCGTTGGGGTCGACAACCCGGACCGGGCACATGGTCCGCAGGTCGACCTCGGTGACGGTGGTGGCGTTCTGCGCCGCGTCGACCGTCCGGGTCGTCACCAGGCAGTCGTCGTCGAGGTAGCCGATGGTCGTCCGGGCGCCGAGCGCGTCGGTGTGCGCGACGTGCACGTAGAAGCGCGCAGTCGCATCGGCCGGCGTCTCGCCGTCGTCCGTGTGGTGCCACCGGCCCGACGTCACCCACCAGGCACCGTCGCGGAGCACGTAACCGCCCTCGGTGAGCAGCGCGGGCGTCCAGCGGGCCGCGAACACGTGCGTGAGCAGGTCGGGCGCGAACGCGAGCTGGTAGCTCTCGTACGGGAGCGCGCGGGTGTCCAGGCCGAACAGCGGCAGCGGATCGGCGAGGGCCGCGTCGTAGTAGACCGACTCCTGCCGGGTGAGCAGGCGGCGGTGGACCTGGCCGGGCAGGGGCGTCGACCGGTCGGCGTGCGGGACCTCGGCACTGTCGGCGAGCACGTCGAAGCCGGCCCGCAGGAAGTCTCCGACGACGAACTGGCCCCCGTTCGCCGGGGTCAGGCCGGTGATCTCCCAGGTGCTCGTGCGGGCGGGCCGTCGCAGGCGGTGGTGGGCGTCGGAGACGGCGTCGGTGGTGAGCTCGTTGCGGGTGACCACGACAGACGTCCGGGCCTGCGCAGCCCGGACCTGCGCGGGCACGGCGAGGTCCGGTACGGCGCGTGCGTAGCGGACGGCAGCCGACCGCAGCACGTTGCCCTGGCCGTCGGCCTCGAGGGTGAGCGTGTGCTCGACGCGGGGATCGGCAGGGTCGCGCTCGTACGTGGTCGTGATCACCTCGCGGGCGGCGACGGCGACGACGGCCGGGTGCCCGTCGAGAGGCGGCTGCAGCACGGTGACGACCGACCCGTGCGACGCGACGGAGTACGGGGTGCGCTCGCGGGTGCGCTGCGCGACGGTCGCACCGGTGGTGGGGGCGTCCAGGCCGAAGACCTCGCGCCGCAGCACGGTGGCCCGGCAGGACCGGGTCGCCTGGCGGACCAGCAGAACGGTGTCGCCGTCCAGCATCGCGGGGTCGGTCCCGGGACCGGCGACGACGCGGCTGGGAGCAGGGGCGGGCTCGAGCACGGGTACCGCGACACCGTCGGCCGCGAGCCGGGCGTCCCAGTGCTCGGGGCGCAGGCGGTCCACGAGCGTGCGCTGGTCGTCGCCGGACCCGTTGTGGAACCAGGTACGGGTCAGGATCGGTGTCTGGTGGACGGTGGTGTCGACCAAGGCTGTGCCGTCCCGGCTGAAGCTGTCGAAGTCCTCCGCGTCGAGCTCGTCGACCACCGCGAACCCGCGGAACTCGCGCTCGTCCGCGTCGTAGTAGCCGTGCCGGTAGCCGAAGGTGCGGGTGCGGGTGGCGCCCGAGACCGCGTCGCGCGTCGTCACGGACCGGACGCACTGCACGGGGAAGGTCAGCTGGGTGAGCCAGGGGCGGCCGGCGGCTCGGTCCCGCAGAGCGAACCAGGTGGAGGGCTTGTACGCGATGGTCTGCTCGCGGCCCAGGTTGTTGCGGATCGCGCGCAGCAGGTACGGCTTGCGCCCCCCGGTCGGGTCGACGTACCGCAGGCCGCGGTGCTGGTCGGTCGGCAGCCCGGAGGACCAGACCAGGCACGTCGTGCCGTTGCCCAGCAGGTCGACGGTGCTGACGTCCGTCGGGTGCGGCGTGGGCAGCGCGGCCAGTGGCTGCCGCTCGCTCCAGCCGTTGCCGGAGCGGTTGAGGTACGCGTGCGCCTCGCCACGAGGCAGGTAGACCAGGTCGGCCGTCCCCGTGCCGGTCAGGTCGGCGAGCCGCACGTCCTTGGGCTGGAACGCCTCGGGGTGGTCCAGCCGCGGGGAGGAGTCCATCGCGACGCGGGCGCCGAACCGGCCGTACCCGAGGTTCGGCCAGTAGCTCACGTCCGCGTTGCGGACGCGCACGATGTCGCTGAGCCCGTCTCCGGACATGTCCGCCAGGAACAGCGACTGCACCTCGTCGGCGAACACCGCGGCGGGCCCGTGCTCGTCGTCGGTCGCGACGAAGGCTCGCTGCATCGCCTCGTGGCCGGCAGTCCCGAGGGACCGGTACCACCACAGCTCGCCGACGTCGGCGACCAGGATGTCCGCCCGGCCGTCCCCGACGAGGTCGAGCTGGCGGACGTGCTGGTCCTGGAGGTCGACGTGCACCACGTGGAGGAACGGCCGGAAGGGGGACCAACCGTCGTCGCCCAGCGGGTAGTACCCCTGCAGCTCGGGTGTGCGCACCTCGAGCTGGTGACGACCGTCGCCGTCCAGCTGGGTCAGTCGCAACGACCCCGTCGCCAGCCCCCTGAGCGACGGTGTGCTCGCCACGACACGCTGCGGCCCGAGGTGCGCCTGGCCGTCGTCGTCGAGGTCACCGAGGTTCGGCTTGAAGAGCCACGCCCCGAGCTGTTCGGTCAGGACACCGGAGATGCCGTCGCCGTCGAGGTCGAACCACTGGCTCGGGCTGACCACGCCGCCGGGGAGGTTGCGGCTCGAGAGCGCGTCGACCGTGCGCACCTCGGTGCTCCACCCGAGCGGCTCGTAGTCGAGCTCCACCGGGGGCAGCGACCTCGAGGAATAGCCGGCACCTGTGCGGATGTAGCCGCTCTGCGTCAGGGACGTCAGCATGCTGAGGTCGCTGGACGGGGTGTAGGTGAGGTCGAGGGAGCGCACGAGCGTCGGCCGGCCGCCGTCCAGCTCCTCGAACTGGTGGAACATCAGCACGCGCCGCAGGAGTCGCTGCGTGCGGACCTCGAAGCCGCCGCGGTACTGCGAGAACGGGTCGGGCCGCGTCGCCCAGGAGCGTCCGGGAGGGGGCGTCGGTACCGGGTCGTCGGGATCGAGCTGGCCGTAGTCGAACGCTGCGGTGAACCGGAAGTCCGCAGGCGCCGGGGGCGGCCCAGGCCTGTACGGCGCGTCCTCGTCCGGGGAGAACGGCGTGTGGTTGCCGTACCGGATCGCCGTGAGGTGGCGGTGGGTGAACGGCGCCGAGCCACGCCGCCGGTTCGCGTCGTGGGGTGCCGGTGCGTAGCCGGCCAGGTCCTCCGAGGCGTACTCGTAGACGCAGCAGTTGCCCAGGTTGTCGACCGTCAGGCTGGGCAGCCACTGCAGGACGCGCGTGGGATCCGCGGGGTCGGCGAGGCGCGAGGCGTCGTCCAGGCCGAAGTACGTCGCGAGGTCGTCCCGGGAGGTCACGCGCCACCAGACCGCTCCGGGCTCCCCCGCTGCCCCACCCGGCCCGCCGGGTGGGGTCGGTGCGAGCGTGATCCGCTCGATGCGCGCCATGTCGTGCTCGGTGCGGGGCCGGTAGCGGCGGACTGTCAGCGGGCCGTGCGTCGCGACGTCCGGCTCCCACGCGGCGCCCGTCCACGTGGCTGACGGCACCAGGTCGTCGCTGCCGGCGAGCTGGTAGGTGTCGTCGTCGCGGTAGCGCGGGACCCCACGGTCGGTGCGGCGGCGGATCGAGCCCATGGCCAGCGACCAGCCGAGCCCGACCACGCCGTCGCCGCTCCCCGAGTCGTACGCGAGGCGGACCGGGGGTCGGAAGTCGCCACGTGCGGCTGTGAAGGGCAGGGCGAAGGAGAGCGAGAGCGTGCCCGTGGCCGCGTTGACCTCGAACTGCTCGTCGATGCCACGGATCGCACCGCCGCCGGTCGGCAGGGCGATGGACGGCGCCGCGACCTGGAACGTGGACTCACCCGGGTCTGCACCCGTGGCGGCCGCTGTCCTGCCGGGGGCTCCCCGGGACCCGGTCTGTGGACCTAGGGACCTAGAGCCTGCCCTCGAGGTCCCCTGGTGCTCAGGCGCAGCGCCGCCGGGCGCGCGATGCTGACCCGACGGATCCGGACCCGGTCGCATCATCGTCCCCCGCTGTCGGCCACCGATGCCGTGCGAACGCCGCCATCCCCGGCCCACAGGGGTGTCCGACGAGGTC
>DASXVR010000138.1:0-3385 GCA_036504175.1 Actinotalea sp. | reverse complement strand
TGCTGCGGTCGGAGACCGGCCGACTCGTCACAGCACTTCGCTCGTCGCAGGTCCGCGGGCGCTGGGGCGAGATCCAGCTGCGCCGTGTCGTGGAGTCGGCCGGGATGCTCGAGCACGTCGACTTCGTCGAGCAGGGCAGCGTGCGCACCGACGAGGGCGTGCTCCGTCCGGACATGATCGTGCGGCTGAGCGGCGGGAAGAACGTGGTCCTCGACTCCAAGGTCGCGTTCCTGGGCTACCTCGAGGCGGTGCAGGCCAGCGACGACGCCGTCCGCACGAGCCGCATGGCCGCTCACGCCCGGCACCTGCGCAAGCATGTCGACGACCTCGCGACCAAGCAGTACTGGGAGCAGCTGTCCCCGGCGCCCGAGTTCGTGGTCATGTTCGTGCCGGCGGAGCCGTTCCTGCACGCCGCGCTCGAGGTCGACCCGGGCCTGTACGAGTACGCGATGGAACGCAACGTGATCCTCGCGACGCCGATGACGCTGGTGGCGCTGCTTCGTACGGTCGCGTACGCGTGGCGGCAGGAGGCGCTCGCGGCCAATGCCCAGCAGGTGCTCACGCTCGGCCGGGAGCTGCACGGCAGGCTCGCGACTCTCGGGGGTCACGTCGGTCGGCTCGGCCGGCAGCTCGACGGGGCGGTCCGCGCCTACAACGAGTCCGTGAGCTCGCTCGAGTCACGCGTCCTGGTGAGCGCTCGCCGCCTGGCCGAGCTGCACGTCACCGACGCCGAGCTCGATGCACCTGCCCAGATCGACCGCGCCGCCCGACAGGTCCAGGCGCCCGAGCTGGTCGCGTCCGACAGCCAAAGGTTCGTCGCGCTCGAGGATCTCGGCGGGGCCGACGTGCTGGACTTCGGCTTCACTCATCCGGTGGAGCCACCTGTTCAGCGGTCTGGGAGCTGACAGAGGAGGAGCAGTCGCGCGAGCTGAACTGAGCGTCAGGCCGAGTCGACGATGAGCGATCGCCGGGCACCACGCTGGGGGCGGGCGGGAGCCTGACCCGCTGCCTTGAGATCGGCGCGCAGCTCTCGGGGGAGGGAGAACATCAGGTCCTCGGTCGCCGTGCGGACCTCCTCGACGTCGACGAAGCCGGACGTCGCCAGCCGGTCGAGAACGTCCCGGACCAGGATCTCGGGGACCGATGCGCCGGATGTCACTCCGACGGTGGTGACACCCTCGAGCCACTCGGGCTGGATCTCCGTTGCCCTGTCGATCCGGTAGGACGCACGAGCGCCACCGTCTAGGGCGACCTCGACGAGACGGACCGAGTTCGAGGAGTTGGCCGAGCCGACCACGATCACCAGGTCGCACTGCGGGGCGAGCTTCTTCACCGCCACCTGACGGTTCTGGGTGGCGTAGCAGATGTCGTCGCTGGGCGGGTCCTGCAGGTGGGGGAACCGTTCGCGCAGGCGCCGGACGGTCTCCATCGTCTCGTCGACCGACAATGTCGTCTGCGAGAGCCAGACCACCTTCTCCGGGTCGCGCACCGTCACGCGGTCGACCTCATCAGGCGAGTTCACGATCTGGATGTGCTCGGGCGCCTCGCCCGCCGTTCCTTCGACCTCCTCGTGCCCGTCGTGGCCGATGAGCAGGATGTCGAAGTCTTCGCCGGCAAACCGGACGGCCTCCTTGTGCACCTTGGTGACCAGCGGGCAGGTCGCGTCGATGGTCTGCAGGGAGCGCACAGCCGCAGCTGCGTGCACCGCCGGCGAGACCCCATGGGCCGAGAAGACCACGCGCGCACCCTCGGGGACCTCGTCGGTCTCGTGGACGAACACGGCTCCGCGCTCAGTGAGGGTCTCGACGACGTACTTGTTGTGGACGATCTCCTTGCGAACGTAGACAGGGGCGCCGTAGTGCTCGAGCGCCTTCTCGACGGCGATCACCGCGCGGTCGACGCCGGCGCAGTAGCCGCGCGGCGCGGCGAGCAGGACGCGCTTGGCGCCCGAAGCAGGGGGGTTCACTTCATCAGTCTACGAAACGCACGCGCGGGCTCGTCAGCGGGGGCTGCTGGTGCCTGCCCCTCGCCGCGTTGGGCCCGCTCCTGGAGGGCCGACGCCTGCCCTCGCCGCCCTGGGCCCTTCTCCTGGAGGGCCGTCACCGGCGAATGGGCACGGCCCGGCGGTGACGGCACCAGGTGGCAGGCTGGTGCTGATGAGCGACATGACCGAGGGGCCCGGAGGCTTCGCGAGTAGTCCTGCGAGCGCGGGTGAGCGGCTGCCTCTGCCCGTGCGCGCGGCCGACACCACTGCGGACCGGCCGTGGCCGGTGAGGCACCTCTCCCCGAAGATCGCCGACTACGTCGCTCGCATGCCGGCGCTGTGGGTCGAGGGCCAGGTGCTCAACCTCAAGCGCTGGAACAGCATGTACTTCCTGACCTTGCGCGACACCGACCTCGACATGTCGGTGCAGGTCACGCTCCCCGCGTCGGCGCTGCGTGCCCTCGGGGGGGACGAAGGCGTGCAGGACGGCACCCACCTCGTCGTCCACGCCAAGCCGAGCTTTCACGTCAAGACCGGCAGTCTCGGGCTGGCCGGTGACCAGGTCCGTCTCGTCGGTGTGGGTGAGCTCCTGCTGAGGATCGAGCACCTGCGCACCGTGCTCGCGGCCGAGGGCCTGTTCGACACCGCCCGTAAGCGTCCGCTGCCGTTCCTGCCCGCGGTCGTCGGCCTCGTCTGCGCCCAGCAGGGTGACGCCGAGCACGACGTGGTCACCAACGCCCGCGCACGCTGGCCGCAGGTGGCCTTCTCGATCCGACGGGTGACCGTCCAGGGCGTCCAGGCAGTTCCCGCCGTGACCGCGGCCATCGCCGAGCTGGATGCCGACCCCCGCGTGGAGGTGATCGTCGTGGCTCGGGGGGGCGGTTCGTTCGAGGACCTCCTGCCCTTCAGCAACGAGGCGCTCCTACGAGCAGTCGCCGCCTGCCGCACGCCGGTGGTGAGCGCCATCGGGCATGAGAAGGACACCCCGCTGCTCGACCTGGTCGCCGACCATCGGGCGTCAACGCCGACGGCCGCCGCGCGACGCGTGGTTCCCGACGTGGCCGAGGAGCGTGCCGGGCTGGTCCAGGCACGCAACCGCATGCGCGCCGCGGTGAGCGGACGGCTGCATCGCGAGTCGGACCGGATCCAGGCGATCCGCTCGCGTCCGGTCCTCGCGTCCCCGGCGACATTCGTCGAGACCCGCGAGGACAGCGTCCGGCACCTGCGCGAGGCCGCGACCCGGAGCGTGCGCCGCGCGCTGGAGGGTGCGTCCGCCGAGGTCGCCCGCCTCGAGGCCCAGGTCAGAGCCCTGTCGCCGGCGGCAACGCTCGACCGTGGCTACGCCGTCGTCCAGCGCACCGACGACGCCTCGGTCGTCCGCTCGCCCGACGAGGCACCGGC
>DASXVR010000137.1:0-3982 GCA_036504175.1 Actinotalea sp. | reverse complement strand
CCCGCCGTTCGGCGCCCGACCGCTCGCCTCGGTGCTGGCCCGCGCCCGCTCCGGCGCAGCGGACCTCGACGGGCTCGACGCCCGCACGACGGCAGTGCTGCGCTCCGCCCTCCAGGTCGACCCGTGGCGCCGCGCGACCCCTGAGGAGGTCGTGGCCGAGCTGCGCCGAGCGGCCGACGGCGACACCGAGCCCGACGAGGGGGAGACGGTCCTGCTCACCGGGGCGGCCACGGCGTTCCTCGCGACGGACGGGCGGACGCGCTCCCTGCCCGTGGACGCCTCCGGCACTCACGCCTTCGGCACTGACGCGGTCGGCACTGACGCGGTCGGCACGCAAGCGTTCAGCGGCGCCGCGTTCGGCGGGGACGCTCTCGCCGACGGCGACCAGGGAGAGGACGACCAGGACGACGACCTCGATGGCGACGGGTACGACGCCGCCTACGACGCGGACGGGTACGACGAGGACGGCGACGACCCTGACGAGGACGACGACGCCGACCGGTACGGCACGGACGCCGACGGCGCCGACGAAGCTGAGCTGTCGGCGCTCCCCGAACCACGGCGGCGCGTGGGAACGGTGCTCGCCGCCGGCATCCTGCTCACGGCCCTCGGGACCACGCGCCCGGGCGTCGCGCTCGCCATCGCGGCGCTCCTCGCGGTGCTGATGCGGACCGTCGGCCTTGCTGCCCTCGCGGTGCAGACCCGGCGCCGGCAGCGAGGGCGCGGAGGGGCCGACGTCGCCAGGGCCCTGGTGGCGTCGCCGTGGTACCTGGTCCGCGCCGTCCTGGGGGTGCTCCCTGCGGTCCTGGTGGGCGCCAGCGTCGTGCTCATCGTCGGCAGCGTGGTGTGGTGGCTGGTGGCCTCGGGGAAGTGGGTCGTGGCGGCGCCCGGGCCTGGGGAGTTCGCCGGAGCGCTGCCCGGCAACGCCTCGTGGGTCGACCGCGTCCTGGTCGGGGCGCTGGCGCTCCTCGGGCTGCTGATGATCTGGTTCGGCCCGATGAGCCGCACGACGCGTCTGGGTGGCCGGTGGGTCGCACGCGCGGTGGCACCCGGCTGGGCCGGCGCGACCACGGCCGTGGTGCTCCTGCTCGGCGTGGCGGCCCTCGTCCTGGTCCTCCTGCACGGCGAGCCCACGGTGTGGTGGCCCCTGACCGGCGAGCCCGCGCTGCACTGAGCCTGCTCTCCCCAGGCCCGGGTTGCGCGCAGGTGCGGGCGGTATCGTGACCCCCATGAGCCACCGGCTGCTGCGCCCCCGGTGGCTTCTGCTCGCCTCCGTCGCAGCGGTGATCACCGTCGCGTTCTCGAGCGCCTCGCTGCTGAGCCGGCACGCGTCCTTCCTCGTCCACCAGTGCGTCCCGGTGGACGGGACGGCAGGCTGGCTCGGCATCCGCCTCGCACTCCTGCGCCCCGACGCCGCATGTCCCACCGGTGCGCTCGCCGTCGGCGGCGACGCGCGCCACATGCTGGGCGTCGTCGTCGTGGTCGCCGTGCCCGCCCTCGTCGGGCACCTCGCCGGGATCCTGCTCGGGCTCGGGCTGCTCTCGCGGCTGCGCCAGGTCACGCGCACCGCCGTGGACGTCGTCCGGCGGGCCCTGCCGCGAGCCGTCGACGCCCCGATCGACCTTCCCGTGGTGCGCCGCCTGCCGGCCGTCACCCGGTCCCTCGTGCTCCTGCCCGGCCGTGCCGCGGATGTCCCGTGGCGTCGCGGTCCTCCTGCGCTCCAGCTCGTCTGAGTCCCGGCACCGCTGCGTGCCACCAGCCGATCTGAGGAGTACCTGTGCCCGGCACACCTGATGTGCACGACGTACCCAGTCCCGCCCCGCCCCGCGGGGACCCCCGACCCGGCCGATGGCAGCAGTGGCAGCCGTGGGTCACCCTCGTCCTGCGCGTGGGGCTCGCCGCCGTCGCCTTCGCCGCGGGGCTGGCCAAGATCACCGACCTGCCGGCGAGCGTGCGAGCGGTCCGCGCCTACGAGATCCTCCCCGAGGCCGTGGTCCCGCTCGTCGGCGACGCCCTGCCCATGGTGGAGATCCTGCTCGGGGTGCTGCTGCTCCTCGGGCTGTTCACGCGCTTCGCTGCGATCACCTTCGGGGCGCTGATGGTGGTCTTCATCATCGGGATCGCCTCGGCGTGGGCGCGTGGGCTGGCCATCGACTGCGGCTGCTTCGGCGGTGGCGGCTCGATCACCCCCGACCAGACGAAGTACCCGCTCGAGATCCTGCGGGACCTCGGCCTGGTGGCCGTGTCCGCGGTGGTCGCCTGGTGGCCACGCACCCGCCTATCCCTCGACGACTCCCTGGGCCTCGCGGCCTGAGCGCCGGCGCCCCACCCGTAGACCTCCGGAAGGAACCCCATGTCCACACCACCACGTCCCAGCAAGGCCAACCGTCGCGAGGACGCCCGGGCCCAGGCTCTCAGGCTCAAGGAGGAGCAGCAGCGCGCGGCGCGCCGTCAGCGCACCTTCGCCGTCGCCGGCCTCGTCGCCGGCGTCGCGATCCTGGCCGTCGTCGTCGCGCTCATCCTCGGCCAGGCCAACTCGACCTCGCTCGACAAGACCGCGGCGCCGGCCTCGGCCACGGCCTCCGGCGGCATCCTCGTCGGCAAGGACGGCATCGCGGGAAAGAGCGATGGCGCCAAGGCCGGCGCCGTCACCGTCGCGCTCTACTCCGACTTCATGTGCCCCATCTGCAAGTCGTTCGAGCAGATCAACGGCGCCACGCTGGACCAGCTGCGTGAGAGCGGCGACATCGTCATGGAGTACCACCCGGTCTCGATCCTCGACCGGGCGGCGATGGGCACGCAGTACTCGACCCGGGCGGCCAACGCCGCGGCGACCGTCGCCGACCAGGCGCCCGACAAGTTCCTGCCGTTCATGACGTCGCTCTTCGCCGACCAGCCCGCCGAGAACACCGTGGGCCTCAGCGACGACCAGATCGCCCAGCACGCCGTCGACGCCGGGGTGCCGCAGGCGGTGGCCGACACCTTCACCAAGGGGACCTTCACGTCCTGGGTCGGCGCCGCGACGGAGCAGGCGTCCAAGGACCTGGGGCAGCTCGGGACGCCCACGATCCTGCTCAACGGCACCAAGCTCGACGCCAAGGTCGACTGGCGCGTCGCGGGTGCGCTCGAGGCAGCCATCAAGGCCGCCCAGGGCTGAGCCGTCCTGACGGGCCGGCCCCCGACGCACGTCGTCGCGGGGCCGGCCCGTCGCCGCGCCTGCGGCCTCTGGCAGACTGGATGCCGCTCCGCGGGCCTGGCCCGCGGAGCATGCCGCCTTAGCTCAGTGGTAGAGCACCCGCCTTGTAAGCGGACGGTCGTCGGTTCAATCCCGACAGGCGGCTCCACGATTCACAGGGTCCTCACAGGACGGCTTCCGCGGGGTGAATCTGCGCCCGAATTGTCCGAATTGCCCCTTCGTCGGGGGTGAAATGCACGACCCGGCGGGTGAATGACGCGGAAGGTCCTCCGGCGCTGTGACCTGCACCACCACACTGGGCCTGCTCGCCATTCAAGTCGTTCCCCGACGATGCCGAAAGGGTGAGCGGACCGGACCCACCGGTGCAAACCCCCCAGTGGGCAGCGCTACCCACGCTGCCGTGAAACCCCCGACACGAAGGACTCCCCCATGGCCTCGACCCGCCGTAAGTCTGCCGCCATCGCGCTCGCCGTGATCGGCGTCGCGGGCCTCACCCTCGCTTCCGCCGCGCAGCTGAACCTGACTCCCACCTCCCTGGGTGCGGGCTCGACCGTGGTCGCGTCGTGCGACGACACCGTCGGCGTCGGCTACACCACCGCGTACGCCTCGACCGGCTACGACGTCTCCGCCGTCAACCTCACCGGCGTGGCCGCCCTGTGCAACGGCCTCAGCTACAAGGTCACCCTGCTGACCGGTGCCGTCGGCTCCCAGACGCCGATCGGCAGCGAGGCCACCGGCACGCTGACCGTGACCGGCACGACCGCCACCATCGCCGTCACCCCGGTG
>DASXVR010000136.1:0-2905 GCA_036504175.1 Actinotalea sp. | reverse complement strand
CCTGGAGATCGCGCGGGCGCTGGCCACCGAGCCCAAGCTGCTCTGCCTGGACGAGCCGGCCGCCGGGTTCAACCCGACGGAGAAGGCCGAGCTCCAGGACCTCATCCGCAAGATCCGCGACGACGGCTACACCGTGCTGCTGATCGAGCACGACATGCGCCTGGTCATGGGGGTCACCGACCGCGTGGTCGTGCTCGAGTTCGGCCGCAAGATCGCCGACGGCGTGCCTGCCGAGGTCTCCTCCGACCCGGCCGTCATCGCCGCCTACCTGGGGGTTCCCGACGATGCCACTGCTTGAGCTCAAGGACCTCACGGTCTCGTACGGGCGCATCGAGGCCGTGCGCGGCATCTCGCTCACCGTCGAGGAGGGTGAGCTGGTCACGCTCATCGGCGCCAACGGCGCCGGCAAGACGACCACGATGCGCGCCGTCTCGGGCATCCGGCCGCTGTCGCGCGGCTCGGTCTGGTTCGACGGCCGCGACATCAGCCGCATGAAGGCGCACGAACGCGTCATCGCCGGCATCGTCCAGGCGCCCGAGGGGCGCGGCGTGTTCCCGGGCATGACCGTCCTCGAGAACCTCGAGATGGGCGCCTATGCCCGCACGTTCAAGACGAAGGCGGAGCACGAGGCGACGCTCGGCAGCGTGTTCGCGCTGTTCCCGCGCCTCGAGGAGCGGCGCACCCAGGTCGGCGGCACCCTGTCCGGCGGCGAGCAGCAGATGCTCGCCATCGGCCGCGCCCTCATGGCACGTCCCCGGCTGCTGCTGCTCGACGAGCCCTCCATGGGCCTGGCCCCGATGATGATCCAGACCATCTTCCGGACGGTCAGCGAGATCAACGCCAGCGGCACGACGATCCTGCTCGTCGAGCAGAACGCCCAGCAGGCCCTGTCCCGCTCCGACCGGGCGTACATCCTCGAGACCGGCGAGGTCGTCTCGACCGGCCCCGGCAAGGAGCTGCTGGCGGACCCGGCGGTCAAGCAGGCCTACCTCGGCGTCGCCTGACCCCGCCCCACCCCACCCGCACGTCATTTTCCTGAAGATCGCGTCGCGATTCGCGACCGATCCTTCAGGAAAGTGAACTTGGGGGTGGACGTGAGAGAGGGGCCCGAGCCGGGTGGCTCGGGCCCCTCTCGTACAGCTGCTGTCAGGCCAGCCTCTCCATCTGGTGTCAGGCCGCCCCGCAGGTGGTGTCAGGCCGCGACGACCTTGACGGTCACCTTCGCGGACACCTCCGGGTGCAGCCGCACCTGGACCGTGTACTCGCCGACCGCCTTGATCGCCTGGGCGACCTCGATGCGGCGCTTGTCGATCGCCGGGGCGCCGGCCGCGGCGACCGCGGCGGCGATCTCGGTGCTGGTCACCGCGCCGAACAGGCGGCCCGAGGCGCCGGCCTTGGCCGACACCACGACCGTCTTGGCCTGGAGCGCGTCGCGCGTCGCCTTGGCCTCGTCGAGCGAGGCGATCTCGCGCGACTTGCGAGCCTTGCGGATCGCGGTGATGTCCTTCTCGGCGCCCTTGGTCCAGGGCATCGCGAGGCTGCGCGGCAGGAGGTAGTTACGGGCGTACCCGTCCTTGACCTCGACCACGTCACCCGCGGCGCCCAGTCCGGTCACCTCGTGGGTCAGGATGATCTTCGCCATGTCGGTGTCCTTCCTCAGCGCGCCGACGACGAGTACGGCAGCAGGGCCATCTCGCGGGCGTTCTTCACGGCGCGGGCGATCGCCCGCTGCTCCTGGACGGACACCCCGGTCACCCGGCGCGCGCGGATCTTGCCGCGGTCCGAGATGAACTTGCGCAGCAGCGCGGTGTCCTTGTAGTCGATGACGTCGATCTTCGACGTCTTGAGCGGGTTGCTCTTCTTCTTCGGCTTGCGAACGACGGGCTTGGCCATCGTGGTGCTCCTCATGATCTAGGAGCCCCGGGGGTCACCCGGGGATGGAATGGGAAAGAAGGGTCTGTCAGAACGGCGGTTCGTCGGAGTAGCCGCCCGGCGTGCCGCCGCCGGAGGGCGTGGCCCACGGGTCGTCGACCGGGCCCGAGGAGGCAGACGAGCCGGAGCCGCCCCCGCTGAAACCGCCGCCGCCACCGAAGCCGCCGCCACCACCGGACCGCTGGGTCCGGGTGACCTTGGCCGTGGCGTAGCGCAACGACGGGCCGACCTCGTCGACCTGCACCTCGAACACCGTGCGGTTCTGGCCCTCGCGGTCCTGGTAGGACCGGGAGACCAGGCGGCCGGTGACGATGACGCGGGTGCCCTTGGTCAGCGACTCGGCGACCGACTCGGCCGCCTCCCGCCAGATCGAGCAGCGGAGGAACAGGGTCTCCCCGTCCTTCCACTCGTTGGTCTGGCGGTCGAACGTGCGCGGGGTGGACGCGACGGTGAAGTTCGCCACGGCGGCCCCGGACGGGGTGAAGCGCAGCTCCGGGTCCGCCGTCAGGTTCCCGATCACCGTGATCTGGGTCTCACCAGCCATGCCAGCTCCTCACAGTTCGTCGACGTTGGTCGCGCACGCTAGCGGCGTGCAGTGACACGCGCAGTCACTTTCAGGCCTCGGCGCGGAGCACCTTGGTCCGCAGGACGACCTCGTTGAGGCCGAGCTGACGGTCGAGCTCCTTGGCGGTGGCCGGCTCGGCGGTGAAGTTGACGACGGCGTAGATGCCTTCGGCCTTCTTCTTGATCTCGTAGGCCAGGCGCCGACGGCCCCAGATGTCGACCTTGTCGACCGACCCGCCATCGCTCTTCACGACGGTCAGGTACTTGTCGAGGGACGGGGCGACCGTCCGCTCCTCGATCTCGGGGTCGAGGATGATCATGATCTCGTACTGACGCAGGCTCATACCCACCTCCTCTGGTCTTCGCGGTCACGGTCGTTCCGTGACAGGAGGGTTGTGTGCGTCTGCCG
>DASXVR010000135.1:0-11603 GCA_036504175.1 Actinotalea sp. | reverse complement strand
GCCGGGTGACCGGCGCGGCTAGGTAAACCCCACCGGGAGCAAGGCCAGACAGGAAGCGTTCGAGGGCTGCTCGCCCGAGCTTCCGGGTAGGCCGCTGGAGGCGTGCGGCAACGTACGTCGTAGAGGGATGGCCGCCACCTGCGCAGGGGTAACCCGGCGCAGGGACAGAACCCGGCGTATCGACCGACTCATCCACCCAATATGGTCTCTGACCTGCGAGAACGCCCCTGCCGAGACCCGTATGGGGGCTGGCTTGGGGCTCGTGCCTCACGTCGCTGACCAGCACCTTGCAGTCACGCGGGCTTCCGCGGAGCCCCTGACGCGGCAGGCGGGGGCCCCCTTCTGGCTCGGGTCGTTCAGACCCGCCATCCCGCGTCGAAGTCGGGATGGTCGGCGTACACGCTCGCGAGAGCGCAGAGGACGATCCAGAGGCTCCCGACCGGCGACGCCGTGTCTGTCTTCCGGCCGGTGGGGGCGTGGGCGACGGATTCGACGATGATCCGCCGCTTGGCCTTGCACTCAGCCAGTCCGCGCGGGCCGAGCGACCAACGCCACCCTTCGGGGCGGACCGGCCAGAGCTCGCCCTCCATGGCGATCGTCTGGCGTGCCCACGTCTCGTCGTCGGTGATCCGTGCGAGCAGGAACTCTGTCAGGTCGCCCATGCCACCGATCCTCTCCCGGCCCGTGCCAACTCGCGATCGCGGGCTGGGGGGACGACCTGTTCGTCGCGCTGATGCCTCACTGCGTGAGCGGTGCCTGCCAGACTCGACGGCTCGTCTCAAGGGGCGCGAGCGGCCGTGGCGGCCTACGTTCGACGTAGCGCCCTTCCGGCTGCGGCATGGAAGCCACCGGTCGGGAGGGCGTCCATAGGCGATGCCTGCGGCGCCGGGGCACCCGGGAGCTCCTGGACGAGCGGTAGGCGCCTGGTGCGATCCGCCCGCCCACGAGGTACATTCGTCGCTGCCTTCCTGTGCCCGGACCCCGCCCTGGTGAGGCAAGTGAGCACACCCATCGCGTGGACGCGGAGCACCGGAGCCGGTGAGCCCGCGCCCTGAGCAGAAGGCGGCACCGATGTCCGACATGCCTGGCGGGCCCGTGGGCGGGATCACGGTGATCGAGGGATCTGACGCCACCACGGCCAAGCTGTGGGGCGAGATCGACGAGGCGCTGCGGGACGAGGCGAGCACCGCACTGGTGCGGGCGCTCGACCGTGGGCTGCCCGTGGTCATCGAGACCTCCGAGGTCACGTTCATCGACTCCACGGGGATCGCATTCCTCATCCAGCTCTGCAGGGTCGGCCGCGAGGAGGGGCTCCCGGTGACGCTTGCCGACCCGCCTCCGATCGTGAGCGAGGTGCTGGCGATGCTCGGGCTGGGGGAGATGTTCAGCCACCCCGCGCCCGCCCCGGCGCTCCGGCCGGTCGACGGTCTCGGTCAGGACCCCTCCGTCGTCGTCGGCTGAGCCTCTATCGGCTGAGCCTCTATCGGCTGAGCCTCTACGGGCTGAGCCTTTACCGGCTGAGCGCCCGTTGCTGGGCCTCGTGCAGCGCCGCCATCTCGGCCGAGGCGAGCCGCGGGTCGTCGACGTCGGCGGCCCCGAGCGCTGCGAGGTAGGCGCGGTCGGCCGCGAACCGGCGCGCGACCTCCGGTCCGACGGCGACCGCCCCGTGGCCGGGGACCACCACCGTCACGCCGTGCTCGCTGATCAGCGCCTCGAGCTCGTCCAGGGTGGTGCGGTAGTCCGTCACGGGACCGTCGGCGTCGAGGTCGAGCAGGGGGATCTCGGTGTCCGAGAGGACGTCTCCGGCGACGAGCACCCCGGCGTCCGGCACCAGGAGAGCGGCGCTCCCGGCGCAGTGGCCCCGGTAGGGGACGACCATCACCTGGCGCCCCGTCCACGGGAGGACCGATGGACCGGGCACCGCGGGCAAGGCAGTCAGCCGACCGGTCAGGGTGTGGTCGTGGCCAGGGGCCTCCGCGTCCGCCTCGCTCAGGAGCGTGGCCCGGTGGGACCGCGCGGCCTCGACCGCGTCCGCTGTGGCCCAGCGCGGGCCTGAACCCAGCCGGGAGGTCCACAGGAGGTGGTCCCAGTGCGGGTGGGTCGAGAAGCCCGCGGAGGCGGTCCAGCCGCGTGCCGCGATCTCGTCGGCCACGCCCTCGATCTCGGCCGCCGTGAGCCCGGGGTCGACCACGAGGCACCGGCCGTCCGGCGCGACCACCAGCGTCGTCGTGGAGGCCCAGCGCACCGCAGTCGTCACCCAGACGCCCGGCGCGACATCCACCAGCTCCCGGCCCGGCACGCGGGGCGCCGTCATCCGCGCGGTCCCGTGGTCGAGGTCCACGTCCCAGGGCGGGTCCGCGTCGCCCGGCAGGACGACGTCGTGCCGTTGCCGCTCCTGCTCCTCGTGCAGGTGCCGGACGCCCGGCTGGAACAGGGCGATGAGCTCGCCGAGCGCACCCGCACCGCCCCCGGGCCGCCGCTCCCGTTCGCGCGGGCGCGCGCGCTCGGGTCGGTGCGCGAGCCACCGGTCCATGACCACGACCCCGACCCCGACCCCCAGGAGGGCCCAGAGCCAGGTCCAGGTCACGGCGGGGTCAGTCGTGCAGGCCGGCGCCCGCAGCGAGGGCCGCCGCCCCGACGATGCCTGCGGCGTTCCGCAGCGCTGCCGGGACGATGGGGGTGCGCAGGTCCAGGCGTGGCAGGAAGTGCTCGTGCTTCTTGCTCACGCCGCCCCCGACCACGATGAGGTCGGGCCAGAGCAGGTCCTCGACCACCCGGAAGTAGCGCTGGAGCCTCTCGGCCCACTGCTCCCAGTCGAGGTCGTCGCGCTCGCGGGCGCTGTCCGCGGCCCTGCTCTCGGCGTCGTAGCCGTCGATCTCGAGGTGCCCGAGCTCGGTGTTCGGGACGAGGGTGCCGTCGACAACGAGGCACGACCCGATCCCGGTGCCGAGGGTCACGACGAGCACGACGCCGGTGTGGCCGCGGGCCGCGCCGTAGAGCGTCTCGGCGTAGCCCGCCGCGTCGGCGTCGTTGACGGCCAGCACCCGCCGGCCGGTGGCCTTCGCGACGACGGCACTGACGTCGGTCCCGATCCACGAGTCGTCGACGTTCGCGGCGGAGCGTGCGACACCGTGCTGGATGACCGCCGGGAACGTCACCCCGATGGGCAGGTCGCCGGGGAGGTCGAAGGAGTCCACGAGCTCGGCCACGGTCCGGGCGACGGCGGCCGGGGTCGCCGGCCGCGGCGTCGGGATGCGCACCCGTGCCGCGCTGAACTCACCGAGCACCAGGTCGACCGGGGCGCCCTTGATGCCGCTCCCGCCGATGTCGATGCCGAACGCCGCGGGCGGTGCCGCCGGGTGGGGTGTGGGGGGTGTCATGGCAGGGTCAGGATCTCCGCTCCGGTCTCGGTCACGACGAGCGTGTGCTCGAACTGCGCGCTGCGGCGGCGGTCGCGAGTGACCACCGTCCAGCCGTCGTCCCACATCTCCCAGTCGGGGGTGCCCAGGTTCAGCATCGGCTCGATGGTGAACACCATGCCTGGCTCGATCACCTCGGCGTGGGCGGGCGCCGAGTCGTAGTGGGGCACGATCAGGCCGGAGTGGAACGTCTCGCCGACACCGTGGCCGGTGAAGTCGCGCACCACCCCGTAGCCGAAGCGCTGGGCGTACTTCTCGATCACCCGTCCGATCACGTTGATCTCGCGTCCGGGCCGGACCGCGTTGATGCCGCGCATCATCGCCTCGCGGGTGCGCTCGACGAGCAGGCGCGACTCGTCGTCGACGTCGCCGCACAGGAAGGTCGCGTCGGTGTCGCCGTGCACGCCGTTCAGGTAGGCCGTGATGTCGATGTTGACGATGTCGCCGTCGGCCAGGACCGTCGAGTCGGGGATGCCGTGGCAGATGACCTCGTTGACCGAGGTGCACAGCGACTTGAGGAACGGCACCTGCCGCGGGTGGGGCTGGTAGTGCAGCGTGGACGGGTAGGCGCCGTGGTCGCAGAGGAACTCGTGGCCGATCCGGTCCAGCTCGTCGGTGGTGACACCCGGCGCGACGTGGGCGCCGACCTCGGCGAGCGCCTGGGCGGCGATGCGGGAGGCCACCCGGATCCGCTCGATGGTCTCGGCGTCCTTGACCTCCGAGCCCTGGAACGGCAGCTCACGGTCCTTGCCGACGTACTCGGGGCGTTCGATGTGCGACGGCACGGCGCGCACCGGGCTGACCCGGCCGGGCGCGAGGGTGCCCTCCGGCGCGTGGACTGTCGACATGCCTGGCAGTCTACGGATGAGCGGCGCGGCCCGTGCCGCCCAGGCGCACGCGGGAGGTCTGATGGCGCACGACATGGACGAGTTCTGGTTCAACCCCGAGACGGGGGAGGTCGAGCAGGGCAGGGTGAGCCCGTGGACGGACCGGATGGGTCCCTACCCCACGCGTGAGGCCGCCCAGGCGGCGCTGGCCAAGGCAGCAGACCGCAGCGAGGCGTGGGACGAGGAGGACCGCCGCTGGCGCGAAGGGTCCTGACGGGCGGCGGTCGCCCTGACCGGGCACCACAGCCCGACCCGGCATCGCAGCCCGGCCCGGCATCACTCCGGGAAGCTGTGCGCGTCCGTCGGGAAGGCGCCGGTGCGCACCTCGTCGTTGTACGCCCGGGCGGCGTCAAGCAGGGCCGTGCGCAGCTGCCCGTACTGCTTCGCGAACCGGGGTGACCAGTCGCTGAGCCCAGCCATGTCCGGCCAGACGAGCACCTGACCGTCGCAGTGCGGGCCGGCGCCGATGCCGATCGTGGGGATGGCGAGGATCTCGGTGATCCGCGCCGCGAGCGGGGCGGGCACCATCTCCAGCACCACAGCGAAGGCTCCTGCCTCCTGCAGCGCCAGTGCGTCCTCGGAGAGCCGCTCGGCGTCCTGCCCACGGCCCTGGACCCGCTTGCCCCCGATGACGTTCTCCGACTGCGGCGTGAAGCCCAGGTGGCCCATCACCGGGATGCCGCTGGAGGTCAGCAGCTTGACGTGCTCGGCGACGCGCCGCCCGCCCTCGAACTTGACCGCGTGCGCGCCGGCCTCCTTCATCAGCCGCACGGCCGTCGCGTGGGCGATGAGCGGTGACGCCTCGTAGGAGCCGAAGGGCAGGTCGGCGACCACGAGGGCTCGCGTCACCGCTCCGGCGACGGCGCGCGTGTGGTGGACCATGTCGTCGACGGTGACCGGCAGCGTCGTCGAATGGCCGTAGAAGTTGTCGCCCAGCGAGTCGCCGACGAGCAGCACGTCCGTGCCGACCTCGTCGAAGATGCGGGCGGTCGGGGCGTCGTACGCGGTGAGCATCGTGATGCGTTCGCCCCGCTCCTTGGCCTCCCGCAGGTGGTGCACGCGGACGCGGCGGGGATGTGGCACGGCTGCCGGGGTCTCACTCATCGGTCTTTCCCTTCGGCTCACGCCAGCGACTCGTCACGGGAAGTCTGCGGTCTCGCCCGAAGGCCAGGGCCGACACCTTGGGCCCTGGCGGGTACTGGCGACGCTTCCACTCCGCACGGTCCACCAGCGACAGGACCTTGTCCACGATCTCGGGCTCGAAGCCGCGGGCCAGCAGCTCCTCGCGGCCCTCGGCGTGCTCGACGTAGGCGTCGAGCACCTCGTCGAGCAGGTGGTACGGCGGCAGGGAGTCGGTGTCCACCTGCCCCGGCGCCAGCTCGGCGGAGGGCGGCTTGGTGATCGAGCTCTCCGGGATGGGCGGCAGCGCGCCGGCGTCCAGGGCGACCTGGTTGCGCCACCGGGCCAGCGCCCACACCCGCGACTTGTCGATGTCCTTGAGCGGCGCGAACCCGCCGACCGCATCGCCGTAGATGGTCGAGTACCCCACGGCGAGCTCGGACTTGTTGCCCGTGGCCAGCACGAGGTGCCCCTCGACGTTCGAGATGCCCATGAGGATCACGCCGCGCACGCGGGACTGCAGGTTCTCGCCGGCGACGCCGGGCAGCTTCATCTCGCCCTCGAAGGCGTCAACCATCGGCCCGATGGGCTGCACCCGGTAGTCGGCGCCGATGCGCCGGGCCAGGTCGGCCGCGTCGTCGCGCGAGTGGTCGGAGGAGTGCCGCGACGGCATCGAGACGCCGACGACGTTCTCCCCGCCGAACGCGTCAGCGGCCATCGCCGCGACGAGAGCCGAGTCGATGCCACCGGACAGACCCAGGACGACCGAGCTGAAGCCGTTCTTGACGGCATACCCACGCAGCCCTGTCACCGCGGCGCTGTAGACCTCGGCGTCGGGGTCCATCGGGGAGGCGAGCAGTCCGGGCTCGGGTGCCGAGCCGTCAGGCAGGTCGAAGACGAGCAGGTGCTCGACGAACTGCGGCGAGCCGGCCAGGGCAGTGCCGTCCTCGCCGATCACGAACGACCCGCCGTCGAAGACGAGGTCGTCCTGGCCGCCGACCATGTTGACGTAGGCGACGGGCGCCCCGACCTCCTTGGCCCGGCGCACGGCGAGCTCGGCCCTGACGTGGCCCTTGCCCTCCTCGTACGGCGAGCCGTTGATCACCAGGAGCAGCTCGACCTCGGCGTCGTCCATCAAGGAGACCGGACCGCCGTCCTGCCAGATGTCCTCGCAGATGACCAGGCCCACGCGGCGGCCGTCGACCTCGATCACGCACGGCTCGGTGCCGGGCACGAAGATGCGGTTCTCGTCGAAGACGCCGTAGTTGGGCAGGTGGTGCTTGTCGTACTGCGCGACGACGGCGCCCTGGTGCACGACGACAGCGCGGTTCGTCGCGCGACCCGCAGCGTTGCGGCCCAGCGTTCCGAGCACGACGACGAGGTCACCCAGACCCTCCTCGACGAGGCGGGCGGCGACGTCGTCCATCGCCCGGGAGGCCGCCCGGGCGAACGAGTCACGCAGCGCGAGGTCCTCGATCGGGTAGCCGGTCAGGGTCATCTCGGGGAAGGCCACGAGGGTGGCGCCTGCCTGCGCGGCGGACGCGGTCCAGGCCAGGACCTTCTCGGAGTTGCCCACGACATCGCCCACACAGGTGTCGATCTGGGCCAGTGCGATGCGGAGCGACGCCATGCGCCAACACTATCGGGGGCCCTCCGGCCACCTGCGCGGTGAGACTGCGTGGTCGATGTGATCGACCTGACACCCGCGTGCGGCAGGATGTCGGCATGGACAGGCAGCAGGAGTTCGTGCTCCGCACGGTCGAGGAGCGGGACATCCGCTTCATCCGTCTCTGGTTCACCGATGTGCTGGGCATCCTCAAGTCGGTCGCGATAGCGCCGGCTGAGCTCGAGTCGGCCTTCGCGGAGGGCATCGGCTTCGACGGCAGCGCCATCGAGGGGCTGACCCGCGTGTACGAGGCGGACATGCTCGCCAAGCCTGACCCGTCGACCTTCCAGGTGCTGCCGTGGCGGGGTGAGCGGCACGGCACGGCCCGGATGTTCTGCGACATCCAGACCCCGGACGGCGAGCCCTCGCTCGCCGACTCCCGGTACGTGCTCAAGCGCGCCCTGAACCGGGCGAGCGAGAAGGGCTTCACCTTCTACACGCACCCCGAGGTGGAGTTCTACCTCTTCGAGAACCCGGCGGACCCGGACAAGCCCCTGGTCCCGGTGGATTCGGCCGGCTACTTCGACCACGTGGCGCGCGGCACCGGGCACGACTTCCGCCGGGCTGCGATCACCATGCTCGAGTCGATGGGGATCTCGGTCGAGTTCTCCCACCACGAGGCCGGACCCGGCCAGAACGAGATCGACCTGCGGTACGCCGACGCGCTGACCACGGCGGACAACATCATGACGTTCCGCACAGTGGTCAAGGAGGTGGCGCTCGAGCAGGGCATCTTCGCCTCCTTCATGCCGAAGCCGCTCGCCAACCACCCCGGCTCGGGCATGCACACGCACCTGTCGCTCTTCGAGGGCGACCGCAACGCCTTCTACGAGCCCGGAGCCCCGCTCGAGCTCTCCACCACGGCGCGGCGCTTCATCGCCGGGCTCCTGCGGCACGCCGCGGAGATCACGGCCGTGACCAACCAGTACGTGAACTCCTACAAGCGCGTGTGGGGCGGGGCCGAGGCGCCGTCGTACGTGTGCTGGGGCCACAACAACCGCTCGGCCCTGGTGCGCGTGCCGTTGTACAAGCCCGGCAAGGGCAACTCGAGCCGGGTCGAGTACCGGGGGGTGGACTCCGCCGCGAACCCCTACCTCGCGTACGCGCTGCTCCTCGCAGCCGGCCTCAAGGGCATCGAGGAGGAGTACGAGCTTCCGGACGGCGCCGAGGACGACGTGTGGGAGCTGACCGACGCCGAGCGCCGGGCGCTGGGAATCGAGCCGCTGCCGTCGTCGCTCGAGCAGGCGGTCTCGATCATGGAGAGCTCCGAGCTCGTGGCCGAGACGCTCGGCGAGCACGTGTTCGACTTCGTCCTGCGCAACAAGCGCGAGGAGTGGAACGCGTACCGCGCCCAGGTCACGCCGTTCGAGCTGAAGCGGTTCCTGTCGGTCCTGTGAGCGTCGACGGCTCGGAGCTGCTCGGCCGCCGGACAGGCACGCTGCGGGCCCGGCTGACCCGGCTCGGGTTCGGCGACCCGGGGCGCGCTGCGACGCTCCTGGCGGAGAGCGACCTCGCAGCCGTGGCGGGCGGCCTCGACGAGGCGTCTCCCCTGCTGGACGCGCTGGGCGCGGTCGCCTCGCCCGACGACGCCCTGCTCGGGCTCACCCGGCTGTGCTCGGCCGTCGTCGGGTCGTTCCGCTCCACCCGTGAACCCGACTCCGGCCCGGGCCACGAGGTCCCTGACCCGCTCGGCCACCTGCGCAGGATGCTCACGGAGGGCGGCCCCTCCCGTGACGCCCTCCTGGCGGTGCTGGGCGCGTCGACAGCCCTCGGCGACCACCTCGCCCGCCACCCCGACGACCTGGTCGCCCTCGAGGAGCCCACGGTGATCGGCGCCGACGCCGGGGCTGTGCGGGCCGAGCTCCTGGCCGCCGTCGGGGCCGAGCCCGAGGAGGGACCGGACCCCCGCCCGGCGCCCGTCGCCACAGTGACCGGGCCGACGGGCACCGACGCGATGCGCCGCGCCTACCGTCGCCGCCTCCTGCGGATCGCGGCGGCCGACCTCGTCTCTCCGGAACCGCTGTCTCTGCTGCCCGCGGTGGGCGCCGCCCTCGCCGACCTCGCCGCGGCGGCCCTGGAGGCTGCTCTCGCGCTGGCCCGGGCGGAGCAGCCGGACCTCGGTGCGTCGGTGCGGCTCGCCGTGATCGGCATGGGCAAGTGCGGTGGCCGTGAGCTGAACTACGTCAGCGACGTCGACGTCATCTACGTCGCCGAACCCGCCGAGGGGCAGCAGGAGGAACCGGCGCTCGCCGTGGCGACCCGCCTGGCGACGGCGCTGGCCAAGGCGTGCTCGAGCCCGTCCGGCGAGCCGGCGCTGTGGCCCGTGGACGCGGCTCTGCGCCCCGAGGGACGCAACGGGCAGCTCGTCCGCACGGTGGCCAGCCACGTCTCCTACTACGAGCGCTGGGCCAAGACCTGGGAGTTCCAGGCCCTGCTCAAGGCCCGGGTGGTGGCCGGCGACCTCGAGGTGGGGCGGGCCTACACCGCGGCTCTCTCGCCGATGGTGTGGACCGCCGTCGAGCGCGAGCACTTCGTCGAGGACTCGCAGTCGATGCGGCGTCGGGTCGAGGAGCACGTGCCGCCCGCCGAGGCCGACCGGCAGCTCAAGCTCGGGGTGGGCGGTCTGCGGGACGTGGAGTTCACCGTCCAGCTGCTCCAGCTCGTGCATGGCCGCGCCGACGAGACCATCCGCAGCCCCAACACCCTGACCGCCCTGGCCGCACTGGCGGCCGGTGGCTACGTCGGGCGCGACCACGCCGGACGGCTGGCCGTCTGCTACCGGCTGCTGCGGGTGCTCGAGCACCGCATCCAGCTGCACCGGCTGCGGCGGACGCACCTGATGCCGACGGCCGACACCGACCTGCGCCGCCTCGCGCGGTCCGTCGGCATGCGCACCGACGGACCCGAGGTGCTGCTGGAGCGGTGGCGGACCGTGCGTCGCGACGTCCGGCGCCTGCACGAGGAGCTCTTCTACCGGCCCCTGCTGCCGGCCACGGCGAGCCTCACCCGCGACGAGGCGAGCCTTGCCCCGGAGGCCGCGCGGGCCCGCCTCGCAGCCATCGGCTACCGGGACCCGGCCGGCGCGCTGCGCCACATCGCCGCCCTGACCGAGGGGGTGAGCCGGCGCGCCGCGATCCAGCGCCAGCTCCTCCCGGTGCTGCTCGGCTGGTTCGCCGACGGAAGCGACCCGGATGCCGGGCTGCTCGCCTTCCGCCGGCTGTCCGACGAGCTCGGCACCACCCACTGGTACCTGAAGCTGTTGCGTGACTCGGGTGTGGCGGCGCAGCGCCTCGCGCGCCTGCTGTCGACCTCGCGCTACGTCGCCGATGCCCTCGCGCGCTCCCCGGAGTCGGTCGCCTGGCTCGACGACGACGCCGAGGTGGCACCGCAGGATCACGCACGCCTGGCCGCGGAGGCCGACGCCGTCCTGACCCGGCAGGACGACGCGGCGGGTGCGGCGACGTTGCTGCGGGCCCTGCGGCGCCGGGAGATGGCGCGAACAGCCGTCGCCGAGGTGCTCGCGGTCAGCACCGCCACGACCGCCGCCCGCTCGCTGACCGACGCCGCCGACGTCGTGCTCTCGGGTGCCCTGCGCATCGCGGAGTACGAGGCGCGGCACAGCGCCGCCGGCAGGCTGACGTCGACGGCCGTCATCGCGATGGGGCGCCTCGGCGGTCGCGAGCTCGGCTACGGATCCGACGCGGACGTCCTGTTCGTGCACGACCCGGTGCCCGGCGCCGATCCCCAGCGGGCCCAGGAGCAGGCCGTCGCGGTGGCCGCGCGGGTGCGGGCGCTCCTCGGCGAGGTCGGCCCCGAACCGACCCTGGAGGTCGACGCCGACCTGCGGCCCGAAGGTCGCAACGGTCCGCTGTCCAGGACGCTGGCCGGCTACGCCGAGTACTACCAGCGCTGGTCGTCGCCGTGGGAGAGCCAGGCGCTCCTGCGCGCCAGGCCGGTGGCCGGGGACCAGACGCTGGGCGAGCGCTTCGTCGCACTGGTCGACCCGCTGCGCTACCCGGCTGGCGGGGCGGACGGCCACATGGTGCGCGAGGTGCGCCGGCTCAAGGCCCGGATGGAGGCCGAGCGGCTGCCCCGAGGCGTGGACCCCGGCCGGCACCTCAAGCTCGGTCGAGGCGGTCTCAGCGACGTCGAGTGGACGGTCCAGCTGCTCCAGCTCCAGCACGGCCACGCGGTGGCGGGGCTGCGCACGCCGTCCACGCTCGACGCCCTGGACGCCGCGTCGTCAGCCGGCCTCCTCGACCTGCACGACGCCGACACCCTGCGCGACGCGTGGCTGCTCACCTCCCGCCTGCGGGACGCCCTCGTCCTGTGGACGGGACGGACCGGTGGCGCGATGGCGGACGTGCTCCCGCACGACCGGCGCGCGCTGACCGGCCTGGCGCGGCTCGTGAGCGGTGACGGCGTGATGTCCGGGGCTGACCTCGAGGAGACCTACCTGCGGACCAGCCGCCGGGCGCGCGCGGTCGTCGAGCGCCTGTTCTACGCCTGAGA
>DASXVR010000134.1:0-2746 GCA_036504175.1 Actinotalea sp. | reverse complement strand
GGTTCGGGCCAGGCCGCCCCGGCCCCCTGGGTCCCGTTCACGCGCGCGGGCTGCTCGGTGGGCGACTTCTCGACCGCCAACATGGTGCTGGAGAACACGCGGCAGGACATCACCACGGTGTTCGGCGCGGGCTCCCCCGAGGTGGCCCAGCTCAACGCCGACAAGGACCCCTACAAGGACCCCGAGGTCGCCGACTACATCGGCGTCGCGGTGCACTGCGCCCAGGGCGCCGCGCTGTGCGACTCACCGAACGCGAGGCCCGACGCGCTGCCGACCGAGCCCGGCGGGTACGACGGCTACAAGGCCCTCTTCGGCGCCAGGTACGTCGCGCCGGCGCTGGGTGCCGGCACGCCGAGCCTGACGCACAACGGCTACGGCGTCACGAACGCGGCCGGCAACCTCGTCGACGAGCAGGGTGCCCAGATCAACGGGCAGTACCTCACCAACCACCCGGGCTTCCCGGGCTTCAGCCCGTCGGCCACGCAGAGCCTCGCCTACCTGGCCGACATGCAAGAGGCGGGCATCCCCGTCACCTACGGCTACATCTCGGACCTCCACGAGAAGAAGGCGTGGAGCTCGACCGCGTGCACGACGGCGTCCGCGACGTCGTCCGGCAAGGCCATCGGCCCCGGCGATGCCTGCTACGTCTCCAACGCCAAGGCCTACGACCAGGCGTTCCAGCAGTTCTTCGGGCGCCTCCAGGCGGACGGCATCACGCCGGCCAACACCGTGTTCCTCGTCAGCTCCGAGGAGAACGACCAGTTCTCCGGCGCCAACGCGGGCCGTGCGGCAACCCCGAGCCCGGCGGGCTGCGACGGCGTGACGGTGCCGTGCTCCTACGCGGCGGGCCAGGTCGGCGAGCTCCAGGCCAACCTGCCCGGCCTGCTGAAGACGACGGCCAGCGCCGCCACGAGGTTCGACCTCGAGCCGCAGGGCGCCTCGGTCTACGTGCACGGACGGCCCGCCGCGGACGACCCCGCGACCCGCCAGCTCGAGCGCGACACCGCCGCGATGACGGCCGACAACCCCTTCAGCGGCGCGCGGGGCGAGAACATCGTCAAATACCAGGCCGGCGCCGTCGAGCAGCGGATCCTGCACATGCAGACCAACGACCCGCTGCGCACCCCGACCTACACGATGTTCCCGGTCCCGGACTACTACTTCTCGACGACCGGGGCGAACGTCTCCGTCAACTCCTCCTACGCCTGGAACCACGGGTACTACTCGCCCAACATCGACATCACCTGGGCCGCGTTCGCGGGCAAGGGAGTGGCGGTCAAGGGCGTCGACGGCCCGCAGCCGGCCGAGGGCAACCAGGCGCACGACCCGAGCTCGACGCTCACGGTCCCGCAGGCCAGCGGCACGGGCACGTGGCTCGAGGAGACCGACCTGCGCCCGACCCTGCTGCACCTGACCGGCCTGTCGGACGACTACACCAGCGACGGCACCGTCGCGGCCGCGGCGCTCGAGGCGGCGCCGACGTCGCTCACCGGCGTCGGAGACCTGGTGAGCCTGTATCAGCAGCTCAACTCGTCGGTCGGCACGTTCGGGACCGACACGCTCCTGGCCGGGTCCCGGGCGCTGGCGAGCGGCTCCGCCGCGGACGACAGCCAGTTCACGGTGACCGAGCTGACGCTGACCGGGTTGGCCGACCATCGCGACCGGGTGGCCGGGCAGATCAAGCAGGTGCTCGCCGCAGCGGCCGCCGGCACCGCCCCCTCGCACGGGACGCTGACGTCGCTCTCCGCTCAGGCGACCGCGCTGCTCCGTCAGGCGCACATCCTGGCCTCCTGAGCGGGGCACCGTCACGGTGGGGCGGGTCGAGCCTCCGGGCCCGGCCCGCCCCACCGTCGTTCCGGTGCGGCGGGCCGGCGAGGGTGGCGCCCGACGTCAGGACGTCAGCCGAAGCGGTACTCGACGCCCATCGTCGGCCCGGGGTACCGCCAGCGGGCGACGACGGTGTCGGAGCCCACGATGCGGCACGTGCCGCACTCCAGGCACCCGGCGCAGTCGAACACCTGGTTCCCGTCGGCGTCGATCTTGTACAACGCGGCCGGGCAGGCCCGTACCAGCTGGAGGAACGCCTCCGGATCGGCGTGGTCGACGAGCTCGATGTGCGGGTTGCCCTCGTCCACCTCGTACTTGTTGCGGCCGAGGTAGGCGTCCACGTTGACCGTGATCGGGTTCAGCGAGGTCACAGCGCCTTCGCTCCCTTCCAGATGTCGCGGGCGAGGTTGAGGTACCCGACGCGCTTCGCGATCGGCGGCAGGGTCTTGCGCAGCGGTCGGACGGGCGACCCGTCCACCGCGAACAGCTGGCGGAACATGTCGCGGGCCATCTCGGGGTAGTCGACGAACAGCCGGGTCGCGTGCTCCATGAACCCGGGGAACGTGCGGAGGGTCCGCAGGTCCGACATCACGAAGCTCTGCTCGAGGGCGGTGCGGTAGCGCTCGAGGCCGGCGGCCGAGGTGTCGCCGGCGGACAGGGCGGCGGCCGCCTGCTGCCCGGCGATCTGGCCGGCCGCGATCGCCAGGTCCATGCCCCGGACGGTGTAGCCGGCGTTGATGCACATCATCGCGGACTCGCCGGCGAGCAGGACGCCGTCGCCGACGAGCGGTGGCATGGCGTCGAAGCCGCCCTCGGCCACCAGGTGACCCGAGTGCTCGACGACCTCGCCCCCGACGAGCAGCGGTGCGACCGCGGGGTGGCGCTTGAAGTCCTCGAGCATCTGGTAGATCGGCGTCTC
>DASXVR010000133.1:0-3099 GCA_036504175.1 Actinotalea sp. | reverse complement strand
CGCACCCCACCAGATCCGGTCCCGGAGGCCGGGCGAGTGCGGCTCGATGCGCAGCAGGCCGGGCGGGTTGGGGAACATCGGCCGCGGGCTGGGCTCGGCGAAGCCCTGACCCTTGATCACGTCGAGGAACACCCGGGTGTGATCCCGGGCCATCGCCGCATGGTCGGACCCGTCGGCCGGGACGTAGCCGAAGTACCGGAAGCCGTCGACCACCTGCTCGGGTGAGCCCCGGCTGATCCCCAGCTGGAGCCGGCCGCCGGAGATCAGGTCGGCCGCACCGGCGTCCTCAGCCATGTAGAGCGGGTTCTCGTAGCGCATGTCGATCACGCCGGTCCCGATCTCGATCCGGCTCGTCCGCGCGCCGATCGCCGCGAGCAAGGGGAACGGTGAACCCAGCTGTCGCGCGAAGTGGTGCACGCGGAAGTACGCCCCGTCACCCCCGAGCTCCTCGACCGCGACAGCCAGGTCGATCGCCTGCAGGAGGGCGTCGGACGCCGATCGGGTCTGCGACTGCGGGGACGGCGTCCAGTGGCCGAACGAGAGGAACCCGATCTTCTTCATGCGGGCTCCTCGAGCTCGTCGGGTGGGGTGGTGGCTCGGGTGCGTCCGAGACCCAGGCACCACGGGGAGGACGCGACCGCGAGCGCGACGCTCAGGACGAGCACGATACCGATGGCTGCCGCGCGGCGAGCTCCTGAGCTCGGGACCAGTGCCGCGCCGGCCGCGACCGCGAAGGGGGCCGCCACGGCCGACGCGAGGAGTCGCACGGAGCTCGTCGTGAGGCCGGGCCGTCGGCGCATGACCCAGAGCAGGAGCACGCCGGCCACCCACGCAAGCAGGACGCCGAGCACCATGCCGAGGAGTCCTCCGATGGCCAACCCGGCGAACCAGTAGCCGCTCGGGGCCGGCGGGTCGGTGAGGATCACCGCGCCCGTGAGCGCCCCGATGATGCAGCCGCCGGCGAGCCCGACGCCACCGAAGCGCGCGAGGGCGCTGACGTCGGCGGATCGCTCGTCGACCTCGCCCAGCCGGTCCCGACCCGTGGGCTCAAGCTCTCCGATCGCGATCACCACTCCCGGTCACGCGCGCCTCACGCCGATGATCCTCACCCGGGGCGCCGAGCGCCATCCCCACCAGGTCGTCGCTCGCGCGGCAGGTGGTCAGGGGGCTGCCGCAAGCGTGATGGCCTGTTCGCAGGACGGGCCGCTCGCGTCGATCATGCGCAGGGTTATCGGGTAGCCGTCGGGTGTCAGAGGCACCACGAGGCTGGTCGTCGGGGCGATGGACATGGCCACGGCGACGTCGTTGCGGGCGCTATGCAGGCTTCGCCAGTCGGCGATCCAGGCGGTGCTGGGGTAGTCCCCGGCGAGGGCGTCCGGTCCGAGGGCGTCCATCGTGGTGATCAGCTGGTCGATGGCGGTGTTGCCGGCGGTGATGCGTTCGGTCCTGCTGAGTCCTTGGGTGGCGGAGAGTGCGCTGCTGACCGCGGCGCAGGCTTGGTCGGCCGCGCCAGCGACCGTGGGGTTGTCCAGACGGTCGATGTGGTCGTGACGGGCGTAGAACCACAGGGCCGGGAGCCAGCTGGCCGCGATGATCAAGGCTGCCGTCGGTATGAGCCAGGCTGCCCGAGCTGGGCGCGGCCGACGACGTTCGCCCCGAAGGATGTCCGCGTCGACCTTCGGCGCCTGGGGGACTTCAAGCGGGCCACGAGCGGGGCGCGTGGAGGTCACGGACCCAGCCTCCTGGTTCGTCCAGCGGGCGGAGAGGGGAATTGGGGTGAAGTCGACTCGCCGACGGCTCACAGCCCGGCCTGAGGCGCCGGAAGTTGCACCCCGAAGCCCGTGACCGCCAGCCGGAGCAGCACCTGACCCGGCCGGAGCAGGTCCGCGATCTTGGCCGCGCTGAGGGCCTCGAGCTCGGCGAGCCGGGCGGTGTAGACGTCGGGCCCGGCTACGCGGGCGGCCTGCAGCTGGAGCGTGTTGTGCCACACCTTCTGGCGCGCCTGGCGCAGGAAGCGTCGGGAGGCGCGCCGGTTCAGGGGTGCGAGCAGCCGGTCGATGGTGCGGACGCGTTCGCCGGCCGCGACGAGCTCGCCCTGCTCGGCGACGATGCGCGACGAGAGCACGTCGTCGATGCGCTCGTGGTCGCGGCGGCGGCGCGCCATCACGTCGGGGTCGGCGAAGTCGTCGTCGTCGATCACTGCGAGCAGGGCCTGGGGCAGGTCGAAGTTGACGTGGGCGTTGATGCCGAGCAGCACCTGGCGGAGCGGTCGCACCTCGGGGGGTGCGGCGAACGCGAGGCGCCAGGGACCTGGCGCGCGCGCACCCTCGGTCAGCTCGGCGTCGAGCGCCGCGAGGTAGAGGTCGGCGAAGACGACATCCCAGCGCTCGACCCAGCCGGGGTCCTCGAAGGCGCCTTGCGCGACGGCCTTCCCGACGGCCCGCGTGGTCCGCTGGTAGGTCGCGAGAAACACCCGTTGGTGGGCCAGCCGGTCGGGGAGCTGGGTCAGCCGGTCCGACATGCGGGCCAGCACGGCGACGATCGGGGCGTCCGGCTCTCCGGTCGCACCCGAGCCGGGGGTCGTCATCGTCGCTCCTTCCGGGACCGGGCGAGGCGCACGCGACGTGCCCGGCGTATCGTCCGATCTCACCACCTTCGCTGCTCGTCCGGCAGACCGAGGAGGTCCCGATGGCGACCGCGACGCGAGCGGTCCGCGACGACCGCGTCCTGACCTACACCCGCGTGCTGGCCGGGGTGATCATCCCCTTCCTGCTGGCCGCGTTCGTCATCCTCTATCTCTTCCCGGGGGACACGAAGCGGCTCTTCGCGTGGACCATCAAGCCGACGATGACGTCGATGATGCTCGCGTCGGCCTACCTCGGCGGCGCCTACTTCTTCGCACGCGTGCTGCGCGAGCGCCGGTGGACGGTCATGAAGACCGGCCTGCCGTCCGTCGCGCTCTTCGCCTCGCTGCTCGGCGTCGCGACGGTCCTTCACTGGGACAAGTTCAACCATCAGCACGTGTCGTTCTGGACCTGGGCGACCCTCTACTTCACGACGCCGTTCCTCGTCGTCGGCGCCTGGCTCGCCAACCGCCGC
>DASXVR010000132.1:0-5127 GCA_036504175.1 Actinotalea sp. | reverse complement strand
GTAGGTGATCGTGTTCCCCGGCTCGATGAACATCGCCCCACCGCCGGAGATGCGGCGCACGACGGTGATGCCGTGACGCTCGGCACCCTCCGGGTCGACCTCGTTGCGCAGCGACTGGAAGGAGCCGATGACCACGGCTGGGGCCCCCCACTCCCAGATCCGCAGGGTGGGCCGGCGCACCCCCTCGCCGACGGACTCGGCCATCGCCTGGTCCAGAGCCATGTGCATGGCCGGCGACTCGGGGCCCTCGTGGACGATCTCGAACTCGTGGTCCTCCCAGCGGGTCGCGTGGCCCAGGGCGCGCCGCACGGCGACGGCGACCGCGTCGGGGCTGAAGCCGACCATGGTGACGCCGTCACGCAGGACGCTCTCGACCACGGCCGTCAGCTGGGCCACGGTGGCTGTCTCCGGCATGCCGAGCAGCGCACCGTCGATGCTCTCGAGCGCCTCGTCCGGTTCGAGGAAGAAGTCCCCGCTGACCGCCGCCCGGCTGATCCGGCCGTCGACCACGTCGACGTCGACCGCGACGAGCTTGCCACCTGGGACCTTGTACTCTCCGCGCACCGAGTGATCCTACGACCGCCTCAGGAGCGGTCCTCCACGCCCGCCTGGAGCAGCCCGAAGACGACCGAGTCCACCAGCGCCTCCCACGAGGCCTCGACCAGGTTGGGACCCACCCCGACGGTGCGCCACGTCGTCTCGGCGCCGGTGTCCATGGTCTCCACCAGGACCCGGGTCACGGCGTCGGTGCCGTGCTGGGTGTCCATGATCCGCACCTTGAAGTCGATGAGCTCGAAGCGCGAGATCTCCGGGTAGGTGCGCGACAGGGCCTGCCGCAGCGCGTGGTCGAGGGCGTTGACGGGGCCGTTCCCCTCACCGGTGGCCAGGACCCGCTCACCTCCGACGCGCATCTTCACGGTCGCCTCCGCCGACGCCTCCCGCGGGTTGCCGGGGACGGTCTCGACGATCACGCGCCAGCTCTCGGTGTCGAAGTAGCTCAGCCGCTCGCCGTCGAGCTCCTCGCGCAGCAGCAGCTCGAACGAGGCGTCCGCCGCGTCGTAGGTGTAGCCCTGCGCCTCCGCGTCCTTGACCCGGCTGGTGACCCGCGAGAGGACCTCGTCGCGCCCGGCGAGGTCGAACCCGAGCTCACGGCCCTTGAGCTCGATCGACGCCCGGCCGGCCATGTCGGAGATGAGCATGCGCATGTCGTTGCCGATGCGCGTCGGGTCGATGTGCTGGTACAGGTCCGGGTCGACGCGGATGGCCGACGCGTGCAGCCCTGCCTTGTGTGCGAACGCGCTCGCACCGACGTAGGGCTGCCGCGCGAACGGGGCGATGTTGGTGATCTCGCTGATCGCGTGCGCGATGCGGGTGAGCTCGCGCAGGCCGCCGTCGAGCAGCACGAGGCCGTTCTTGAGCTCCAGGTTCGCCACGACCGTCAGCAGGTCTGCGTTCCCGGTGCGCTCGCCGTACCCGTTCACGGTCCCCTGGACGTGGACCGCCCCGGCCGCGACGGCCGCGAGCGTGTTCGCAACCGCGCAGCCCGAGTCGTTGTGGGCGTGCATGCCGAGGCGCCCGCCCCGCGCCGCGACCTGGGAGACGATCTCGTGGACCCAGTCGGGCAGCATGCCGCCGTTGGTGTCGCACAGCGTCACGACCTCGGCGCCGGCCGCGAACGCCGCCTCGGCCGCCCGGAGCGCGTAGTCGGGGTCGAACCGGAAGCCGTCGAAGAAGTGCTCGGCGTCCACGACCACCCGGCGCCCCTCGCCCACGAGGAACGCGACGGTGTCGGCGATCATGGCGAGGTTCTCCTCGCCGGTTGTCCGCAGCGCACGCTCGACGTGCCGGATGTCGCTCTTGGCGACGAGCGTCACCACGGGGACGTCGGCGTCCAGCAGGGCGCGGACCTGGACGTCGTCGGAGGCCTTGGCCCCGGCCTTGCGGGTCGAGCCGAAGGCGGCCAGGACGGCGCTCTTCAGGTGCAGCTCCTTGGCCGCCCGGCGGAAGAACTCGGTGTCCTTGGGGATCGCGCCCGGCCAGCCGCCCTCGATGTAGCCCACGCCGAGCTCGTCGAGCAGAGGGGCGATGGCCAGCTTGTCGGCGACGGAGAGGTTCATCCCCTCCTGCTGCGCACCGTCGCGCAGCGTCGTGTCGTAGACGTCGAAGGTCGTGGTGTCCACAGGAGCTCTCTTCGGTCGAACCACCGGCCCGCGAGGGGCGGTGGTCGTGATCCACAGCGGTATCGGCTCTGCGCCCGGTGCGGGCGGCCGGCGGGGGTGTGCCGGATGGTGCGGAGCCGTCGGGGCCGACGGGGGTGTGCCTGCCCCAACAAAAAGACCCCCCGGGGTACGGGAGGTCTGCGCGCTCGGCGGGTGTGCCGAACGCGCTACTCGATAATGAGGGTGAAGCAGGTCACGCGGGCATCATGCCATACCTACGGCACCGTAGGAAGACGCGTCCGCCGCGGCTCCCGGCCCACCGGGAGCCCGGTTCCGGTCGCCGCGGCAGACGTCGCCTACAGGAGCCTGTGCATCCAGCCGTGCACGTCCGCGACGCGGCCGTACTGGATGTCCGTGAGCTTGGTGCGGACGTCGGCGGTCACCGGGCCGGTCTGGCCGCCGCCCACCGTGAGGTCGAAGTCGTCGCTCGCGAGGCGTCCGATGGGCGTCACGACGGCGGCAGTGCCGCAGGCGAACACCTCGGCGACCGAGCCGTCCTCGAGGCCCGCACGGAGCTCGGCCAGCGTGACCGCACGCTCGGTGACCTCGTGGCCGGCCTCGCGCAGGAGTGTGATCACCGAGGAGCGGGTGACCCCTTCGAGGATCGACCCGTTCAGCGGGGGCGTCGCGACGGAGCCGTCGGCAGCCACGACGAACACGTTCATGCCACCGAGCTCCTCGAGCTCGGTGTTGGTGACCGCGTCGAGGAAGCAGACCTGCTCGCACCCGTGGCCGTACGCCTCCTGCTGCGGCAGCAGGCTCGCGGCGTAGTTGCCACCGCACTTCGCGAAGCCCGTCCCCCCGGGCCCGGCGCGGTGGTAGTCGCGGACGACCCAGATCGACACGGGCCGCACGCCGCCGGAGAAGTACGGGCCCACCGGCGAGGCGATGACCACGTACTCGACCTCGCGCGAGGGCCGCACGCCGAGGAAGGTCTCCGAGGCGTACATGAACGGCCGCAGGTACAGGCTGGTCTCGTCCCCTGTCGGGATCCAGTCGACGTCGGTGCGGACGAGGGCCTCGATCGACCCCAGGAAGTCGGCCTCCGGCAGCTGGGGCAGGGCGAGCCGGTAGGCGGACCGCGCCATGCGCGCGGCGTTCGCCTCCGGCCTGAAGGTCCAGACCGACCCGTCGGCATGGCGGTAGGCCTTGAGCCCCTCGAAGACCTCCTGCGCGTAGTGCAGGACGGCGGCGGCGGGGTTGAGCAGGAGCGGCGCGTGCTTCTCCACCCTGCGGTCGTGCCATCCCCCGTCGACGGTCCAGGTGATGCGTGCCATGTGGTCGGTGAAGACGGTGCCGAAGCCGGGCGCCTCGATCAGGGCGGCCCGCTCCGCGTCGCTGCGGGGGGCGTCGGAAGGACGCAGCTCGAAGGCGTCGGCTGCGGAGGTACGCGATGGTGCGGTGCTGCTCATGACGGGGGTTCCCTTCACCAGGCGGTGACCGAAGGAGCTCGGTCTTGACGGTACCGGTGGTGACGGCCGACGTCGTACGGGCTGGCTCAGCCGGCGATGCGCGCGGCGAGGTCGGCCCCGACCTCGGCCGTCGACCGTACTCGCCCGCCGCGCTCGGCGAGGTCGGCCGCGACGGCCGCCTCCACGCGCGCAGCCTCGTCGGCGAGGCCGAGGTGGTCCAGCAGCATGCTGACGCTGAGCACCGTCGCCGTCGGGTCGGCCTTGCCCTGCCCGGCGATGTCCGGGGCCGAGCCGTGCACCGGCTCGAACATCGAGGGTGTGGTGCGGTCGGGGTTGATGTTGCCTGACGCGGCCAGGCCGATGCCGCCTGTGATCGCGGCCGCCTGGTCGGTGAGGATGTCGCCGAACAGGTTGTCCGTGACGATCACGTCGAACCGCGACGGCTTGGTGGTCATGAAGATGGTCGCGGCGTCGACGTGGAGGTAGTCGGTCGTCACGTCGGGGAAGTCGGCGTTGACCCGCTCCACGGTGCGACGCCACAGGTGACCGGCGTGCACGAGGACGTTGTGCTTGTGCACCAGCGTCAGGTGCTTGCGGGGGCGGGCCGCGGCCCGGGCGAAGGCGTCGCGGACGACCCGCTCGACACCGAAGGCGGTGTTGACGGACACCTCGTTCGCCACCTCGTGCGGTGTGCCGACGCGGATGGCGCCGCCGTTGCCCACGTACGGACCCTCCGTGCCCTCACGGACCACGACGAAGTCGATCTCGCCCGGGTCGGCCAGCGGGGAGCGGACGCCCGGGTAGAGGCGGGCGGGGCGCAGGTTGACGTAGTGGTCGAGCTCGAACCGCAGGCGCAGGAGCAGACCGCGCTCGAGCACGCCGGAGGGCACGCCCGGGTCCCCGATGGCGCCCAGGAGGATCGCGTCGTGCGTGCGGACGGTTGCGAGGTCGTCGTCGGTGAGGGTCTCGCCCGTCGCGTGCCAGCGCCGGGCTCCCAGGTCGAGCTCGGTGGTCTCGATCGAGACGTCGGCTCCGGCGACGGCGGCGTCGAGGGCCCGCAGACCCTGCTCGACGACCTCCGTCCCGATTCCGTCACCGGCGACGACAGCAAGGCGGATTGCGCGTGTCATGTCCTCAGCCTATCGTCGGCGTCCCACCTAGCGGGACGACCGTCTCACATTGCGACCATGAGGCGTCCGGTCCCCGCCGGGCCCGACGCTCCGATGGCACTCTGCCCCGCGAGCTGGCGCCGGGGTCTTTACTGTTAATAAACCTTGCTGTTAGTTTGGCCCCATCAAGTGACACCGGCACCGGCGCCGGGTCGTAGACCGACGAGGTGAGCCACGTGCACAGCGCCCTGGAGAGCACGCCCGGCACCCCTGGGCTCCTGCGGGCGATGAACGACCGTACGGCCCTCTCCCTGCTGCTGACCCGCGGACCGCTCACCAGGACCCGCATCGGCGAGCTGACCGGGCTGTCGAAGCCGACGGCCTCGC
>DASXVR010000131.1:0-33782 GCA_036504175.1 Actinotalea sp. | reverse complement strand
TGACGTCCCGTCGTTGCTCAGCTGACCGACGAGGAGAGCGCCCGCTGCGACCACGAGCACCGCCGTGGTGGCCAGGACCCCGCGGCGTCGCCGGCCGGTCGCCGCCGTGCGCAGCGACGCGGCGCGCCGGCTCTTGGCTGCTGCGCCCGCGTCTGCCGTCGTCCGCTCCGCGTGGGCCCGGACCTCCGCGGTGGAGAAGCGACGGGTGTGGTCCACGGCGGGTCCAGGCGTCGCTCCGGAACGCAGCTCCTGCGACGGCGGCACGGCGACGGGACGCGCAGCGCGGGCCGGTCGGCCGCGGGTCGGCGCGACCGGCTCGACGGAGCGGGCCGTGGGGGCGAGCTCAGCGGAGCGTGCGAGCTCGGCCACCTCCGGGATGTCGCCCGGACGGCCCTCCATGATGGCGGTGAGGCCCGCGGCGACCTCGACGGCGGTGGGCCGCTTCTCCGGAGCGCGGCGGGTCATCTGCCCGAGCAGCACCACCCAGTCAGCGCCCAGGTCGCTGGGGATCGGGGGCGCCGTCGTCAGCCGGGCAGCGGCGACCTCCACCATGGTCCCGGTGAAGGCCCGATGACCTGTCAGGCACTCCAGCAGGACCAGGCCGAGCGCGTAGATGTCGGTCATCGGACCGACAGCACCGCCCGCCGCCTGCTCGGGGCTGAGGTACGTCGCCGTGCCCAAGGTGGTGCCCGTGGCGGTCAGCCGCGCACCGTCGGAGAGACGTGCGATCCCGAAGTCCGCAAGCTTGACGACGGTCCCGGTGGGCAGGCGCTCGGCCGCCACCCCGTCGTCGGGCAGCAGGTCGAGGTCGACGAGGAGGACGTTGGCGGGCTTGATGTCGCGGTGCACGACGTCCGCCGCATGGACGGCCGCCAGCGCCTCCGCTACCTGGCGGCCGATCAGTGCGGTGTGCGCGGGGCTCAGCGGGCCCTGGGTGAGGCGCTCCGCGAGAGTGGGGCCGGTGACCAGCTCCATCACCAGGTAGGTCTGGCGGACCGGCCCACCGGCGAAAGCCCACCCGGCGTCGTGCAGCGTGACGAGCCCTGGGTGGTTGAGCTGGGCGAGCACGCGCATCTCGGCCTGGTGGCGCAGCAGGTCGTCCGCGTCCTCCATCACAGGAGGGAAGAGCTTGATGGCGACGTCCCGGCCGAGGACCCGGTCGTGGGCGCGGTAGACCGTCGCCATGCCGCCCTGGCCGATCACGGCGTCCAGGCTGTACCTGTCGTCGAGGACGACGGCACGGGCCACATCCGCCCCAGATGCCACGGTGGTCCTCCGTCCGCCCGATCGTGCCGGTCCTTGTCTCGGTCGTCCGAGGTACGACGGTAGGTGGCGTCCGGGCGCACCGCACGCCGGGAGCGGGTGAACGGCGGCGCGCACGGCAGGATGGGTCCATGCCCACCTTCGCCGTCCAGTACACCTACGACGACCGCTCGACGGAGCGGGACGAGATCCGGCCGGCGCACCGTCGCTTCCTCGCCACCCTGCTCGACGCCGGGACGTTGCTCGCGAGCGGTCCCTACACCGGCCCGAGCGTCGGGTCGCAGCAGACGGAGGCCGAGGGAGCGCTGCTCCTGCTGAGCGCCGACTCGACCGAAGCCGTGCAGGCCGTGCTGGACGAGGACCCCTTCGCCCACGCCGGACTCGTCGCCGAGCGGTCGATCCGTCCCTGGAGCCCGGTCTTCGGCCCCTGGGCCTGACGAAGGCGCAGCGTCAGGCGGTGGCCGCCTGCATCTGCCTGAGCTCGCGCTTGAGGCCCGAGATCTCGTCCCGGAGTCGCGCGGCCAGCTCGAACTGCAGCTCCGCCGCCGCCCCGTGCATCTGGGCACTGAGCTCCTGGATGAGCTCGGCGAGCTCGGCGGCGGGCACCGCGACCATCCGCTCCCGCGGGGTGCGCTCGGCAGCCGGGGCTCCGCGACGGCCCGGCACCGGAGCCTTGCCCTTGCCGGCGTTGCGGTAGCCGCCCTTGAGGAGCTCCTCGGTGTCCAGGTCCTCGCGGGCGAGCATGTCCGTCACGTCGCTGATGCGCTTGCGCAGCGGTGTCGGGTCGATCCCGTTCGCGAGGTTGTACGCGACCTGCTTCTCGCGCCGCCGGGTGGTCTCGTCGATCGCCATCGCCATGCCCTTGGTGACCGTGTCCGCGTACATGTGCACCTCACCCGAGACGTTGCGCGCCGCGCGGCCGATCGTCTGGATGAGCGACGTGCCCGACCTCAGGAAACCTTCCTTGTCGGCGTCGAGGATGCTCACGAGCGACACCTCGGGGAGGTCGAGACCCTCGCGCAGGAGGTTGATCCCGACGAGGACGTCGAACTGGCCCAGGCGCAGCTCGCGGAGCAGCTCGACCCGGCGCAGCGTGTCCACCTCGGAGTGCAGGTACTGGACCCGCACGCCCTTCTCGAGCAGGTAGTCCGTGAGGTCCTCGGACATCTTCTTCGTCAGCGTGGTGACCAGCACGCGCTCGTTGCGCTCGACGCGGAGCCGGATCTGCTCGAGCAGGTCGTCGATCTGGCCGGTCGTCGGCTTGACCACGACCTGCGGGTCGACCAGACCGGTGGGCCGGATGATCTGCTCGACCACGCCGTCGGACTGGGAGAGCTCGTAGGCGCCCGGGGTGGCTGACAGGTAGACGGTCTGCCCGATCCGCTCGACGAACTCCTCCCAGCGCAGCGGGCGGTTGTCCATCGCGCTCGGCAGGCGGAAGCCGTGGTCGACCAGGGCCCTCTTGCGGGACATGTCCCCCTCGAACATGGCGCCGATCTGAGGGACCGTCACGTGGGACTCGTCGATGACCAGGAGGAAGTCCTCCGGGAAGTAGTCCAGCAGCGTGTGCGGCGGCGTGCCCGGCCCGCGTCCGTCGATGTGCCGCGAGTAGTTCTCGATGCCGGAGCAGCTGCCGACCTGGCGCATCATCTCGATGTCGTAGGTGGTGCGCATGCGCAGGCGCTGGGCCTCGAGCAGCTTGTTCTGCGACTCCAGGTCCGCCAGTCGCTGCTCGAGCTCGGCCTCGATGCTCGAGATGGCCCGCTCCATCCGCTCCGGCCCGGCGACGTAGTGGGTTGCGGGGAACAGGAACACCTCGGCCTGCGAGCGGATCACGTCGCCGGTCAGCGGGTGCAGCGTGTGGATGGCCTCGATCTCGTCGCCGAAGAACTCGATCCGGATGGCGAGCTCCTCGTACACGGGGATGATCTCGACGGTGTCCCCGCGGACCCGGAAGGTGCCCCGCGTGAAGGCCATGTCGTTGCGGCTGTACTGCATCGTCACGAAGCGCCGCAGGAGCTGGTCCCGCTCGATCTGGTCCCCGACGGCTAGATGGACCATCCGGTCGACGTACTCCTGCGGCGTCCCCAGGCCGTAGATGCAGGACACCGAGGCGACCACCACGACGTCGCGCCGGGTGAGCAGCGAGTTGGTCGCCGAGTGGCGCAACCGCTCCACCTCGTCGTTGATCGACGAGTCCTTCTCGATGTAGGTGTCCGACTGGGCGATGTACGCCTCGGGCTGGTAGTAGTCGTAGTACGAGACGAAGTACTCGACGGCGTTGTTCGGCATGAGCTCGCGGAACTCCGTGGCGAGCTGGGCGGCGAGCGTCTTGTTCGGCGCCATCACCAGCGTGGGCCGCTGGAGCTTCTCGATCAGCCAGGCCGTGGTGGCCGACTTGCCCGTGCCGGTGGCACCGAGCAGCACCACGTCCTTCTCCCCCGCCTGGATGCGCTGGGTGAGGTCGGCGATCGCTGTCGGCTGGTCGCCGGACGGCGTGTAGTCGGAGATGACCTCGATCGGGGTGAGCTGGCGCTGGAGGTCGGTGACGGGACGCATGTCCCTACGGTACGGCGGCCCACTGACACGCCCCGGGTCGCAGGTGCGCCGTTCGCCCTAGGCTTGGTCGATGCGTCGTCGCACGGACGGGGAGATGCTCGAGGTCCTGCTGGACCTCGGCCCGCACGACGGCGACCTCACCCCGACCCACGCCGAGGGGGCGACCGACGAACCACCCGAACCGACCTTTCTCGGCAGGGTCGGGCGATCGGCCCGCCGGCACCGGGTGCTCACCGTCGGTCTGACGATCGCCCTCGTCGGTGCCTACGCATCCGCCGTCATCGCGGAGGACCGCAGCGCTGCGGCACGGCGCGAGCAGCTCGCGGTGCTCGACGCCCTCCTGCCGCCCCTAGACAGCGCCCCGCACGAGCTCTGGCGGCTCGACCTGCAGGCGTCCCGCTACGTCGCCGTCACGGGCGGGATGATCATCGGCCTCACCGACAGCTCCGAGGAGCTCTTCGGCGTCGACACGGCCACCGGGCGCACCGCGTGGCACACGACCCTGCCCGGCGCGACACTGACCAGTCCCGGCGGCGACGTGTGCTCGAGCCCGGTGGACGACACCCCGTTGCTGGCCTGTGCGTTCTCGGGCACCGACGGCACCGACGGCACCGGCGCCGGTCTGGTCGTGCTCGACGTCCGCGACGGCCACATGATCGCCCAGCGGCAGCTCGACCGGACGCCCGTCCAGCTCTTCACCGCGGGCACCGACGTGGTGCTCGTGCTGCCCGGCGGCGGGGCGAGCGGGGTCCAGGTGCGTCGCGAGGACGCCGCGACCGGCGCCGCGCGGTGGACCGTCGGACCCGGCGGCGCCAGCACCGGGCGGGAGACCGTGGACTCCCCCACGGTGGGGCTGGAGTGGTCCCTGCGCGGCGGCGTGCTCGTCGGCACGGGTCACCTGACCGTGGCAGTCGACCTCACCACCGGCGAGGCGCTCGACACCTGGGCCGACCTCAACCCCCTCTACGGGAGCTCCGCCGACAGGCTGCCGGACGGCGGCTGGGTCACCTGGGTGGAGAGCGGGGCGACGGACGGCGCTGTCCGCAACGCCGACGGCACCGTCCGGTTCAGCCTCGAGGAGGCTCCTCCGGCGCCGCAGGTGGACGACCGCTCGGCCGACGAGGTCCTGCTCGCCGCTGTGGGCTCAACCCTGCACGGCGTCGACGTCAGGACGGGTACCGACCGCTGGACCACTGACGGGCCGTGCGGGACCGGGGAGGTCGCCCTGCGGCTCGAGGGGACGATCACGTGCATCGACCATGGCCTCGAGGCCACCGTCGTGGCGCAGCTCGACCTGACGAGCGGCCGCGAGCTCTGGCGCATCTCGAGCCCGCCGTCGGACGCCGCCCCGGTCATCACCGACGGGCACCGGCTGATCCTCGTCGAGGGCACCGACGCTCAGGGAGGTCCGCGGACCGCAAGCAGCCGTCGCCTCACCGACGGATCTGTCGAGTGGCAGATGACCCTGCCCGACGGCGCCACGAACCTGTGGGCCCTGGACCACCGCCTTTACACGCTCGCCGACAACCAGCTCATCAGGCTGGGCTGACCTCGGCCAGCGCAGCCCGCACCACCGCAGCCAGAGCCGTGCCCGCATCGTCCGAGCTGAGGCTCGGCCGCCCGTCCCCGGCCTGGTCGGGCGTGAGGGGAACGTGCACGAAGCCGCCCGTGACCGTGGGCTGCTGCGACAGCAGGTGCATGAGGGCGTAGAAGGTCGCGTTGCACACGTAGGCGCCTGCCGTGTCCGACACCTCGACCGGGATCCCCGACGCCTGCGCGGCCGCCAGGCACCGGCGCAGCGGCAGGCTTGTGAAGTACGCCGCCGGCCCGTCCGCCGCGAGAGGTTCGTCGCACGGGGTGCTGCCGTCGTTGTCGGCGATCCGCGCGTCGGCCACGTTGACGGCGACGCGCTCGAGGCCCACCGCCGCGCGCGCGGCCTCGCCCACGCAGACGACCAGGTCCGGGGCGTGCGCCGCGACCGCGTCGGCCAGGCGCGCAGGCGCCTGCGCGAAGGACACGGGCAGCTGCGCGGTGACCAGCCGGCCGGGGCCCGACCAGCTCTGGACGACCCGCTCGACTGCCGCGGCCGACGCATTCACCGGTCGCCCGTCGAACGGCTCGAAGCAGGTCAGCAGGACGGTCGTCATGACGGGACCTCCGCCGACCATCGGGACCAGAGCGCGTCCACCTGGGCCACCAGTCCGGCGACGGATCCCGAGCCGTCGAGCACCTCGTCCGCGACGGCGAGACGGTCGGCATCCGCGGCCTGGGCCGCGATCCTGGCGTGCGCGGCTGCGCGGTCCAGCCCGCGGTCGCGGACCAACCTGTCGACGCGAACGGCCACAGGTGCGTCGACCACGACCACCGCGTCGAAGGCGTCGGCGTCGCCGGTCTCGGCGAGCAGCGGGATGTCGTGCACCACCACCTGGGCGCCGGCAGCCGTCGCGTCGTGCTCAGCCTGCCGCGCAGCTGCCCGGATGAGCGGGTGCAGCAGGCCGTCCAGCCGACGGCGGGCGTGCGGGTCCGCGAAGACGACAGCCCCCAGCGCGGCCCGGTCCAGCGTGCCGTCGGGTGTGAGCACCTGCCGCCCGAACGCCTCGACCACCGCTCGCAGGCCGTCGGTGCCGGGCTCGACCACCTGCCGGGCCAGGACGTCGTAGTCGATGACCGCAGCACCGAGCTCCGCCAGCCGGGCGGCGACGACCGACTTCCCGGCGGCGATCCCGCCGGTCAGGCCGACGCGCACGTCAGTCCGGGTCTTTCGGGTCGAGCGGGCTGTGGTGGTCGAAGTCCGCCACCCCCCGGCGCCAGTACCCCGTGATCTCGACCCGGCTCGCCGGGAGCCCGAGCTCACGGCGAAGGTGACGCCTGACACCGACGAGCGACCCCGCCTCGCCCGCGCACCAGGTGAAGTCGGCCGGCGGCTGCGCTCGGACGGCGCGCTCGAGGAGGTCCGTCGTGCCCGGCGCGCTCTCGCCGCGGTGCAGCCACGCGATGTCGAGGTGCGGCCGAGCGCCCAGGAGGTCGTCGAGGTAGGACTCGTCGCCGGCGGTCGAGACCTCCGCGAGCACCATGACGGTCACGTCCTGCGGCAACAGCTCGAGCCAGCGGGCCACGGCGGGGAGCGCACTCTCGTCGCAGCCCAGCAGGACGCTCCGGACACCCTCGGGGACGAGCTTGGAGCTCTTGGGGCCGGCGAGGATCAGCGACTGGCCCGTAGCGGCCCGGGCAGCCCAGCTCGCGGCCGGCCCGCCGTCGCCGTGGAGCACCATGTCGATGTCGATCTCAGGTCCCGACGGCCCCGCGGCCCGGTGAGCACGCACGGTGTAGTCGCGCACGTGCACGGTCCCGTCGGCGGGCCTGTGCAGCGACCCGTCGGTGCGGACCATGGGCACTGCGAGCTCACCCGTCACCGGATCGGGGAGGTAGACCTTGACGTGACCCGTCGGGCCGAGCGAGACCAGGTCCTCGAGCTCGGGTCCGCCGAGCGTGATGCGCGCCGTCCGGGGGGCTGGTCGGCCGACCTGGACGACGGTGGTGTGCCGGAGGGCGAGGCCGTGATGGACCTTCACCCGGGGAGCGAGGCCTGTGACCTGCGCGGAGGTGTCGCTCACCGGGTCAGCCTAACCGCGGGCCCGAACAACTGCGGGCCCGACGAGTGCGGGCACGGACCATCGTGGGCACCGACGACCGCGGGCCGGCCACCGTGAGGTGACCGGCCCGCAGCAGGGACCGACGGACGCCCGAAGGCGTGCGATCAGTTGCCGGTGAGCTTCTCGCGCAGTGCGGCGAGGGCCTCGTCGGAGGCCAGCGTGCCGCTCGCCTCCTCGACCGGGGCCGAGGAGTAGCTGCTCGAGGAGGACGACGACGAGGACGAGGAACCGTCGGACGAACCGGCAGCGTCGGCGTCGGCCTGGGCGGCCGCGGCGACCTGCTTCTTGTGCGACTCCCAGCGCTCGTGGGCGGCGGCGTACTGCGCCTCCCAGGTCTCGCGCTGAGCCTCGAAGCCCTCGAGCCACTCGTTGGTCTCCGGGTCGAAGCCCTCGGGGTACTTGTAGTTCCCCTTGTCGTCGTACTCGGCGGCCATGCCGTACAGCGCGGGGTCGAAGTCCTCGCTGTTGGGGTCGAGGCCCTCGTTCGCCTGCTTGAGCGACAGCGAGATGCGGCGACGCTCCAGGTCGATGTCGATGACCTTGACGAACGTGTCGTCACCGACGTTGACGACCTGCTCCGGCAGCTCCACGTGGCGCACGGCCAGCTCGGAGATGTGGACCAGGCCCTCGATGCCGTCCTCGACGCGCACGAACGCACCGAACGGGACGAGCTTGGTGACCTTGCCGGGCACGACCTGACCGATGGCGTGCGTGCGGGCGAAGGCCTGCCACGGGTCCTCCTGCGTCGCCTTGAGCGACAGGGAGACGCGCTCGCGGTCGAAGTCGACGTCGAGGACCTCGACGGTGACCTCCTGGCCGACCTCGACGACCTCGGACGGGTGGTCGATGTGCTTCCAGGACAGCTCGGAGACGTGCACGAGCCCGTCCACGCCACCCAGGTCGACGAAGGCACCGAAGTTGACGATCGAGGAGACGACGCCGGGACGGACCTGGCCCTTCTGCAGGGTCTGCAGGAAGGTCGAGCGCACCTCGGACTGCGTCTGCTCGAGCCAGGCACGGCGCGACAGGACGACGTTGTTGCGGTTCTTGTCGAGCTCGATGATCTTGGCCTCGATCTCCTTGCCGACGTACGGCTGGAGGTCGCGGACACGGCGCATCTCGACGAGCGAGGCCGGCAGGAAGCCACGGAGACCGATGTCGAGGATGAGGCCGCCCTTGACGACCTCGATGACGGTGCCGGTGACGACGCCGTCCTCCTCCTTGATCTTCTCGATCGTGCCCCAGGCGCGCTCGTACTGCGCACGCTTCTTGGACAGGATGAGGCGGCCTTCCTTGTCCTCCTTCTGAAGGACGAGGGCCTCGATGACGTCGCCGACAGAGACGACGTCGCCCGGGTCGACGTCGTGCTTGATCGAGAGCTCGCGTGACGGGATCACGCCCTCGGTCTTGTAGCCAATGTCGAGCAGCACCTCGTCGCGGTCCACCTTGACGATGGTTCCCTCGACGATGTCTCCGTCGTTGAAGTACTTGATGGTCGCGTCGATCGCGGCGAGGAAGTCCTCACTCGAGCCGATGTCGTTGATGGCGACCTGAGGTGGTGCCGACTTCGTAGGGGTAGTGATGGTCATTGAGTTTCGAGCTCCGATGCGGACAGGGAGTAGTGCGGACAGGGAGGTTGCAGGACTGTGCTGAGTGCAGGACTGTGCGCATGGCAAGACATGCCACGCCGCCGTTCATCCTATGCGGGGCGCGAAGGCGGGTCAAAGAGATGCGGCCGCCCACCAGGACGGCCGCTCCCCTGCGTGGTCGGTCAGGCGAGAACCTGCGCCGTGCGCAGCATGTCGAGCGGGACGTGCTTGACCTTGCCTGCGATCTCCGCGAGGGGCACCAGCTCGATGCGCTCGCCGCGGAGCGCCGTCATGACACCGGTCTGGCCCGACGAGATCGCGTCCATGGCCGCGACGCCGAAGCGGCTGCCGAGGATGCGGTCCGTCGGCGTCGGGGACCCGCCACGCTGGACGTGGCCGAGGATCGTGACGCGCGTCTCGAACCCGGTGCGCTGCTCGATCTCGTGCGCCAGACGCTCGCCGATCGCGCCCGCGATGATCTCGCCGAACTTGCCGACCTGGGTCGTGTAGTCCATCGAGCCGCCCTCGCGGGGCATCGCACCCTCGGCGACGACGACGATCGAGAAGTTGGCGTGCGCGCGGTGACGGTGCTTGAGGAACTTGACCACCTGGTCGATGTCGAACGGCTCCTCGGGCGCGAGCACCAGCTCGGCGCCGCCGGCGATCCCCGCGTTCACGGCGATCCAGCCCGCGTGGCGTCCCATGACCTCGACGACCATGACGCGGTTGTGGCTCTCCGCGGTGGTGTGCACCCGGTCGATGGCCTCGGTCGCGATGTTGACGGCGGTGTGGAACCCGATGGACAGGTCCGTCCCGGCGACGTCGTTGTCGATCGTCTTGGGGATGGCGACGATGCGCACGCCCGCCTCGGCGACCTTGCTGGCGGCGTGCAGGGTGCCGTCACCACCGATGCAGATGAGGGCCTCGATGCGCTCGGCCTCGAGGGTCGCCAGCACGGCGTCCAGGCCACCGTTGTCCTCGTGCGGGTGGAACCGCGCGGTGCCGAGCAGGGTGCCGCCCAGCGGCAGGACGTTGCGGATGTGGCTGCGGCCCAGGGGCAGGACGTCGCCGTCCACAACACCCTTCCAGCCGTTGCGGAAGCCGATGATCGAGTGACCGTAGGTGCCCTCGCCGTGCTTCACCACAGCGCGGATCGCCGCGTTCAACCCGGGGCAGTCCCCTCCACCGGTCAATAGTCCGACGCGCACGCGTGAGTCTCCTTCGTCTGCGAAAAAGGTCGGGCTCCCACGCGTCGTTGCGCACCCGTCGACACAGCGTACGGCCGGGAGCCCCGGTAGCGGCCGGGTCCTCCGTCCTGCGGCTCGTGCGCCTGGCAGTGCGCCTGCGGGAGACTGTCGCCGTGTCCACGCTCGGGTTCGCCGGCTTCCGTGACGTCCCCGACGACGAGGGCGGTCGCGCGGGCCGGACCTGGTGGGACGCCAACGCCGAGGAGTACCTCGCCGAGCACGGCGCGTTCCTCGGTGACGCGGACTTCTGCTGGTGCCCGGAGGGGCTGCGCGAGGCCGACGCCGGCCTCCTGGGCCCCGTCGACGGCCGGACGGTGCTCGAGGTCGGCGCGGGAGCGGCGCAGTGCAGCCGGTGGCTCGCCGGGAGGGGCGCACGGGTCGTCGCGACCGACGTGTCCGCCGGGATGCTCCGCGCGGCCGGGGACCTGGATCGCGCGACCTCGGTGCGGGTGCCGCGGGCGCAGGCCGATGCGCGGCGTCTGCCGTTCGCCGACGGGTCCTTCGACATCGTCTTCACGGCCTTCGGCGCGATCCCCTTCATCCCGGACGCCGACGTCGTGCACGCCGAGGTGCACCGGGTGCTCCGTCCGGGCGGGCGCTGGGTCTTCGCCGTCACGCACCCCGTCCGGTGGGCCTTCCCGGACGACCCGACGTCGGCGGGCCTGACCGTCACACGGTCCTACTTCGACCGCCGTCCCTATGTCGAGACCGACGAGTCGGGGGCGGTGACGTACGCCGAGTACCACCGCACGGTCGGTGACCATGTCGCCGAGCTCGTGGCGGCCGGGTTCGTCCTGGACCGCATCGTCGAGCCGACCTGGCCGGCCGGGCACGAGCAGACCTGGGGGGGCTGGGGTCCGGTCCGTGGCGCGCTCCTGCCGGGCACGGCGATCTTCGTCAGCCACCGCCGGTCGGAGCCGGGACCCTAGGTCAGCGCTCCGGCTCGTCGCGTCCGCCGGCTAGTGCCCGGCCTCGTGCCAGCTGGCACCCGTCCCCACCGAGACGTCGAGCGGGACCGACAGGTCGGCCGCAGCGCCCATCTCCGCGCGGACAACGCGCTCGAGCTCGTCCCGCTCCCCGGGGCCGATCTCGAGGACCAGCTCGTCATGGACCTGCAGCAGCATGCGGGACCGCATTCCCGCCTCCCGCAGCCGGCGGTCCACGCCGAGCATGGCGACCTTGATCAGGTCGGCAGCGCTCCCCTGGATGGGCGCATTGAGGGCCATCCGCTCGGCCATCTCACGGCGCTGCCGGTTGTCACTCGTCAGGTCGGGCAGGTAGCGGCGGCGGCCCAGGATCGTGGCGGTGTACCCGGTCGTGCGCGCCTGCGCGACGACGCCGGCGAGGTAGTCACGGACGCCACCGAACCGCGCGAAGTAGTCCTCCATCAGCTCGGCGGCCTCGCCCACGGAGATCGACAGCTGCTTGGACAGGCCGAACGACGAGAGCCCGTACGCGAGGCCGTAGGACATCGCCTTGATCTTCGACCGCATCGCGGAGGTGACCTGGTCCGTCGGGACGCCGAAGACGCGCGACCCCACGAAGCTGTGCAGGTCCTCCCCCGACTTGAAGGCGGCGATCAGACCCGCATCACCCGACAGGTGCGCCATGATCCGCATCTCGATCTGGCTGTAGTCAGCGGTGAGCAGACCGTCGTAGCCCTCGCCGACGACGAACGCCCGCCGGATCTGGCGACCGGCCTCGGTGCGGATGGGGATGTTCTGCAGGTTGGGGTCGGTCGAGGACAGGCGTCCGGTCGCGGCGATCGTCTGCTGGAAGGTGGTGTGGATCCGGCCGTCGTCGCCGACAGACCGCAGGAGTCCCTCGACGGTCTGGCGCAGGCGCGACGCGTCCCGGTGGGCGAGCAGGTGAGCGAGGAACGGATGCTGCGTCCGCTCGAAGAGATCACCGAGCGAGGCCGCGTCGGTCGTCCAGCCGGTCTTGATCTTCTTGGTCTTCGGCATGGCGAGCTGGTCGAAGAGGACCTCCTGCAGCTGCTTGGGCGAACCCAGGTTCACCTCGCGGCCGATCACCGCGTATGCCTCCGCTGCCGCATCGGACACCGCCGACGCGAACTCGCGCTCGAGCTCGGTCAGGTAGCCGATGTCCGCGGCGATGCCCGCTCCCTCCATGCGGGCCAGCACGTCCACCAGGGGCAGCTCCACGTCCGCAAGGAGCTGGGCGGACTCACGGTCACGCAGCTCGGCACCGAGCACGTCGGCGAGCTCGGCCACCGCGGCGGCGCGGACCGCTGTCCGGTGAGCCTCGGAGCTGCCGTCGAGGTCGAGGTCGAAGGCACCCTGGGCGCTGTCCGCCGCACTCGCCTCGGTGCGGAGCTCACGGTGCAGGTGGCGGATGGCGAGGTCGGTCAGCTCGTAGGAGCGCTGGTCCGGGTGGCACAGGTACGAGGCCAGCAGGGTGTCCAGGCGCACGCCCTCCAGGCGCAGCCCCCGGCCGGCGAGCGCATGCCACGCCTCCTTCGCCCCGTGCACGGCCTTCGGCTGCGCGCGGTCGGCCAACCAGGCGGCCAGTGCGCTCTCGTCCAGCGGGTCGATCTCGGTCAGGTCGAGCGCCACCGCCTCCGAAGCACCGTCTGCGACGGCAAGCGCCCAGGCGTCACCGCGCGCCGGCACGCCACGACCGCTGACGTCCAGGGCGAGCAGGTGACCGGCGCGGGACGCGAACCAGGGTGCCAACGCCCCGGGGGGCGGGGTCGACACCCGCAGGTCGAACCCTGAGGTCTCCGGGGCCTCCTCGGGGACCATCGCGAAGAGCCGCTCACGCAGCGTCCTGAACTGGAGCGCGTCGAACACCTTGTGCATCGCCTCGCGGTCCCACGGCTCGACCGCCAGGTCGGTGACGGACAGGGGCAGCTCGACGTCGGTGACCGCGGCATTGAGCACGCGGTTGACCCGCACCTGCTCGAGGTTGTCCCGCAGGCTCTCCCCCGCCTTGCCGGCGATCTGGTGGGCCGCCGCCAGCACGCCCTCGAGGCCGCCGTAGGTGGCGATCCACTTCGCTGCCGTCTTGGGCCCCACGCCCGGGACGCCCGGGAGGTTGTCGCTGGACTCGCCGACGAGCGCCGCGAGGTCCGGGTAGCGCTCGGGCTCGACGCCGTACTTCTCGACCACGGCGTCGGGCGTGAACCGGACGAGGTCGGAGACGCCCTTGCGCGGGTACAGGACCGTGACCGAGCCGCTGACCAGCTGCAGCGCATCCCTGTCGCCCGTGGAGATCAGCACGTCCATGCCTGCCGCGACGGCCTCGGTGGTGAGGGTGGCGATGATGTCGTCGGCCTCGAAGCGCTCCTTGTCGAGCGTGCGGATGCGCATGCTCTCGAGGATCTCCTTGATCAACGGGACCTGGCCCTTGAACTCCGTGGGGGTCGCGTCGCGGGTGCCCTTGTAGCTGGGGTACTGCTCGGTGCGGAACGTGGTCCGGCCGGCGTCGAAGGCCACGGCGACGTGGGTCGGCTGCTCGTCGCGCAGGATGTTCGCGAGCATCGCGGTGAAGCCGTAGACGGCATTGGTCGGCTCGCCCGTGGTCGTCGAGAAGTTCTCCACGGGCAGGGCGAAGAACGCCCGGTAGGCCATGGAGTGACCGTCGATCAGCAGGAGCAGGGGTCGGGTTCGCGCCAGGTCGCTCACGGGTGCAAACCTATCCGGCATGACCGACACCGACGGCCGCCCGACCAGCCCCGACGAGACCGACGACGAGCGCGCGCTGCTCGAAGGGACCTTGCCGCCCGAGGCCTCGGCGGTGCTCGCCCAGATCCGCGCCGAGAACCGCGGGACCCTGGTCGAACGGCTCGGGATCGAGGTGATCGAGGCCTCACCCGGCCTGGTCGTCGGCATCATGCCCGTGGAGGGGAACACCCAGCCCTACGGCCTGCTTCATGGCGGGGCATCTGTGGCCCTGGCTGAGACCCTCGGCTCCTACGGCGCCATGCTGCACGCGGGTCCGGGCCGCCAGGCGGTGGGGATCGAGGTGAGCGCGACCCACCACCGTGCGGCGCGGTCGGGGATCGTGACCGGTCGGGCCGTGGCCCTGCACCTGGGCTCGACGGTCGCCAGCTACGAGATCGTGGTCGAGGACTCCACGTCGAGGCGGGTCTGCACCGCACGCCTGACGTGCCTGCTGATGGCCGCTCGCCGACCGGACTGATCGCGCTCGGCGGCGCTCGCCGGCACCGCAGGGACGGGCGCGGTCACCGTGGGGATCTCCCCCGTGGCTGCGCGGGACTGTCGACGGCGGGCGATCAGGTCCTCGAGGCCGCGGCCACCGGCGCGACGGGTCGCGCTCGCGTCGCCGAGCCGCCGCTGGAGCGAGGACATGCTCGTCACCCGATGCGTGGCGGCGGGGGCGAAACCGAGCCGCACGAAGAAGCGCTGCATGCCCCGCGCGCCCGGGATGGGCGCCGCGTAGACCTGGTCGACGCCTGCCTGGGCCGCGATCTCCGTGACGCCTGCCATCAGGGCGTGACCGACACCGTGACGGCGGTGGTCCGGTGCGACGTAGAGGGCCTCGACGGCGAGGCTGGCCTCGTCGGTGAACGGGTTCGGGCCGAGGAGCCGGGCGAGGAGCAGGCCGACGGGCGCTCCGTCGGCGAGACCGACGAGGATCGTGCCTCCGGGCGCCGCGGTGAGCGTGCCGAGCTGGTGGGCCAGGGTCACCGGGTCGGCGGTGCACACCTGCGAGCCCACGGCCGACTCCTGGCGCGCTGCGAGGCAGAGCTCGACCAGGGCGTCCATGTCGCCAGGTTCAACCGACCGGACCTCGATGCCAGGACGCACGTCGGCGGCCTCCTCGTCTGCGGGCCCGGCAACTGGGCGCGGGGGGACGCCCAGGTTGTGTCGGGAACGATGACGAAAACATAACGGTCCGGACACGCCAGCGAAAGCCACGTTCGGGTGACCCGACCGCTATCGACGCCCTTGTGCCGCTCTGCCCACCTCCGCGGGGACGACCCGGCCTCGAAACGCCGCCGACACATGTCCTCCCTATCGTCTGCTCACGCACACGGACCTGCCGACGAGGTCAAGGCGATGACGAACGGCTGACGGCGGCGCGAGAGCGCAAGGACGGACGGAGACCCAGGTGCGAGCTGAAGCGAGCCGGTTCGGACGGTCGATCGGGGGCAGACGCCGAGCACCAGGGCTCGTTCCGCTCAGGGCGTGGGCCGGTGCGGTCGGACTGGCACTCCTCGTGCTCGTCTCCGTCGCCGCGCCAGCGGGCGCGAGCACCGCCTGCGCGCCGACCCCCGAGACCGGGTGCCTCAGCGGCACGATCAAGACGGCGGCCGGTGCACCCGCCGTCGGCGTGACGCTCGACATCGCCGGACCGGCCGGCCCCCTGTCCGTGGTGACCGGCTCCGACGGTCGCTGGGCCACACCGGTCACCGCAGCCGGCCAGTACACGATCACCCTCGACGCCACGACGCTCCCCGCCGGTGAGGCGCTGAGGGACCCCGGCAACAACCCCCGGACGGTCTCGGTCGACCTCGGCTCGAGCAAGGGGGCGCTCTTCCCGCTCGGAGCCACAGCAGGCGGCGCGGGTGGGGCGACAGGCGCGACGGGCGGTGCGACGGCGTCCCCTGCGGGCGGCTCCGAGGCGGGCCTGGACACCCCCGCGACGGGCTTCTCGACCGAAGGTGGCGTGAGCTGGGGGCGGGTGGCCCAGCAGACGATCGCCGGTCTCGTCTTCGGGACGCTCCTCGCGCTGGCATCGGTCGGGCTGTCCCTGATCTTCGGCACGACGGGCCTGAGCAACTTCGCCCACGGTGAGCAGGTGACGCTCGGCGGCATCCTCGCCTACGTCTTCACCCAGAAGCTCGGCCTTCCCTTGCTCCTGTCCGGCACGTTCGCCGTCCTCATCGGCGCTGGGTCGGGCTGGCTCCAGGACGCGGGGATCTGGCACCCGCTGCGCAAGCGCCGGGTCGGGATGACGCAGCAGCTGATCGTCACCATCGGCCTGGCCATCACGCTGCAGTACGTCTTCCAGTTCTTCCTGGGTGGCAGCTCGCTGCGCATCGTCCTGTCGAACCCGGCCACGGTGAACATCGGCCCGGTCTTCATCACCCAGCAGTCCCTCATCTCGGTGGGGATAGCCGCCGTCGTGCTGGTGTCGGTCTCCTACTTCCTCATCGCCACCCGGGTGGGCCGGGCGACCCGCGCCGTCTCGGACAACGCCGCCCTGGCTGCTGCCTCGGGGATCACCGTGGACCGCATCATCCGGCTCGTGTGGACCCTCGGCGCCGGCCTGGCCGCCCTCGGCGGGGTGCTCATGGGCCTCTACCTCAACGCCACCTCCTGGAACATGGGGGCGACCCTGCTGCTCCTGATGTTCGCGGCCGTCACGCTCGGCGGGCTGGGCACCGCGTTCGGCGCCCTCGTGGGCTCCATCGTGATCGGGTTGGTCGTCGAGCTGTCCAACCTCGTCATCCCGTCGGACATGCGGTACGCGGGGGCGCTGGCGATCCTCATCCTCGTCCTCCTGCTACGTCCCCAAGGCATCCTCGGCCGCGCCGAGCGGATCGGCTAGGAGCAGACATGGACTGGACCCGGATCTTCAGCAACGTCGCCGGCGAGCTCATCGCCCCGACCACCGCCGCCTACGCCCTCGCGGCCGTGGGCCTCAACGTGCACTTCGGCCTCACCGGCCTGCTCAACTTCGGCCAGGCAGGGTTCATGCTGCTCGGCGCCTACGGCTTCGCGATCTCCACGATCGCCGGGTTCCCGGTGTGGGGTGCGACCCTCGTGGCCATCGCGTGCTCCGTGGTGTTCGCCCTCATCCTGGGCATCCCGACGCTCAAGCTGCGCGGGGACTACCTGGCCATCGTGACGATCGCCGCGGCGGAGATCGTGCGCATCGTGGGGCGGTCCACCGCCCTGACAGGCCTGACCGGAGCCTCGTCGGGGCTGCGCGGTGACAGCTACAAGAAGACGTTCACCGACCTCTCGCCGCTTCCCGACGGGACCACCAGCCTCGGGCCGTTCTCGTACTCCAACAACGCGTCGAACAGCTGGTGGATCCGGATCGTCGGCTGGGCGGTGGTGCTGCTCGCGTGCTGGCTCGTCTGGCGCCTGCTCAACAGCCCGTGGGGCCGCGTGCTGAAGGGCATCCGGGAGGACGAGGACGCCGTCCGCTCGCTCGGCAAGAACGTCTATGGCTACAAGATGCAGGCCCTGGTGCTCGGCGGGGTGATCGGCGCCCTCGCCGGCGTGATCTACGTGATGCCGCGCGCCGTCCAGCCGGACTCCATGGGCCGGCCGATGACGTTCTGGGTGTGGACCATCCTGCTGCTCGGCGGGGCGGCGACGGTGTTCGGCCCGGTGCTCGGCTCGATGCTCTTCTGGGCCGCGCTGATGCTGATCAAGACCGTCGGCCGCGACCTCATCCCGAGCACGGTCATGCGGGCGGAGCAGATCGAGCAGTTCGGCTGGATCGTCGTGGGCGTCACCCTGATGCTGCTGGTGATCTTCCGGCCCCAGGGCATCCTCGGCGACCCGAAGGAGCTGGCCATCAATGTCCGCTGACCTCACCGCGGCCGCGACCGCCCTGGCCGACGTCCCGCACGTGCCTGGCTCGCCGAAGCCGGACCCCATCCTGGTCGCCGACGACGTGACCCGCCGCTTCGGCGGCATGACGGCCGTCGACGTGGGTCACCTGGAGGTGCAGCGGGGGGCGATCACCGCCCTGATCGGCCCCAACGGCGCAGGCAAGACGACTCTCTTCAACCTGCTGACGGGCTTCGACCAGCCGAACTCGGGGACGTGGTCCTTCGAGGGTCGCTCCCTGGGCGGTGTCGCGGCGGCGAGGGTCGCCCGCGCCGGGATGGTCCGCACCTTCCAGCTCACCAAGGCGCTGAGCCGGATGACCGTCATCGAGAACATGCTCCTGGGCGGGTCGGCGCAGCCCGGGGAGCAGCTCTGGCGTGCGCTCGTGCCAGGTCTGTGGCGCAGCCGCGAGGACGAGCTCGTGATCAAGGCCGAGGAGCTGCTCGAGCGGTTCAGCCTGCTGGACAAGCGGGAGGACTTCGCCGGGAGCCTGTCCGGAGGGCAGCGCAAGCTGCTCGAGATGGCCCGCGCGCTCATGAGCGACCCGACCATGGTGATGCTCGACGAGCCGATGGCCGGCGTGAACCCGGCCCTCACCCAGTCGCTGCTGGGCCACATCCAGGCGCTGCGCGACGACGGGACGACGGTGCTCTTCGTCGAGCACGACATGCACATGGTCCGCCACATCTCCGACTGGGTGGCCGTCATGGCGGAGGGCCGGCTCGTCGCGGAGGGCCCCCCGGCCACCGTGATGGCCGACCCGGCGGTGATCGACGCCTACCTCGGCGCGCACCACGACACCGACCTGGGTGACGACGCGCTGCTGACCGACGAGGTGGCCCATGAGCTGGAGGCCGAGGCGCTCGCCGAGGCGAAAGTGCGCGCGAGCGCCGAGGAGGAGGTCCGATGACGAGCACCGCCGGTCAGGTCCGGTCCGCTCGACCGCTGCCCGCCGGCGAGCCGCTGCTCAAGGCGACGGACCTGGTCGCTGGCTACCTGCCGGGCGTCAACATCCTCAACGGATGCGACCTCGACGTGTACCCTGGCGAGCTCATCGGCATCATCGGCCCGAACGGCGCTGGCAAGTCGACGCTGCTCAAGGCCCTGTTCAGCCTGGTCACGGTCCGCTCGGGCAAGGTGAGGCTCGAGGGTGAGGACATCACCAACAAGCGGGCGGACACCCTGGTCCGCCGCGGCGTCGGGTTCGTGCCGCAGAACAACAACGTCTTCCCGTCGCTGACCATCGAGGAGAACCTCCAGATGGGCAGCTTCCAGGCGCCGGCGCAGTTCACGCAGCGCTTTGAGGCGATCGTCGACCTGTTCCCGACGCTCGGGGACAGGCGCAGGCAGCGCGCCGGGTCGTTGTCCGGCGGGGAGCGGCAGATGGTGGCGATGGCGCGGGCCCTGATGATGAACCCGTCCGTGCTGCTGCTGGACGAGCCGTCGGCGGGGCTCTCCCCCGTCCGGCAGGACGAGACCTTCCTGCGCACCCGCAAGATCAACAAGACGGGCGTGTCGATCATCATGGTCGAGCAGAACGCACGCCGCTGCCTGCAGATCTGCGACAGGGGCTACGTGCTGGACCAGGGGCGCAACGCCTACACGGCCACCGGCCGCGAGCTCATGCACGACCCCAAGGTGATCGAGCTCTACCTCGGCACCCTCGCCGCCGACCAGGAGCAGGCCGCCCGGGACGCCACCCCAGCCCCCTGACCGCTTCCGCGTCAGGTCGCTCGGACCAGTGCGGTCCGGCTCGGTGACCTCCGGACGCACGAGAGCCCGGCCGGATGATCCGGCCGGGCTCTCCCGCAGTCAGCGGGCGGCGATCACTTGACCTCGCCGAACTCCGCCTTGATCCAGGTGTAGGTGTTGTCGGCGTTGTACTTGTAGATGCCGACGAAGGCCGACGACGGGTCGTTGTCCGCGTTGAACGGACCTGCTCCCGAGACCGCCTTGTAGTCGACGTCCTTGCCGTCCTCGATGAGCTTGACGCAGTCGGCGAAGGACGCGCACTCCGTGCCGCCACCCGCACCGGAGACCGCCGCCATGTTCTTCTGGATGGTCTCGCCGTCCGTGGCACCGCCCTTGACCGCGGCCAGGGCCGTCAGGACGACCGCGTCGTAGGACTCTGCCGCGTAGGAGAAGTCCTTCAGACCCCCGTCCACGCCGAGCAGGCGCGTCTTGAAGTCCTCGTCGGGGTACGCGCCGGGCAGGGTGCCCTGCGCGCCCTCGAGCGTCCCGGGCTCGAAGTCCTTGCTGTAGTCCGAGAGGTTCCCGTCGACGAAGTACAGCTTCGAGGTGTCGAAGCCGGCCGACGCGAGCGCCGGGACGATGAGCTTGGTCTGGTCGAACGCGATGACCACGATGGCGTCGGGCTTGGTCGCCAGCGCTGCCGTGACCACTGACGGGATGACGTCGTCCGACGCGGGGTCGAACTCCTCGCCCTTGTTGCCGTACACGACCGTGCCGCCGCCGTCCTCGATCGTCTTCTTGGCGACGTCGCGCAGGCTCGTGCCGTAGTCGTCGTTGAAGACGAGGAAGGCCACGTTGGCGTTGCCGTCGTTGATGATGAGGTTCCCGAGCGCCGACCCCTGGACGGTGTCCGAGGGCGCCGTGCGGAAGTAGTACGGCGAGACGCCCGACAGGTCCGTCGCGGTGTTGGCCGGCGAGACCTCGACGATCTTGGCGCCGGTGATGTCGTCCACCACGTTGCGCGTGACGGCTGACGACGCGGCGCCGACGATCGCGGCGACCTTCTTGCTCATGAGGTCGGTGACCGATTGGGTGGCGACCTCCGCGTTGTCCGCGTCGGAGGAGTCGGCGTGCTCGACCTTGACGTCCTGGCCGAGGACCCCTCCCGCCTCGTTGATCTCCTTGATGGCGAGATTCACACCGGCGATCTCAGGCGGCCCGAGGAACGCCAGGGACCCTGTCTGCGGGAGCAGCGAGCCGACGATGAGCGGACCGCTGCCGGCGGACGCACTCCCTGACTCCGACGGGCTCGGGTCGCCGCTCGCCGCGTCGCCGCCACCGCCACAGGCAGTGAGAGCCAACGCGATGGCGCCGACGACCGTGACTGCTCGGACCGCGTGGGTGGATCTCTTCATGCGGGCACTCCCTCTGCTGACACTGTGATCTCCACCCGACGGGTCTCCCAGCACCCGTGGATGGACTGTGCAGCGGACGCTACGGAGAGCGTGTGTCCGGTATGTGAAATCCCCGTATCAGGGAATCGTCGTTGCCGACTTGTGACCGCGGGCCGAGGCGGGCGGTATCGACGCAGGTCAGAGGCTTGTCAGCCTCGCACCGCGAGGGCCGCCCGGTCAGACGGCGGGCTGGTCAGGAGCCGCTGCCGCCGACCTGCTCGATCACGGCGTCGGCGACCTCGCGCATGGTCAGGCGCCTGTCCATCGACGTCTTCTGGATCCAGCGGAAGGACTCGGGCTCGGTCAGCCCCATCTTGGTCATGAGCAGGCCCTTGGCTCGGTCCACGCGCTTGCGCGTCTCGAAACGGTCGGCGAGGTCCGCCACCTCGGCCTCGAGGGCCGAGATCTGGCTGTAGCGCGAGATGGCGATCTCGACGGCCGGCAGCAGGTCAGCCGGGGTGAACGGCTTGATGACGTAGGCCATCGCTCCGGCGTCCCGTGCGCGCTCGACGAGCTCGGTCTGCGAGAAGGCGGTCAGCAGGACAACGGGGGCGGCGTGCTCCTTGCCGATCCGCTCCGCGGCGCTGATGCCGTCCATCACCGGCATCTTGACGTCCATGACGACCACGTCCGGTCGCAGCTCGATGGCGAGCCGCACGGCCTCCTCACCGTCACCGGCCTCTCCCACGACGTCGAAGCCCGCCTCGCGGAGCGTCTCGACGACGTCCATGCGGATGAGGGCCTCGTCCTCGGCGACGACCGCACGCCGGGCCGGCCGCGTGCCCGCAGGCGCGACAGCCGCGTCCGGAGCCGCAACACCGCCGAGCGGCAGGTCGAGCTGTGGGGACTGGGGAACGTCGTTCTCGGTCACGCGCGCTAGCCTAGTGCCGACCTCTGACCAGCCGGTACAGCGTCCACGCCAGCGGTTCGGGGCGGTGCGCCGGCCGACCGGCTCGAGGTCGGACGGGGCCGCGATCGCAGTGCGTGACCAGCCGCCGTCGTGCCCCGATAGCCCAACCGGCAGAGGCGTTCGGCTCAAACCCGATCCAGTGTGGGTTCGAATCCCACTCGGGGCACCGTGTTTCCGCAGGTCAGCGGCGCGCAACTAGACCACGCCCTCCCTGACTCCCTTATCGGACCGATCATGGTTCCCGCACCCACCTGTTGCGAGGCACGGGAGGGTTCCCGGCGGTCGCGCGTGAGTCCGTGACCTCGTGCTCCTGCTGGAGCACGGCTGGTCGTCGACGACGCGCAGCACGTGGGACGAGCCGCGGTGGGGGTGAACCCGACCGCTGCGCTCCTCGGCACCTGCAGCCGGGCGCGCCCGCACATCGTCAATGAGGGTGGCGGTGCCTCACGTCCGGGTAGTGCTCGTGGGTATGGGTGATGGGGGCGTGGGAGTGCAGGTGGGTATGCCAGCTTCCTGCCGGCACGGGTTGGGAGTGCTCGTGCTGGTGCTCGGCGTCGTGGGTGTGCCGGTGGTCATGGGTGATCACGTCGTGGGTGTGTTCGTGCTCGTGGCGCTCGGTGAGGTGCAGCCAGACGCCGGCGGCCATGAAGGCTCCCGCCGCGGCCAGTGGCCACGTCAGGCTGTCGCCGAGCGCAATCGCCAGAAGGGCACCGAAGAACGGGGCGACGGAGAAGTACGCCCCGGCGCGAGCGGTGCCGACATGGCGCATCGCGACGATGAAGAGAACGAGGCTGACGCCGTAGGCGAAGAACCCCGCTCCCAGCGCCGCGACGATGCTCGTGGCAGCGGGCATCTGGGCGCCGAGCGCGAAGGCGAGAGCGAGGTTCACCGGACCGGCGACCGCGCCCTTGACCGCGGCGAGCCACGTCGCATCGGTGAGTGCCACCTTCCGGGTCAGGTTGTTGTCCAGGCCCCAGGACAGGCATGCGCCGAGGATCGCGAGCGACGGCCAGGGACTGCCGAAGCTCGCGCCGGCCGGGATGCCGAGAACGATCGCACCGACGACGATCGCGAACATCCCGAGCGCGACGCGACGGTCGACGTTCTCCTTGAACACGAACCATGCGAGGAGTGCGGTGAGCACGCCCTCCGCGTTGAGCAACAGCGACGCCCCCGACGCCGGCATGTTCGACAGGCCCAGCATCAGCAGGACCGGCCCGAGGAGCCCCCCGAAGAAGATCGCACCTGCAAGCGGCAGCAGCTCGCCGCGCGCCAACCGCACCCCTGGTGAGCGACGGACCACGCGGATCAGCCCAAGACCGAGCCCTGAACCGCAGTACAGCAACCCCGCCAGCAACCACGGGCTGACGTCACCCAGAAGGAGCTTCGCCAACGGCGTCCCCGCGCCGAACAGCGCCGCCGAGACCAGCGCGGCCTGCACACCCCTGTTGCGAAGACTGGCCAGCATCACTCGCCGTCACCCCACGCCCGGACGACCTGCACGCGGGCTGCGCCGGCGAGCATGGCGACGACGTTGGCATGCCGGTGACTTGCTGACCGACGAGTGGGCTCGCTATCTGCGTGCATACGCAGATACTTTCACGAGGGCGCTCTGGATCGGCAACGCGAGTTGCCCCCTGGAGATCAACGCGCTCAGCGTCATGCGCCGAGCTAGCACGACGGGACGGCGCACGTAGTCCCCAGCGCGGTCCGAACCGTGTGCCGGGCGCGGTAGCGACCCGAGGCCAGTCGCTCGATAATGCCGAGGCTTGTGCGTCTGCGCATGCCCCACCCGCCCAGCGCCGTGGAATAACGTGGAATAGGCCACTATGCGCGCCGTTCACAACCCTGCCACAAGGTTCCGCCGTACTACCTGATCAGAGGCACAATCGGCGAACGCGAAGACGTCCGATTCTGCACCCGTGCAGCACTGAAAGACGGTCCGAATCCCACTCGGGGCACGAAGTCATCGCAGGTCAGGGGCTTGCATCAAGATCACGTGTCATATACGTGTCATTCCGACTCGCGAACAGAAGACGGCAGTCCTCCGCTCGGCCGTCGCGACAACCGAGAAGGTCCAGGACTGGGCCGCCCAGTCTTTGGCCGTCTCGCCGACCACAACGACCTCTATATGCCCGCCCACGTCCTGACTGGCGCCCAGGTCACCGACGACCCCGACTTGGTCCGCGCCAACCTCGCCGGGAGTCGAACACCCGCACCGCCAGCCAGGACCGCACAGACCATCGAGCGCTACCGCTGCGCGCTCCCGCCCGGCAGCACCTCACCCCCCCGCACTCCCACGTCAGCCCCTGACGCCCGACACGTCGAGGCGGTCTTCACCGATCGGAGGCTTGACCGGGCCACGGGCTCGCTCTAGACTTGTACGCGAAGACGACATTCGTTTCCCCGTACAGAACGGTCGAACCCCCGATGCCAGCAACCAACGACGAGATCGCAACCGAGTTCCGCAGCCAGGTCCTGAGGTACGGATACCGTCGCGCCGCGGTCGAAGATGTGGCGCGCGCGCTCCGCATCTCCAAGAAGACCATCTACGAGGCCTTCGCGAGCAAGGAGGAGCTCTACCGGTATGCCGTCAAGCTCTGGGCCAACGAGCAGCGCCGGCACGTCGAGTCGATGCTCACGGAGGCCTCGGCCCTCGGTCGGATCGCGCAAGTCACATCGATAGCGTTCGCCGACGCACGCCGCGGCTTCGCCGACAACCCCTTCCACGACTCGTCGGAGCCGCCCGAGATCGTTGCGGAGGTCAACGCACAGGTGTTCGGGCCGATGATTCGCGACCTGCTCGAGCAGGGCAACGCGTCGGGCGAATTCGGTGTCGCGGACCCGGCCACGACGGCCGCGTTCGTCGTCGCCATCGGAACGGAGGCGGTGCGAATGCTCCGCGAGGATCCGTCGAGCCATCCGGAGGACGCAGCCCTCGATGCGCTCCGGCGCCTCGTGATCGGCAAGGTGCACGAGGAGGGACCTGGCGATGAGTAGTGCTACGAGAGCCGTCACCGCGACATTCGGCGTCTTCGCCGCACTGGCTGCCATGGAACATGGCATCGGCGAGGTGTTGCAGGGCGACGTGCGCCCGGACGGACTGGTGATCCAGTCGTGGCCGAGCTCAGCGTTCTTCCGCATCGAGGGCGGGGAGCCTGCGATGACCGTCGTACCGAACCTGCTCGCGGCCGGCGTCCTGACCCTCCTGGTCGCGCTGGTCTTCCTTGTCGGGGTGTTGCGATTCGCCCACCGCAGGCATGGCGGGTTCGCGCTGCTCATCGTGTCGATCACGCTGCTTCTCGTGGGCGGAGGCTTCGGCCCTCCACTGCTCGGCATCATCGTGAGCCTCACGGCGTTGCGGATCGGGGGGCCGTTCGAGTGGTGGGGCACGCGGCTCGCCCCGGCGAGCGGGCATCCTCTTGCTCAGGCGTGGCCCTGGGTGTTCGGCGCGTGCGTGGGCGCATGGCTCATGCTCGTGCCGGGCCTCCCGATCCTGAGCAACACACTCGGCGTTGACAACCCGGCGCTGGTTGTGGCGCTGTTCCCCACTGCCACCGGGCTACTCGCCCTCACCATCGTCTCGGCACTGGCGCGCGACGCCGAGCGATGGACCGGCGCATCCAGTCGCGCGACAGCAGAGATCGGGTGAGACCGGTGGCTGACAAGGTTCTCGTGGCGTACGCCACGCGGTACGGCTCGACCCGTGAGGTAGCGGAGGCAGTAGCAGCAAGGCTGCGCGAGAGCGGCGTCGGCGTGGACGTCAAGCCCGTGAAGGCCGTGAGAGACCTCGGCGTCGGCGGCGGCGTCGTGCTGGCAACGCCGTTCTACCTGGGCTCGATGCTCAAGGAGGCGACCCAGTTCCTTGAGCGAAACCGCGCGGCACTCGAACGCCTGCCCGTTGCGGTGCTGGCATGCGGCCCGGTGAGTGCTGAAGGTGACATGGCCGGGGCTCGTCAGCAGCTGGACGATGCGCTCGCCAAGCTCGAGTGGCTCAAGCCCGTGGCAGCCACGATGTTCGTCGGCAAGTACGACCCAGCGCACCTGCGTATTGCCGACAGACTCATCGCCGGCCTGCCTGCGAGCCCACTGCGCGGACTCGGTCCGCATGATGACCGCGACTGGGAGTCGGTTCGCGCCTGGGCGGATGATCTCCCAGCTGCGATCGGGCTCGCCTAGACCGCACGGAGTGACCGCCCGCGGCCAGACGCCAACGGAGGCCCCAAGCCCGTTGTGACCAACGCAGGCGGAGGCGCACGGACCCACGTGGGAGCCTCGTCAGGCGGCGGTGACCTCTTCGCCGTCGGGCACCCCGCAAGAGGTCACCGCGCCCTTCCACGCGCCACGCTCTGGACGGGCGACTCCAGGACGACGTCGCGGATGCCGATGAGTGGACGGACACGGTTGATCCGTGCCGGCAACTGAAGAGGTCACCGTGCGATCCAGTGCTGGATACGACCCGGACCACCAGGCGTGGCTGCTGTGGCTGCTCGGCCTTGCTTTGGTCGGCTACCTCATCGCGCTAGCTCTGAGCATCGACGTCAACGCGGCCATGGACCTGTGGCTGCCGATCCTGATCCAGTGGCTTCCTGCAGCGGTGTGCTGGGTGGCGGTCTACCGGTCACGCCGCCGTTCGTGGGAGGTCCTGTTCTCGGCGGCGGCGGTGACCGCGTTCGCCTCGGGCAACTCGTACTACTACCTCGCTCTGCCGGTGACCGGCTCCGCACCGCCGTTCCCGTCGCCTGCCGACGTGGGGTACCTGTCGTTCACCCCGTTGATCCTGATCGCGCTGACGGTCGCCGTGCGCCGGCGTCTGCCTGGGCTCGGATGGTCGGTGTGGCTGGACAGCGTGCTCGGCTCGCTCGCAGCCGCCTCAGTCCTCGCGGGGGTGCTCAGCCCGGTGCTCCTCACCGCCGAAGCCGGTTCGTGGTCGCTGGCCACGGTGGTCTCCCTGGCCTACCCGCTGGCCGACATGGCGATGGTGGCCGCCGTGATCGGGATCATCACCCTCCAAGATCTGCGCGTGGGCCGCCAATGGATGCCGCTGATCGCTGCCCTGGTCATCTTCACGGGCACCGACGTGATCTATGCGCTGCAGGTCGCAGCGGGGACCTATCAGCCGGGCACGCTTCTGGACGGGGGCTGGGACGTCGGCCTGGCGCTCGTTGCCGTGTGGGTCCACGGATGGGCTCGGGCCGGCATCGGCGCCCCCAGGCCGGCACCGGTCCCAGTGACGAGCGCCCCACTGGCGGTGCCGTCGGTGGCCATGGCCACGGGCTTGTGCATGCTGGTCGTCGGCACCCAGACCCACGTGACGACCCTGGCGGTGGTCCTGGCCGGCGGGACTCTGCTCGGCGCTGCCGTCCGCACCCAGGTGGTGTTTCGCCAGCTGGTGCAGATGGCCGACCTGCGCCGTCAGGCGCGTGTCGACGAGCTGACCGGCCTGCCGAACCGGCGGGCCCTGTACACCGATGCCTCAACCCGACTCGCCGCACGAGGACGCCAGCAGCAGGCACTCCTGCTGCTCGACCTCGACAAGTTCAAGGAGGTCAACGACAGCCTGGGGCACCACGCCGGCGACCAGCTCCTGGTCGAGGTGGGTAGGCGCTTGCGCGAACAGCTGCGGGACGGTGACCTGCTGGCCCGGCTCGGCGGGGACGAGTTCGCGGTACTTGTCGACAACGCCGACCACGAGCTCGCTGGCGCAGTCGCGGTCAAGCTGCGCCAGGCGCTGGTCGAGCCGTTCGCCCTGGAGGGGGTCTCCCTGCGCACGGACGTCAGCATCGGGATCGCGCTGTCGCCCGAGCACGGTGCTGGGCTGAGCCTGCTCCTGCGCCGGGCGGACGTCGCCATGTACAAGGCCAAGACCGCCCGCAGCGGGCACCACATCTATGTCGGCAAGGACGACACCCATGGTGACGCCCGGCTACGCACCCTGGAAGAGCTGCACACAGCGCTTGCGACCGGGGACCAGGTCGTCTTGCACTACCAGCCCAAGATCGACCTGGCCACCGGCGACGTTCGTGGCGTCGAGGCCCTCGTGCGCTGGGACCACCCCACCCGTGGCCTGCTCTATCCCGCAGCCTTCCTCTACCTCGTCGAGGAAGGCGGGCTCATGCGCTCCCTGACGCAGGTCGTGCTCGAGAAGGCCCTGGACCAGGCCGTCACCTGGCGGTCGAACGGCACACCGCTCACCATCGCCGTCAACGTGTCCGCCAGCTCGCTGGTCGACGCGGACCTGCCCGAGAACATCGCTGCCCTGCTCACGGCACGAGGCCTGCCCCCAACGGCGCTGCAGCTCGAGATCACTGAGGAGTTCCTCATGGCCGACCGCGATCGTGCCCGGGGCATCCTGACCCGCCTGCGTGACCAGGGCATCCAGATCGCCGTCGACGACTTCGGCACCGGCTACAGCTCGCTGGCCTACCTGCGCGAGCTGCCCGTCGACGAGCTCAAGCTCGACCGATCGTTCATCTTCCCGATGGCCGACGACGCCCGCGCTGCTGCGCTCGTCGCGTCCACCATCGCCCTGGCCCACAGCCTCGGTCTGCGGATGGTCGCAGAAGGCGTCGAGGACCACGTGGCCTACACCGAGCTGGCACGTCACGGCTGCGACCAGGCCCAGGGCTTCTACATGTCCAGGCCCGTACCCGCCGCCGAGCTCGACCACTGGCTCACCGCCCGCTCCTCCCTCGGGATTCCCAGCCAAGCGACGCACTCCGGAGGTGAGCCGGGTTCAGGCACGTCGCGTTCGCCGACGACGCGTCCTCGCGGATGATCGTCGGCTGGACGGCCGACACCGCGATGCGCGCACCCTGGTGAGTGCCTCACGTCCGACTAGTCAGGCAGCCGTAGTGTCGTAAGGTCCCCACCCCAGGTGATCGGTGACGTATGACCAGAAACGAGCCCGTCGAACCGTTGCGCGGCCCTGATGATGGGCCGGGCGTCGACCTCCTCTGTGCGCACAACCTGCTGGACTCGCCATGGGCGATCATCTACTTCAAGGACCTGCAGAGCCGGTTCATCAAGGTGAGCATGGACTGCGCCCGGGTGAACGACATGACCCAGGACGAGATGATCGGACTCACCGACTTCGACCTGACGGACGCCGCCCATGCGGCTGCGCTCCTCGCTGACGAACAGCGGATCATCGCCACCGGCCAGCCGATGATCGACAAGGAGGAGGTCGACCGATTCGTCGACCGTCCCGGCACGTGGGTCGAGACCAGCAAGTTCCCGCTTCGCGACGCACACGGGAACATCGTCGGAACGTTCGGCATCTCCCGGGACGTGAGCCGGCGCGAGTTCGCCGAGCAGCAGGCGGCACGGCTGGCGCTGGAGGCCGCCGATGCCCACGCTGCCGTGGCCCGCGCCGAGTCTCAGCTTCGTGCGGTTCTGGATGGCTCGACCGACGCGATCGCCAAGTATGACCAGTGGCTGCGCTACGAGTACATCAACCCCGCAGGTGAACGGTTGCGTGGCTTGCCGCTGGCCGAGCTGGAAGGCCGCTCGGACCGCCAGACGGGGATGCCGGAGACTTCGCTGTGGATCTGGGAGGCGGCCCTGAATCGTGTGCTGGAGACCGGCGAGTCCAGCGACGTGGAGTTCTCGTCGCCGGAGGCCCCTACCGAGAGCTCTGCGTGGTTCCACGTCTCGCTCTCCCCGCAACTCGACGACAGCGGCGCGGTCGTCGGCGTGTTCAGCTCGACGCGTGACATCTCCGACCTCAAGCGCGCCGAGCAGGCACTCGCACATCAGGCCATGCATGACTCCTTGACCGGTCTGGCGAACCGAGACCTCTTGACCGACCGCCTCACCCACGCCCTGGAGCGTAGGCAGCGATCTTCCGCGAGCGTGGCGCTGTTCTTCATCGACCTCGACCACTTCAAGGAGGTGAACGACACCTACGGTCACGAGGTCGGTGACCGCGTACTCGTCGATGTGGCTCGGAGGTTGGAGCGGGTAGCGCGCCGCGGGGACACCGTCGCGCGTTTCGGCGGGGACGAGTTCATCCTCCTGCTCGACGGCGAGATGACGGACGAGGAGGTTCCCGAGATAGCTCAGCGCATCGTCGCAGCACTCGCCCGGCCGTTCACCGATGGGACCGTGACGCTTCCGTTGTCGGCGAGCGTGGGCGCTGCGATAGCGGAGGACCAGAGCCTCGGCGCGTCGGAGTTGCTGCAGCGAGCGGACTCCGCGATGTACCGCGCCAAATCAAGCGGGCGGGCACGCTACGAGGTCTTCGACCCGGCACGGCCCTCGGACGCACCCTCTAGAGGCGCCCTCGAGCTCGAGCTCAGAGCAGCCCTCGACGCCCACCAGCTCCGGCTCGTCTACCAGCCCAGGCTGGCGCTGGCCGACCGCAGGATCGTGGGATTCGAGGCCCTGCTGCGCTGGGATCACCCCGAGCGCCACACCCTGGTCCCGGCCGACTTCCTGTCGACCGCGGAGGCCAGCGGGCTGATCGTCCCGATCGGCGCATGGGTGCTGGACACCGCGTGCGCCCAGCTCGCGCACTGGGCATCCGGGTTGAACCCCGCGGCAACCGCGCTCACCATGGCGGTCAACGTCTCAGGCCGCCAGGTGCGAGAACCCAGCTTCGCCGACTTCGTCTCCGGAACCCTCGATCGCCACGGCATCACGCCCCGGACGCTGTGCCTCGAGATCACCGAGCGCGAACTGGCGATCGACAACTCGTCCGCTCGCAAGACCCTCGCCGCGCTCGCCGACCTCGGCGTCCAGCTCGCCGTCGACAACTTCGGTGCGACCTACACGTCGCTGTCGCGGTTGCCGCGCTTCCCGGTCAGTGTCGTCAAGCTCGAGAAGCTGTCCGCGACGTCCCAGGATCGGCGGATCGCCGCGATGGTCATAGCCATGGCGCACGGCCTCGGAATGAGAGTCGTCGGCGAGCAGATCGAGACGACCGCGCAGCTCACCGACCTCGAGGACCTCGCCTGCGACGACGGCCAGGGCTACCTGCTCGGTCGTCCGATCACGGCCGAGGATGTGGACCATCTGCTTCAGGGTGAAGACACGACGCACGACGTCGACTCCGAGGGCACCCGTGCGCCGCACGATCCCGGCGCCTGACCGCAGAGGCCCTGCCGCTGCTGGACGGTGGAGGGGCCGGTCAGGCGGGTCGCCAACGACTCTCCCCGCGGGGAGTCCCGCAGCCGCGCCGATGGTCTCAGACCGCGGGAAGGTACCTGCCTGGCTCGGCCACGAAGGCCTTCTGGCATCCCTTCGAGCAGAAGTAGTAGGTCACGCCCTCGTGCTCCGCGGTCGCCGCCGCGGACGCGAGGTCGACCGTCATCCCGCACACCGGGTCGATCGTCGTCAGGGTGCTGCTCATGGTGTCCTCCGTCTGCTCATCCGCCACTAGCTGAGGCGGCTCGTCTGCTTGGGTGCACGCGCACCGGGGTCCGCGTCGACGACGCGAGAGCCTGTTTCACCCTCGCTGCTGCCGTGCCGGTGCGTGCCCCCCTTGCGGTTCATCATCACCATCATCCCGATCATCATGACCGGGCACGCCAGGGCCACCGCCCACTGAAGGGCCCGGCGAAAGTCGATCCCGGCGACGAGCAGCACGGCGAGAATCGCGGCCCCGCCGATCAGCATGTGCTTGAGGTGACCCTTCACGGGTGTCCCTTTCTGGCGTAGGTGTCATGGTCGAGGACTGAGCGAAGGCTTCGGTAGACGTCGAGGTCGATCTCGCCGGACGCGAGACGGGCATCGAGCAGGCCTCGGGGGCCGGGAGTCGCTTGCGCTGGGAAGAGCCTCCCGACCACCCACAACACACAGGCCAGGACCGCGCCCAGGAGCGCGATCATCGTGAACCAGCCACCGACGCCCATCGGGGTGCACCACGGTCCCATCGCCCTCTCCTCCCTCGACGTGTGGCTCGTGGATCGGCTGTGGTCAGAGGTGACCGAGCGCGATGTCGAGAAGCTCCTTGGGCTCGAGCCACATCGACGGGTAGTTGCCGTACCACTGCTGCACGCCGTCGGCGTCGACCAGGACGAAGCCGTGGCCCGGGAGGCCCTGGTGCATGCCGGTCCCCAGGACGCCGTACGCCTTCGACGTGGTGCCGTCGTCGAGCAGGAACGGGCTCTTGACTCCGAGGCGCTCCCGCTCGGCGTTGATCTGGTCAGCGGTGTTCATGACGATGGGCAGGACCTTGATGCCGGCGTCCGCGAAACCTGGCTCCGCTTCGATCTTCGCCATCTGGACGAGGCAGGAGTCGCAGCCCGCGCCCTCGCTGAAGTAGAGGATCACCGGGGCGCCACGCAGCGATGCGAGCGAGGTGGTCTGCCCGTCGCTGGTCGGCAGCGTGAAGTCGGGCGCGAGGCGCGCGTCGCTGGACGCGACCGGACGTGACGTCAGGAGCGCCGCGACGACCAGGGCGATGATCAGCAGCCCGGCAGCGCCCCAGGCGGCCAACCCGAGCGAGCGCTTCCTCTGGCCGCGTGCCTGGTGGTCCTTGACCTCGTGCAACGTGTCCTGTCGGTCCTTGCTGCGGCGAACCGCGGTACCGGAAGTCATGTCGGGCGTCCTTCGATCGGTGGTGGAGTCAGTGGCAGGTGGGACCGGTGCCCAGCTGGGCCACGGCATCGACCGCAGGGGCTTCAGTCGCCGACTGATCCCGGTCATGGCGACGGCGGCCGGCGAGCGTGGCCACCACGAAGACGCCGGCCAGTGTCAACAGCATCAGTCCGCGCACCGGTTCGGGGACCGGGCTGAGCCAGTCCTGGATGCGCAGGAAGATCGTGGTGAGGAGGCTGGACGCGTCGTCCTGAACCTGGGTCCCTCCGGTCATGTCGCGGTCGTTGGCCAGGGCGATGATGAAGCCGCCCATGACGGTGAAGCCGATGGCGACGACGACGTTCAGGCTGTTGGTCGCGATGACCCGACCCGCGAACCGCAGGCGCACCGGCCGCGCGCGCAGGATTTTCTTCTCGCCGAGCCGGGCGCGGTCCCAGACGAGGGCCATGACGAACAGCGGGAACACCATCCCGAAGACGTAGGCCAGTCCCAGCACCAGTCCCCCGGCCGCACTTCCCGAGAGCGCCGAGAGGGTCATCACCCCGGCCAGGACCGGTGCGCAGCAGCTCGAGGCGACCCCGGAGAAGACACCGAGGGCGAAGAAGCTGGCACTGTCGCCCGTGGTCGTGTCTGGCGCGCGAAGGATGCTCGGCAGCGACCACATGCGTCCGGAGAGCGCCAGCAGGGCAAGCGCGATCATCAGGGCGCCGCCGGCGTAGTAGAGCGGTGCGTGGTACTTGGCGATCGCACCGGCCAGGAGACTCATCCCCAGCGTGATGGGGACGAGCACCAGCGCCAGGCCCGCCGCGAACAGGAACGTCAGCGGCAGGAGCCGCCACCGCCGGTTCTTGACCGCTCCGGCGAGGTAGCTCGGTGCCAGGAACACGATGCAGCACGGTGCGAAGAGCGCCACCCCACCGGCGAAGAAGGCAGCGACGATGCTGCCCGTGGTCAGGAGCTCAGAGCCCACGATCTGCTCCTGCCACCGCGACGTCGTCCCCGGCTCGCGGTGCCGCGCGGCGGTCGAGGAGCTTGACCAGCTTCTTGCGCGGCAGTCGGCCGCTGCTGAAGAAGACGCCGTCGGTCAGGACCAGCGGGTTCATCGCCGGACGATGACGTGCAACGAGAACACGGCCCTCCGGGGACTCGAGCGCGACGGACCGCACGTCGATCGCATACCGCTGCGAGAGGTCGGCCAGGGCCTCCTCGGCGTCCTCGCAGAAGTGGCACGCCGGCGCGTGCACGACCGTTACCTGCAACGGCGAGCCTTCAGACATGCTCGTGACCTCCCTGGTCCGTCTTCGACTGAGACAGCGT
>DASXVR010000130.1:0-1803 GCA_036504175.1 Actinotalea sp. | reverse complement strand
GCTCCGGCCACGTGGGGGCTCGCCATCGAGGTTCCGCTGAGGTAGTAGAAGCTGGTCTGGGAGTTCACCTGGTACGGCCCGACCACCAGCGAGCCCGGCGCTGCCAGGTCGAGGTCCTGCCCGGCGAGCTCGCGGCTCGAGAAGTCGGCGATGTAGGCGGTCGCGGCCACGGCGGCGTCACCCTCGGGGACGTCGACGCTGTTCCACCAGCCTGCCGCGGTCCACTGGCCCGTGAAGCCTGTTGCGGCGGCAGAGATGACCGGCGCGTAGGCACCGGGGTAACCCATGCCCGCCTCCCCCTCGTTGCCGGCCGCTGCGACGATCAGCACGCCGTTGGCGATCGCACGATCGATGGCGGCCTGCTCGAGCGCGTCGAGGTCGGGACCGCCCAGGCTCATGTTGATGACCACCGGTGAGGTCCCGAGCCGCCCGCCGAGCTTGAGGTCGGTCACGTAGTTGATGCCCGCGGCCACCATGGACGACCAGCCCGACCCGTTCTGGTTGAGCACCTTGACCGGGATGACGGTGGCCTCAGGGGCCACTCCGGCGACGCGCGTGCCGTTCAGGTTGTAGCCCAGGATCGTGCTCGCGACGTGCGTGCCGTGGCTGTTCTGGTCGAGCTGCCACTTGTTGGGCTGGGTCGAGACGTTCCCCTTCTCGCCGCCACCACCGCCGAACGCGACGCCCAGGTCGGCAGCGATCCGGTCCGTCCCGAAGTACGTCGGCCAGCTGCTCAGGAGCCCCGTGTCGATGATCGCGACGTAGACACCCGCGCCCGTCTGCGTGACCGTGCGGGTGTCGGTCGGCACGTCCGTGACGTCGATCTGGTCGGTGTCCCAGGTCGCGACGTCGTCGGTCACGTCGGTGTTCGCCGGCGCGCCGGGCACCGGCTTGCCGACGCGTCGCGCATCCTGGTTGGCGGCCTTGACGTAGGGCAGCGCCCGGATCTTCGGCAGCTCCAGCGCCGACAGGCGCATGGTGACCGCGTCGAGCTCGGGGTAGGTGTCGTTGACCTGCCCATGGGTGGACAGGTCGCTCAGGATCGCCTGGGTGATGTCGGTGGAGAGCACGACGTTGACGCCGATCTGCTGACTTCCGGGAGCTGCGGTGGCCGGCGTGAGTGCCGCCAGGCCCAGAGCCGTCGCCGTTCCTATGGTCAAGATGGTGCGTCGCATCCTGCGTCCCTCCGTCGTCGTCCCTGATCGGGGCCGGTCGGGCCATCCAAGCAAGGAGATGGCGGGAACGGAAGGTGCAGAGCGGGACGGACCGGACACGTGAGTCCAGATCACGCCTGGTCAGCCCGGCTCAGGCAGGTCGGCCGGGTCCGGTCAGAGGGCGTCGTGCACGACGCGGTCGCGCCCGGCGCGCTTCGCCGCGATGAGGGCATCGTCGGCGGCAGCCATCGCCCCGTGCGCCGGGTTCGTCCGGCCGACGCCGATGGAGACGGTCACGGCGAGCCCGGGGCTGATCTGCTCCCACCGGCGCTCGCTCATCGCCCGGTGCACGCGGTCGGCGACGGCGAGCGCCGCATCGGGCCCGCCCTGGGGAAGGATCACGAACTCGTCGCCGCCGTAACGGACGACCACGTCACCCTCGCGCGAGGCGGAGCGGAGCACCTCGGCCACACCGCGGAGCACCTCGTCGCCGACGGCGTGCGAGTAGGCGTCGTTGACCGCCTTGAAGTCGTCGACGTCGATGAACACCGCGGACTCCGGCTCGGCGTCGCCGAGGGCCAGGTCGAGGCGACGACGGTTGCCGAGGCCCGTGAGGGGGTCCTGGAGCATGGCCTCACCGATGCGGTCG
>DASXVR010000129.1:0-5648 GCA_036504175.1 Actinotalea sp. | reverse complement strand
CACGAGCCTGTCCTCCAGCAGGACCGGGAGCGCGTAGTAGCCCCAGCGTCTGGCCGCCGCCGGCTTGAACATCTCCAGGACGTAGTCGAACTCGAAGATCTCCGCCATGCGCTTGCGGTCGTGCAGGAGCCGGTCGAACGGTGACAGCAGCGCCGCGCGACCCTCGAGCTCCGTGCCGAGCACCGCCTCGAGCGCCGCGGGGTCCACCCGCCACTCCCCGCGGACCCCGTCGACGACTGCGGGCTCACCCACGCCGTGGACGTCGAGCGGCTCGACCGGGCACTCGGGGCCATGGGCCCGAGCGATGCCGAGCGCCGCAAGCCGACGCTCGTCGCGCAGGTGGCGGGCTTCGTCTGCGGGGATCAGGGGGCCGTCCGGGTAGACGCGTTCGGCGAGGTCCCAGAGCCGGTTGCGCCCGGTCCCCCCGGCGACGGCGACCTCGCCCCGCTGCACCAGGAGGTCGAGCATCATCGTGACGTTGCGGTTGTTGTTCCAGCCGCTCGACCGCCACGGCCGGACGCACGTGTCGGGGAGCTCGCTGATGGGGAGCGGACCGTCGGCGCGGAGCCGGTCGATGATGTCCAGGCGGCAGGCCACGTTGTCCTGGACCCAGTCGCGCAGGGAGAGCCGCCAGGCCTTGACGTCGCCGGTGCCGGGCCACTCGGCCATCTCCGCCCGGTAGAGGGCGATGTCCTCCGCGGGTCGCAGGGTGCCCCGGAGCTCGATGACGGTCTGCTCGTCGAGGGCGTCGCGGAGCTCCTGCGGGTCGTAGGCGGAGCCCAGCCGGCTCCACGCCACGAGGTCCGCGCTCGGTGCCACAGCGCTGGTCGGCTCGAGCTGGACGACCGACAGACGTCGCAGCATGTCCAGGAGGTCGACCGGCCGGGCGGCCGTGAGCAGCTGGGCGCGCAGGGCGACCCGGCGAGCGTCGGTGCGCGAGAGGTGGTGCACGTTCATGCCCGACGAGCCTAGGCGGGAGGCCTGACATCGGCCGGGTGGAGCGAGCCGAGGGCCGCCCGCAGGCGCGAGGCGGCCTCGTCGGCGACAGCGGTGAGGGCCGGGTTGCCCGTGACCTGCACCATCACCTGCGGGTCCATGGCCTCCACGAGAGTGCCGCCCTCGACCGCTCGCACGACGACGTTGCAGGGCAGCAGGAGGCCGATGGACGGCTCCGCCTGGAGCGAGCGGTGCGCGAGCGGGGGGTTGCAGGCGCCGAGGATGACCTGAGGCGCGACGTCCGCACCGAGCTTCTCCTTGAGCGTGGCAGCCAGGTCGATCTCGGTGAGGACCCCGAAGCCCTGCTCCTTGAGTGCCGCCTTGACGGCCGCGACGGTCTCCGGGACGGCGCCCGAGACCGTCGTGCGGATCCCGTACCCGGCCGAGGCTGAGGTCGAGGCGGCGGTGGCGGGGGAGACGGAGGTTGAGGCGGCGGCGGGGGAGGCGCCGGCGTCAGGCACGGGCCTGCTCCGTGGCGTGGCGACGGACGTCGTCCATGTCCAGCGCGCGGACCTGGGCGATGAGCCCGTCGAGGGCAGCGGCGGGCAGGGCGCCGGGCTGGGCGAACACGAGGATGCCGTCGCGGAAGATCATCAGTGTCGGGATCGACGTGATGCCGGCGGCCGCGGAGAGCTGCTGCTCGGCCTCGGTGTCGACCTTGGCGAAGGTCACGTCGGGGTGGGCCTCGGACGCCTTGTCGAAGATCGGCGCGAACATGCGGCAGGGGCCGCACCACGACGCCCACCAGTCGACGAGGACGATGCCCGCCTTGTCGGTCGTCGGCCGGAAGGTGTCGGCGGTGAGGTTGACGGTGGCCATGGGTCCTCCTGGACGGTCGGTGGGGCTGGACGATCCAGTATACCCCAGGGGGTATAGCGACGAGCGGTCATCTCACATTCCCCCGGCCCTGGTGCCGGCGGCCGGCCCACAGGTCTGCGGTGTCCCACTTGTCCGAATCGTGACCTGAACGCACGATGGGATCTTCCCGGCCGCTCCTCGGTGAGCGCGGCCCGCACGGAAGGGGAACCACCGTGACGGACACCCGCCCGCTCCGTGCCCCGCTCCACGACGTCGCGGCAGACCGGGAGCGGATGCGACGGCACCGCGTCTACCGCCTCTCCGCGTTCCTGCTGGCTCTCGAGGCCTACCTCATCGCCATGCCTCTCAGCGGTCGGCCGGTCATCCCCGTGCTGCCGACGGTCGACCCCTTCCTCGTCACGATGGTCGTCTTCTTCGGTGCGCTCCTCGCGCTCGCCGCCGGCACGCAGGTCATGACGGCCCGGTCACCCCACCTCACGTACCGACCCGAGCAGGTCGACGTCACGCTCGACGACGTGATCGGCATCGACCCCATCAAGGAGGACGTCCGCCGGTCCATCGACCTCTTCCAGACCCACCGGCGCTTCGCCGACCAGATGGGCGGCTCGCCACGCCGTGGGCTCCTCTTCGAGGGGCTGCCGGGCACGGGCAAGACGATGACCGCCAAGGCGATGGCCGCCGAGGCCGGGGTCCCGTTCCTGTTCGTCTCGGCGACGTCCTTCCAGTCGATGTACTACGGGGCGACCGCCAAGAAGATCCGGGCGTTCTTCGCCGCGCTGCGCCAGGCCGCCCGCGCGGAGGGCGGGGCCATCGGCTTCATCGAGGAGATCGACGCGATCGCCATGCGTCGCGGGGGCGTGGCGGCGGACGCGGCGGCCGCGTGGGGAGCGGGAGATGCAGCGCCTGCCTCACGGTGGCACGGCGTGGTTCCTGGGGTGGTGCAGAACCGGGTGATCAGCGAGGGCACCGGCGGCGTGGTCAACGAGCTGCTCGTGCAGATGCAGTCCTTCGACGAGCCGTCCCGCGGCGCCCGCATGCTCAACCGGCTGATCGCCAGGGTCAACCTGCTCCTCGCTGCCGACAGGCAGATCCCGCAGCTCAAACCGGTGCGTGCACCGATCCTGCTCATCGCCGCGACCAACCGGGCGGACTCCCTCGACCCGGCGCTGCTCCGCCCGGGCCGGTTCGACCGTCGCCTCACGTTCCCCACCCCGGACGTCCACGGTCGCCGGGCCCTGGTCGACCACTTCATGGCACGTCGCTCCCACGAGCCGGCTCTGGACGCACCCCACCTGCGGGACCGGATCGCCGCCGCGACCAACGGCTGGACACCGGTGATGATCGAGCACCTGCTCGACGAGGCCCTGGTCAACGCCCTGCGCCGGGGAGCCGTCACGATGTCCTTCGACGACGTCGAGCACGCCCGGATCACCGAGATGGTCGGCATCGGTCAGCCGGTCTCCTACACGTCCGGCGAGCAGGACCTCATCGCGACCCACGAGGCCGGTCACGCCGTCACCGCCTGGCTCGTGGCCCCCAACCGCAACCTCGAGGTCCTCACCATCGTCAAGCGCGGCTCTGCGCTCGGGCTGCTCGCCCACGGGGACGCCGAAGAGGTCTGGACCCAGTCGTCGTCCGACCTGCGGGCCCTCGTGCAGGTGGCGATGGGCGGCATCGTCGCGGAGGAGCTGTTCTTCGGCCAGACGACGACGGGGCCGGCGAGCGATCTAGCTGCCGCCACCCGGACCGCCGCGCAGATGGTCGGCGCCGCGGGGATGACGGGCTCGCTCGTGTCGTTCCTGGCCACCGGGCAGGACCTCGTGCCCGCGGTCCTCGCCGACAAGGCTGCACGCGCCCAGGTCGAGGGGGTGCTGGACGAGGCGCGTGACCGGGTGCGATGGCTGCTGGCCCAGAACCGGGACCTCGTCGAGGCGCTGCGTGACGCCCTGCTCGAGCGGCATGAGCTGATCGGCGAGCAGATCACCGACGTGCTCATCGCCGCGGTGGAGAACCGCCGCCTCGTCCGGGCCGCGGGCGACAGGAGGCAGGGCGGTGCGGACGGGACCGGCGCCCCGAGCCGTCGCTCGGTCGCCTAGCGACGGAGCCGTCGGGTCGCCGAGCGACTGAGGCCGTCGCGCCGTCGCGCCGTCGCGCGGTCGCCTGAGCGCACGCGCGCGCTCCTCTGGTAGACCTCCGTCATGGCATCGCACGAGTCCCCGACGACCTGGCACGACGAGCGGGCCGTCCGGATCACCGGTGGACGGGGGCTGGAGGCGGTGGTGGTCCCTGAGCGCGGCGCCAAGATCGCCTCGCTCCGCGACGGCAGCGGCCAGGAGTGGCTCGCCCAGCCGGGGCCCGAGCTCCCCCCGCCCGCCCGCGGACCGGTCCGCTTCACGGATGCCGAGATGTGCGGCTGGGACGAGTGCGCGCCCAACGTCGACCCGGACGAGCTGGCCGGCGAGGCCCTGGCCGACCACGGCGAGGTGTGGAGCAAGCCGTGGACGCGCGAGGTCGAGGGCGGCTTCGGCTCCGCCGGGACGGTCCTTCCCTACGAGCTCGCCCGGGACATCGTGCCGACGTCGGGTGGCCTGCGTCTGGAGTACCGGGCCACCGCCACCGGCGACGAACGGGTCCCGTTCATGTGGGCCGCCCATCCGCAGTTCTCCGCAGGGACGGGTGCGCGCATCCTGCTCCCGCCCCAGGTCCAGCAGGTGCGCGGGGTCTACGGCGTGGACGCCCGCCAGGAGTGGTCGGAGCAGCTGTGGGACGTCGACGCCCTGCCCGACGGTGAGGCGCTGAAGTTCTGGGCCGAGGACGACGCGCTACCGGCCTGGGCCGTGCTCGAACGGTCCGACGGTTCGCGGCTGCGGCTCTCGTGGGACCCCGACCTGGTCCCGTACCTGGCTCTGTGGGTCGACGCCGGGCTGTTCTCGCGCGAGCGGGTCGTCGCGCTCGAGCCGTCGACAGGCGGTCGCGAGGCCCTCAGCCGGGCGCTCGCAGACGGGTGCGCCCAGCACCTCGAGCCGGGCCGGCGCGTCTCGTGGTGGATCGACCTCGAGGTCACGCCCCCCGCGTAGGTGCGTCAGGCGCGCCCGGTGGCCGCGCGGCCGAGGCGTCCCTTGCCGAAGCGACCCAGCGCGGGCTGTGGCGCAGGCGCGGGGGCCGCGGTGGTGCGCGATTCGGGCCGGTTGGCGGACGTGTCCGCGACGGCCCGCGCCGACCCGTTGGACTCGGCTGCACCCACGGCGACCGGGCTGCGCGTCGTCGTGGCTGCGGCGCCGGGCTCACGGCCGTTCGCCGAGGCCGGGTCGGAGTCCTTCCGGCCCGCACCGGCGCTTGGCCCGGCCTGACCAGCGGACGCCGCGGACCCGAGGGCGCCGCGCACGGCGGCGATGGTGGCCTCGGCTGTCGCGGCCCGCTTCTCGGCGTCCTCCGCGCGGCTCAGGGTGGTGGCGAGCTCGGCGCGGGTGGCGGCGAGCTGCTCCTCGAGGGCGGCCACGGCGGTGTCCCGCTCGCTCTCCAGCGCGGCCACGGCCGTGTCCCGCTCGGTCTGCAGGGCGTTGACCTCTGCCACCCGCTGCGCCTCGACGTGCGCGACGTCGGTGGTCCGGAGCGCCTGCAGGTCCGCGATCTCGTCGGCGTGCTCGGACCGCCGTCGGGCGATCTCGGCGTCCCGTTGCGCGACGATGCCCTCGAGCTCCTCGGCGCGGTCGTACCGGGCCTGCAGCCCGTCGACGTGCGCGGTGATGCCCGCCTCGCCGAAGGCGCGCACGGCGACCTCGATGCGGGTCGTGCGCTCACCCAGCCGCAGGTCGGCCCACAGCTGGCCGCGC
>DASXVR010000128.1:0-5756 GCA_036504175.1 Actinotalea sp. | reverse complement strand
GCCGTCTCGGCGTGGCTGATCGCCCGCGCGTCGCAGATGCCGTCGGTGGCGCTCCTCGGCGTGGCACCCGTGGCTGTCCGGGCCCTGGGCATCTCCCGTGGGGTCCTGAGGTACCTGGAGCGGCTCCTGTCCCACGACGTGGCTCTCGGCGGCATGGCGACGCTGCGGGTGCGCCTGTACGAACGCCTCGCCGCCGGTCGCCCGGCCGCCCTCCTGGCCCTGCGACGCGGGGACCTGCTCGCCCGCGTCGGCGCCGACGTCGACTCCGTGGGCGACGTGGTGGTGCGGGGCCTCCTGCCGATCGGGGTCGCCGTGCTGGTCGGGACGGGGAGCGCGGCGTTGCTCGCGGCGCTGCTGCCGACGGCCGGGCTGATCCTCGCGGTGTGCCTGCTGGTGGCCGGGGTGGGCGGCCCGTGGTGGGCTGCCCGCGCCGCGCGGACGGCTGAGCTCCGGTCCGCCCAGGCACGCGCCGACCTGTCGGCCGTCTCCGTGACCCTGCTGGACCGCTCCGCCGAGCTCCTGGTGGCCGACCAGGTCGGCGCGGCCCTCGCGGAGCTGCGCCGCACCGACGCACGTCTCGCCGATGCCACCGACGCCGCAGCACGGCCTGCCGCCGTCTCCGCCGCCGTCCTTCCGCTCGCGACGGGCCTGAGCGTGCTCGGTTGCCTGGCCGTCGGCATCAGCGCCACGACCGCCGCCGCCCTGGACCCCGTGGCTCTGGCCGTCCTGGTCCTGACGCCGCTGGCAGCCTTCGAGGCCGTCGCCCTGCTTCCGGCCGCGGGGGTCCAGCTGCTGCGCTCCCGGCAGGCCGCCCGCCGCATCCTGCAGGTGCTCGACGACGCGTGGGTGCCGTCCGATGCGGCTGTGCCGTCCGACGCGGCTGTGCCGTCGCACGCGGCGGTGCCGTCGAGCGGGTCGGTGCCGTCGGACGCGGCGGCGCCCTCGGGTGCGCCGGTCCTGGTCGCGCGGTCGCTCGCCGCCGGATGGCCCGGCCGCCCACCGCTGCTGCGCGACCTCGACCTCGACCTGGCACCCGGTCGGAGCGTCGCCGTCGTCGGGCCGAGCGGGGTCGGCAAGACCACCCTGCTCCTGACCCTCGCCGGGCTGCTCCCGCCCGCAGCGGGGACCTGCCTGCTGGACGGCGCGCCTGTCGACGGCCTCCCCCGGGCAGTCGCTGCAGGAGCGGTCGCCCTGACCGCGGAGGACGCCCACCTCTTCGACACCACGCTCCTCGAGAACCTGCGTGTCGCGCGCGGGGACGTCACGCCGCAGGAGGCCGAGCGCGTCCTGGAGACCGTGGGCCTCGGTCCCTGGCTGCGCGGCCTGCCCGACGGCCTGGGGACAGTGGTCGGTGCCGACGGGGCCCGGGTGTCCGGCGGCGAGCGACGCAGGCTGCTGGTCGCCCGCGCGCTCCTGTCCCCGGCGCCGCTCCTCCTGCTCGACGAGCCGACGGAGCATGTCGACAGCGGTGCGGACGACCTCCTGCGCAGCCTCCTCGACGGCAGGCTGGCCCCCGGGCGAGGCATCATGGTGGTGACGCACCGGCTCGCCGGGCTGGACGGGGCCGACGAGGTGATCCTGCTGGACCCGACCGGTACCGTGCGGGCACGCGGTCGGCACGAGGACCTGCTCGACGCGGCAGGCGCGACCGACTACCGCACAGCGTGGCGGTCCCAGACGCAGGAGACGGCATGACGGTCAGCAAGGACCACCACGACAGCTCGTTGGCAGCTGCCGACCTGCTCCAGGCTGCCATGGGACTGGCGTCGCACCTCGACCTGCCCACCGTGCTGCAGCGGTTCGTCGCGGCGAGCACCGAGCTGACCGGCGCGCGCTACGGAGCCATCAACGTGCTCGACGCGCGCGGCCGCAGCACGACCTTCGTCCACACAGGTATCGACGAGCGGCTGGCCGCCATGCTCGGCCGGCCGCCCCACGCCATCGGCGTGCTCGCGGCCATCCCGCCGCACGGCACGCTGCGCCTCGACGACCTCATGGAGCACCCGACCTTCCGTGGTTTCCCGCCCGGTCACCCGCCGATGGGCGCGTTCCTCGGGGCTGCCGTCCGCGTGCGCGACCGGGTCTTCGGCTACCTGTACCTGTCGGAGAAGCCCGGTGGCTTCACCGACGAGGACGACGAGGCGGTCATCACGCTGGCGGCCGCTGCCGCCGTCGCCATCCAGAACGCCCAGCTGTACACCGAGGCCGAGCACCGCGAGCACTGGCTGCGCGCCGGTCAGCAGATCACCACGATGCTGCTCTCGGGGGCCGAGGAGGAGGAGGTCCTCGCGCAGATCGCGACCTCGTCGCGCGAGGTGGCGCGCGCGGACACGGCCGCCCTGGTGCTGCCGGGCCTGGGCGACAACTGGGTCATGGAGATCGTCGACGGCGTCGGCGCGGACGAGCTCATCGGCACCGTGATGCCCCCCGACGGCCGGGCGCGCACGGTCCTGCGGGATGGGAACGGGCTCGTGGTCGACTCCCTCTCCCGTGCCCGCGCGATGCGCGTCGACGCCCTGCGCCAGTTCGGACCGGCCCTCTACGCGCCGATGCAGTCCGACGGGCGAGGCGTCGGCGTCCTGGTGCTGCTGCGACGGGTGGGCTCACCCCCGTTCGGACCGAACGACCTCGCGACCGCCGAGTCCTACGCAGCGCAGGCAGCCCTCGCGCTCGTGCTCGCCGAGGCCCGGCACGCCCAGGACGTCGCAGCGCTGCTCGACGAGCGGGAGCGCATCGCGCGCGACCTGCACGACCTCGCGATCCAGCAGCTCTTCGCGACCGGCATGCAGCTCGAGACGGTGCGCCGCCGCGCCGCCCGGGGCGTCGACCCGTCGGAGCTGACGGGCATCGTCGAGGACGCGCTGGACAACGTGGACTCGACCGTCCGGCAGATCCGGTCCATCGTGCACGCCCTGCGCGACCCCGACGCCAGCGCCCCCCTCGCCGAACGGCTGCGCCGCGAGGCCTCGCTCGCGCGCACCGGGCTGGGCTTCGCGCCGTCGCTCATCGTCACGGTCGACCAGCGGGTGCTGGACTCGGCCGACGCGGAGGAGGGCGACGCCGGCGCCATGGACGACCGGGTCGACGAGGACCTCGCGGACGACGTCGTGGCAGTGGTCCGCGAAGGCCTGGCCAACGCGGCGCGCCACGCACGTGCCACAGCGGTGTCGGTCCGCGTCGACCTGCAGGGCGACAGCCCTGACGGCCGGATCACGGTGGAGGTCGAGGACGACGGCGCCGGGCTCGCACCCGAGCGGGACCGCAAGTCGGGGACGGACAACCTGGCCGCGCGCGCACGTCGGCACGGCGGGACGTTCGCCCTCGGGGCGAGCACGATGGCCCACGGCACCCTGCTCACCTGGCAGGCGCCGCTCAAGGGCCGCTCCGGCCGCTGACCGCCAGGTCAGCCGCGAGCCGCGAGGCTCAGAGCCGGTTCGGTCGCCCGGTCAGTCGCCGGGTTCGCTCCGCCACGAGCTGTGCTTGTGACCGGCGACCCAGGCGGCGACCTGGGTGCGGCGCTGCAGGCCCATCTTCGACAGCAGCGACGTGATGTGGTTCTTCACGGTCTTCTCGGCGACGCCGAGCCTGTCGGCGATCTCGCGGTTCGACATGCCCTCGCCGATCAGGTCCAGCACCTTGCGCTCGCTGGGCGTGAGGTCGGCCGTGGGGTCCTCGTGGTCGGCCCGTCGGCGGGTGACCGTGCGCTCGTCGAGCAGCGTGCGACCCGCCGCGACGGAACGGATCACGTCGGCGATCTCGGCACCACGGACGCTCTTGAGCACGTAGGCAGCGGCGCCCGCGTGCAGGGCAGCGGCGAGGGCGTCGTCGTCGTCGAACGAGGTCAGCACGATGGCACGCGTCTCAGGCAGGGCCTCGCGCAGGGCGGTCATGAGGTCGATGCCGGTGCCGTCGGGGAGCTGCAGGTCGACCAGGATGACCTGAGGACGCACGAGCGTCGCACGACGGACGCCCTCGGCCACCGACCCGGCCTCGGCGACGACCCCCATGCCCTCGGACCTGTCGATCACCTCGGCGATCCCGCGTCGGACCACCTCGTGGTCGTCGACGATCATGACGGCGATGTCGGTGGGGCGCCCCGGGGCTGCGGGCGGGTTGTTGGCTGCCACGGGACGCATCCTAGGCAGAACGCCGGGCTCGTGCCGTCAGGCGTGCCGATCGTGGACGTGGCTGGCAGTGCGGGCAGCTGAAGGAGGACCTGTTCATGAACGACTCACGGCGCACGGGCGTGCCGCACCGGGGGCACGGGCGACCCTCCTGCCCGTACACGGCGAGCGACCGGCTGAAGTAGCCGGAGGAGCCGTTCACGTTCACGTACAGCGCGTCGAAGCTCGTCCCGCCCGCGACCAGCGCCTCGCGCATGACCGTCTCCCCGGCCTCGAGCAGCCGGGACACCTGGACGGGCCGCAGCCCAGAGGCCTCCCGCTCGCCGTGCAGCTGCGACCGCCACAGCGCCTCGTCGGCGTAGATGTTCCCCAGGCCGGACACGAGCGTCTGGTCGAGGAGTGCCCGCTTGACGGCGGTGTGCCGACGCCGCAGCGCCGCCAGCAGCGCAGGGCGGTCCACGTGCGGGTCGAGCAGGTCGCGGGCGATGTGCGCGACGGGCGCCGGCACCGCGGCGAGGTCGCTCCCCCGCCCTCCGGATGCCCCGTCGGGCGTGGCGACGAGTGCGGTGACCGCGAGGGCGCCGAACGTCCGCTGGTCGACGAAGTCCAGCAGCGCCAGGCCCGACGGGCCGGCGAGGTGGAGCCGTGCGCGCAGGTGCGGGTGGTCGGGTGCGCCCGGGGCGCGGACGAGCAGCTGGCCGCTCATGCCCAGGTGCGCCAGGAGCGCCTGGCCGTCCGCGGCGTCGTCGAGGAGCAGCCACAGGAACTTGCCCCGCCGGACTGCCGCCGTGAGCGTGCGGCCCTCCAGGAGACCGGCGAAGCCCACCGGTCCCTCGAGCTGCCGGCGCACGGCCGAGTCCCGGCGGACCTCGACCTGGGTGACGGTGGCGCCGAGCACGTGCCGGGCCAGTCCGTCGCGGACCGTCTCCACCTCGGGCAGCTCAGGCACGCGACCGGCCGCCCGGATCAGCTGTCGGCGGCAGCAGCGCGCTCGGCGGCCAGAGCCTGCAGGCTGCCGTACGCCTGGGCGGCGGCCTCCTGCTCGGCGATCTTCTTCGCACTGCCCGTGCCGACGCCGTGGAGCTCGCCGGCCAGCATGATGCGAGCAGTGAAGGTCCGGGCGTGGTCCGGTCCGTCTCCTTCGGAGACGTACTCGGGCGCTCCCAGGTCGAGCCGGGCGGCGAGCTCCTGCAGGGACGTCTTCCAGTCGAGGCCGGCACCGAGGTCGGCGGCCACCGCGAGGGTGTCGTTGACGAAGCGCTCGACGACACCGCGGGCCCCTTCGAGGCCGTGCGTGAGGTAGACCGCCCCGAAGAGGGCCTCGAGCGTGTCGGAGAGGATCGAGTCCTTGTCCCGGCCGCCCGTGGACAGCTCGCCCTTGCCGAGCAGCAGGTACGCGCCGAGGTCCAGACCCCGCGCGATGGCCGCGAGCGACCGCTGCGACACGGTCGCCGCCCGCATCTTCGCCAGCTCGCCCTCGGGCAGGTCCTCGTGGCGTCGGTAGAGCGCCTCGGTCACCACGAGCCCCAGCACGGTGTCCCCGAGGAACTCGAGGCGCTCGTTCGTGGGGATCCCGCCGGCCTCGTGGGCGAACGAGCGGTGGGTCAGGGACAGCACGAGAAGCGGGGGGGG
>DASXVR010000127.1:0-10800 GCA_036504175.1 Actinotalea sp. | reverse complement strand
CTGGTCGAGCCAGTAGCCCACGAGCTGGGCCAGCTTCTCCTCGAGGGTCATCTGCGCGTGCAGGGAGCGCACGCGCTCGGACACCTCGGGCATGGCGGGGACGGCGTCGGACACGGGGCCCTTCTCCTTCATCGAGACGCGAGATTGGTGGCCGGCGCACTGCGCCCGGCCGAGGCTCAGCCCTTGACCGCGCCCGTGAGCCCGCCGACGATGCGGCGTTCGAACAGTGAGAAGAAGACCAGCGCCGGGATCATCGACAGCGACGTGAAAGCGAGCACCCGTGCGGTGTCGACCGACCACTGCGAGGCGTACGACTGCACGCCCAGCGGCAGGGTGTACGACGTCTCGTTGTTGAGGATGAACAGCGGGAGCAGGTAGCTGTTCCAGCTGGCCACGAACGCCAGGATCCCGACGGTGACGACGCCCGGGACCGCCAGCGGGATCACCATGCGGAAGAAGAACCCGAGCCGGCTCGCACCGTCGATGGACGCGGCCTCCTCGAGCTCCTTCGGGATCGCCCGCAGGAACGGCACCAGGATGATGATCGTCGTCGGGAGCGCGAACGCGATCTGCGGAAGGATGATGCCGCCCAGGCTGTTCATCAGACCGAGGTTCTTGATCATGATGTACAGAGGCGTGATCGCCACGGTCATGGGGAACATCAGCCCCGCCGCGAAGAGGGAGTAGAGCGCCCCCCTCGCGGAGAACTTGTAGCGGGCCAGGACGTAGCTCGCCGCCACGCCGAGCACGACGACCCCGAGCGTCGTGAACACGCCGCAGATCAGCGAGTTGCTGACCTGCCGCCAGAAGATCGACGACGAGAGCACCTCGGAGTAGTTGCCGAGGCGGAACGGGCTCGGGAAGCCCGAAGGATCAGCCGTGATCTGCGCGTTCGTCCGGAACCCGCCCAGGATGATGTAGATCACCGGGCCGATGCAGAGCCCCACGAACAGGAACGCGATCACGTAGGTGATCGGGTTCGCCGCCGCGAGCGAGGTCCTCTTCCGGCGTGTGGCCGTGGGCAGGGTTGCTGTCGCCGTCGCCATCACTTCTTCCCTTCCGTGAGAGCACCCTCGGTGTCACGCCGGAGCACGAAGCGCTGGTAGACGAGGGCGATGGCGAGCGAGATCAGGAACAGGACGACGGCGACCGCGTTGCCGTACCCGTAGTTCCCGGCGTTGCGCCCGTTCTGGACCATGTAGGTCGCCATCGTCGAGGTGCCGGCCGTGGAGGCCACGTACTGGCCCCACACGATGTAGACGAGGTCGAACAGCTGCAGCGAGCCGATGATCGACAGGAATGCCCAGATGCGGATCGTCGGGCCGAGCAACGGCAAGGTGATGCGCCGCTGCATCTGCCAGTACGAGGCGCCGTCGATCGCTGCGGCCTCGAAGAGCTCCTCAGGGATGCTCTGCAGCCCGGCGAGGAACAGGATCACCGCGAAGCCGATGTACTTCCACGAGATGATGATCATCAGGGACCAGATGGCGATCTTCGGGTCCGACAGCCAGTCGACGGCGTTCTTGGCCAGACCCATCTTGGTGAGCAGGTCGTTGACCGCGCCGGTCGTCTGGAGCATCAGGCTCCACCCGGTTCCGACGATGACCTCGGAGATCACGTACGGCACGAAGATCAGCACGCGGATCAGCGAACGACCGCGCATCTTCTGGTTGAGCAGGAGGGCCAGGGCCACCGCCGCCGGTCCCTGGATGACCAGGGACAGCACGACGATGAAGCCGTTGTGCATCAGCGCCTCATGGAAGCTGCTGTCCTTGAAGATGATCAGGTAGTTGCCGAGCCCGACGAAGTCCGTCGGTGGGCCGAAGCCCTTCCACCGGTAGAAGCCGTAGTACGCGGCCATGATCACCGGGAAGATGACGAACGTCAGGAAGACGATGATCGCCGGGCCCGTGAGGAGGGCGATCTCGAGGCGCTTGCGCCACTCGCCGCCTCTCCGCCCGGCCCGGCGGGCCGGGGACGGTGCCGTGCTGGCACCGACCCCGGCCGCCGTGCGACCCTCAGGCGACATCTGGCTGGTCAGCGAGCTCTCGCGCTGGGAGTCACTCATGAGTACCGACTAGCCCTTCGCGGCTGCGTCGTTCGTGGCCGAGACGATGGCTGCCGGGTCACCCTTGCCGGCGAGCATGTCGACGACGCCACCGTTGAGCGCGTTGCCGATGTTCTGGCCGAAGAGCGTGTCCAGCCACACCGAGACGTACGGTGCGTCGTTGTACGCCGTGAGGATGTCCTTCAGAGCCGGCTCGGTGACGACGCTCTGGGCGTCCTGGCTGGCAGGCAGGGTGTGGAACGCGGTGGCGTAGCCCTCCTGGTACTTCTTCTGCATGAAGAAGTTGAGGAAGTCGGCGCACTGCTTGGGAGCCTTGGCCGAGCAGGAGAACCCGTCGACGCCGCCCATCATGGCCTTCGGGTCACCCTTGCCGGTGTCCGTCGAGGGGAAGGGGAACCATCCCAGGTCGGGCAGCGGCTTCTGGTCGGGCGTGAGCGAGGCGATGACACCCGGGTCCCACGCTCCCATGAGCTCCATGGCGGCCTTGTGGTTGGCCAGGAGGCCGGCCGACGAGCCCGCGCCCTGCTGAGCCGAGGTGGTCAGGAAGCCCTGGTTGAACGGCTGTGCCGCGGCGAAGTCCTGAAGGTCCTTGCCGGCCTGCAGCCAGCAGCTGTCGTCGAACTTCCGGTCCTTGGCAGCCTTGGCCATGGTGTCCTGCGAGCACTCGCGCAGAGCGAAGAAGTAGTACCAGTGCGCAGCCGGCCAGGCGTCCTTCGCGCCGAGAGCGATGGGCTCGATGCCGGCAGCCTTGAGCTTGGCGGCGTCGGCGATCAGGTCCTTGATCGTCTTGGGCGTCTCGGTGATGCCGGCCTGGGTGAACAGGTCCTTGCTGTAGTAGATGCCGCCGGGGAGGACCGACGTCGGCATCCCGTAGACCTTGCCGTCGACCGTGAACGCGCTGAGGGCACCCTCGCCGACGGCCTTCTTGGTCTCGGCGCTGATGGAGCCCGTGAGGTCCTGCGCCTGTCCGGCGTTGACCACGTCGGCGAGCTTGCCGCCGCCGCGGGCCATGAAGATGTCCGGGGCGTCGCCGGAGTTGAGGGCGGTCTGGAGCTTGCCGTCCATGTCCTCGTTCTGGATGGCCTGGATCGTGATGGTGACACCCGGGTTGGCCGCCTCGAAGTCCTTGACGGTGGCGTCCCAGTAGGCCTTGCCCTCGCCGGTGGTCGAGTTGTGCCAGAAGGTCATCTCGACCTTCTCGCCCGAGCCGGAGGTCGCGCCGGTGTCGCTGCCGGTGTCGTTGCTGCTGCTGCAGGCGGTGAGGCCCGCGGCACCCATCACCAGGACGGTCGAGACCGCCAGGATCTTCCTAACCTTCATGAGATCTGTCCTCTTCGTTGAGATGCACAGAGTGGAAGCTGCCCTGTCGGGCAACCGGAGGACCGCAACCGACGGTTCAGCGCTCGCCGGTCGTGAAAGCCGTCACCACGACCGCACGCCTCCCGGCATCACTGCCAGGCCTGCCAGGAGTGCCGGGACCGCGGGGCGTCGCCCCTCGGTGAAGTGACGGTCGTACGTCGTCGTCCAGGCTCTCGTCATCGAGACACTCCTCGTCGTCGTCGTCGTGGACTGGGGACGCAAGGCCGAGTCTTGCAAGACGTTCGCGGATTCGTCAATCGTTGTCGATAACGTTCTCCTAACGGTTGCGTAACTCCGCTGAACAAATAGGATCCCAGGCACCGTGCCAAGGAGGCCACCATGAACGAGCTCGTCGTACCCCGTCCCGACGCCCTCACCCACCGCACCGCGCGCACCGTCGTGACGGTCCTGGGGCCGGACGGGCGGCCCCGGCCCGGCACGGACGTGGTGGTCTCCCAGCAGCGTCACGCCTTCGGCTTCGGCAACATCGGCTTCGACCTCATCCCGCTGGCCAACGGCGAGGACACGGGGGGCGCAGGGGTGTTCGGCGGTGCGTCGGGGCGCCTCGACGAGCTCGCCGACCTGTGGCTCGACGTCTTCAACGTCGCGACCCTGCCGTTCTACTGGCGTGGCTTCGAGCCCGAGCGGGGCCGACCCGACACCGCTCGGCTGATGCAGGCGGCCCGCTGGTTCCGGGAGCGCGGCGTGCCCGTCAAGGGTCACCCCCTGGCCTGGCACACGCTGGCGCCGGCCTGGCTCGACGCCCTCAGCGAGGAGGAGGTCGAGCACGCCGTCCGCGAGCGCATCACCCGCGAGGTCACCGACTTCGCCGGCGTCATCGACACCTGGGACGCGATCAACGAGGTCGTGATCATGCCGGTGTTCGAGAAGGAGCAGAACGGGCTGACCCGCCTGGCCCAGCGCGACGGCCGGGTCGCCATGGTCCGTCTGGCGTTCGAGACGGCCCGCGCCGCCAACCCGGACGCCGTCCTGCTGCTCAACGACTTCGACATGTCACCCGCGTACGAGCGGCTCGTCGAGGACTGCCTGGACGCCGGCATCCGCATCGACGCGCTCGGCCTGCAGAGCCACATGCACCAGGGCTACTGGGGCGAGGAGAAGATGCTCGCCGTGCTCGACCGCTTCGCCCGCTTCGGCCTGCCGCTGCACCTGACCGAGACGACCCTGCTCTCCGGCGACCTCATGCCGCCGGAGATCGAGGACCTCAACGACTACCAGGTCCCCTCCTGGCCCTCGACCCCCGCCGGCGAGGAGCGCCAGGCGGACGAGCTCACCCGCCACTACCGGACCCTGTTCGGGCACCCGGCCGTCGAGGCGGCGGTCTACTGGGGCATCACCGACGACGGCGCCTGGCTCGGGGCTCCCGCCGGCCTCGTGCGGGCCGATGCGACCCCCAAACCCGCGTACGAGGCGCTGCACGGGCTGGTCAAGGGTGAGTGGTGGCTGCCGGAGACCGTGGTCCGCACGGACGCCGAGGGGCGGTTCGTGCTCGACGCCTTCCGCGGCGACTACGCGGTGGCGGTCGGGGGCGCGACCGCGACCGTCACGCTCGCCAGCGGGGACCTCGGAGCCACAGACCTGGTGTTCACGACGGTGTGAGAGCATCCGCCTGACCCGCTGCCGGGCGAGGAGTCCTCGCGACGGCGGGGGGCTAACGCCCCGAGCCGGAGGCCCCGCCCGCGTGAGCAGCTCAGTCGTCACCGACCCGCTCCGAGCCTCGGAGCGCGCAGCCCCGCCGCGGACGCTGGTCGACGTCTTCGCGGCGACGGTCCGCGCGCATCCCCAGGCGGTCGCCATCGACGACGGCGACGAGGTGCTGACCTACGCGGCGCTGGCCGAGGCGGTCCGCATCCGGGCGGAGACGCTGGCTGCGGCAGGGGTCAGGCGCGGTGACCACGTAGGCGTCCGGGCCACCTCGGGCACTGTCGGCCTCTACCTGTCGATCCTGGCTGTGCTGCGGGTAGGCGCTGCGTACGTCCCCGTGGACGCCGACGACCCCGACGAGCGCGCCCGACGCGTGTTCAGCGAGGCGGGCGTGACCGTCGTCATCGGCGACGGCCTCGAGCTGCTGCGCCCGGACGGTACCCCGCCGGGGGCGACGGCCGACCCTCCCCCGGTCGAGCCGCCGCTCCTCCAGGACGACGCCTGGGTGATCTTCACCTCCGGCTCGACCGGCCGGCCCAAGGGCGTCGCCGTGAGCCACCGCAGCGCGGCCGCCCTCGTCGACGCCGAGGCGCGCCTCTTCCTGCAGGGCTCGCCGCTCGGACCCGGTGACCGCGTCCTGGCCGGCCTCTCGGTCGCCTTCGACGCGTCCTGCGAGGAGATGTGGCTCGCCTGGCGGCACGGCGCGACTCTCGTGCCGGCACCCCGTGCGCTCGTCCGGGCAGGGACGGAGCTCGGCCCGTGGCTCGTCGAGCGCGAGATCACCGTGGTGTCGACGGTCCCCACCCTGGCCGGGCTGTGGCCGGTCGAGACCCTGGACGGGATCAGGTTGCTGATCTTCGGCGGGGAGGCGGTCCCGCCGGACCTCGCCCGACGACTCTGGCGCCCCACCCGGGAGCTGTGGAACACGTACGGCCCCACCGAGACCACCGTCGTTGCCTGCGCTGCACTTCTCGAGCCCGACGGGCCGGTCCGCATCGGACTCCCTCTGGACGGGTGGGACCTCGCGGTGGTCGACCCCGACGGAGCCGAGGTGGCTGGGGGCGCGACGGGCGAGCTGGTGATCGGCGGGGTGGGCCTCGCCCGCTACCTGGACACGACCCTCGACACGCAGAGGTTCGCGCCGATGCCCGGCCTCGGATGGACCCGGGCCTACCGCACCGGCGACCTCGTCGTCCGCGACGCCGCGGGCCTGGTCTTCGTCGGGCGCGCCGACGACCAGGTCAAGGTCAACGGCCACAGGATCGAGCTGGGTGAGGTCGAGGCGGCACTCCACGCTCTCCCCGGTGTCGCCGCCGCTGCTGCCGCAGTCCAGCGCTCACCCCTCGGCGCGAACCTTCTCGTCGGCTACCTCGTGGCCGAACGGCCGGGGCTCGACACCGCGCCCTTGCTGGCGCGGCTGCGCGACCAGCTCCCAGGCTCGATGGTGCCGCTGCTCGCAGTGGTCGAGGCACTGCCGACGCGGACCTCGGGCAAGGTGGACCGGGACGCCCTCCCGTGGCCCCTACCGGGCCTTGCCGTCCACGACCAGCTGTTCGAGGGCGTCGCCGCGTGGGTCGCGGACCAGTGGGCCTCCGTCGTCGGTGCGCCGCCGACGGCCGACGACGACGACTTCTTCGCACGCGGCGGAAGCTCGCTGACCGCCGCCCAGCTCGTCTCAGCACTGCGCTCGCGCTATCCCGAGGTCACCGTCGCCGAGGTCTACGACCACCCGACGTTGGGCGAGCTCGCGGAGCACCTCGAGTCCCGCTGGCCCGACGCCGGCGAGCGCGCCCCGCTGTCCGATGACGTGCCTGTGAGGCCGGTGCCTGTCGCCAGCCAGGTGGCGCAGCTCCTGGCCCTCCTCCCCCTTCGCGGTCTCGTGGCGCTGCGCTGGCTCACTGCTCTCGCCGCCGTCGACGCCCTGCTCGGAGCGCTCTGGCACGTCCCGTGGGCGGCGCCCGTCTCCTGGTGGTGGGTCGCTGCGGGCTGGGTCGCCACTGTCAGCCCGGTCGGCCGGATGGGTGTGACGGTCATCGGTGCACGGCTCCTGCTCGCCGGCGTGCGCCCGGGCACCTATCCACGGGGCGGCGGGGTGCACCTGCGGCTGTGGGCCGCCGAGCGGCTGGCCGAGGGCTTCGGCTCCGTCACCCCGGCGAGCGCACCGTGGGTCGGCCTCTACGCCCGTGCCCTGGGCGTACGGATGGGTCGCGACGTCGACCTGCACACCACACCCCCGGTGACGGGGATGCTGACCCTCGGTCGCGGGTGCGCCGTCGAGCCCGAGGTCGTGCTCTCCGGGCACTGGGTCGACGGCGACGTCGTGCACGTCGGGCACATCACCATCGGCGCCGGGGCCACCGTCGGCGCCCGGAGCGTCCTGTACCCCGGCGCGCACATCGGCCAGGGGACCGACGTGGCGGCCGGGTCGGCCGTCCACGGGACCACCGGCGACCATGAGTACTGGACGGGATCGCCCGCGAGCCGGGTGCACGAGGCCCGCCACCCCTGGCCGCTGGAGCGACCCGAGCACAGGCGCGCGTCGGGCTGGTGGGTGCTCGCCTACGGGCTGACCGGGACGCTCGTGGCGGCACTGCCCGGCATCGCGGTCGCGATCGCGCTCGTGCTCCTCGCCGCGACGGCCCAGCGGAGCGCCACGGCAGCCGGAGCCGCCGGTCCTCTGCTGGCCGTCGGACTGGTCGCGACGCTCGTCGCGTTCACCGCCTACGCGTGCCTCGTCGTGCTCTGCGTGCGCGTCCTCGGTCGAGGACTGCGGGAGGGCTACCACCCGGTCCGCTCCTGGCCCGGACTTCAGGCGTGGGCCGTCGAGCGCCTCATGGACGCCGCACGCGGTTCGCTCTTCCCCGTGTACTCGTCGGTCGTGACCTCGGTCTGGCTGCGCCTGCTGGGTGCGCAGGTGGGGCACGGCACGGAGATCTCCACCGTCATCGGTCTGCCCTCGATGATGCGGCTCAAGGACGGCGCGTTCCTGGCTGACGACACGATGGTGGCGCCCTACGAGCTGGGTGGCGGATGGGTCAGGGTGGCGGTCGCCAAGGTCGGACGGCGGGCGTTCGTCGGCAACTCGGGCATGACGGCGCCCGGCCGGACGGTGCCCAAGAACGGCCTGGTCGCTGTGCTGTCGGCCACGCCCAAGCGGACCAGGTCAGGCTCGAGCTACCTCGGCAGCCCTCCGGCGCTGCTGCCTCGGGTCGCGACCCTCGACGACCCCTCGCGCACCTTCGAGCCGCCGGCCCGGCTGCGGTGGGCCCGCGGGCTCGTGGAGCTGGGGCGGGTCGTGCCCGCCATGATCGCTGGGACGCTCGCCCTGGCGACCCTCATGACGCTCGAAGGGATCGTGCAGCGGGCGGGGTGGGGATGGGCAGCACTGCTCGGCGGCCCGGTCCTCGTCGCGGCCGGGGTCGCCGCAGCCCTCGTCACGATCGCCGCGAAGTGGCTGCTGGTCGGGCGCTTCCGACCCGGCGACCACCCCCTCTGGAGCGCGTCGGTGTGGCTCGGCGAGCTCGCAGACACGTTCACCGAGGTCGTGGCAGCGCCGTTCTTCGCGGACGCCGCGACCGGTAGCCTCGCGCTCGTGTGGTGGCTACGAGGGATGGGGGCGCACATCGGACGGGGCGTGTGGTGCCAGTCGTACTGGCTGCCCGAGGCCGACCTGGTGCGGCTCGGTGACGGTGTGACGGTCGGTACCGGGTGCGTGGTGCAGACCCACCTCTTCCACGACCGCGTGATGAGCCTGGACACCGTCACGCTCGAGGCCGGTGCCACGCTCGGCCCGCACAGCGTGATCCTGCCCGCCGCGCGACTCGGTGCCGGGACGAGCGTGGGCCCGGCGTCCCTGGTCCTTCGCGGGGAGCGCGTCCCCGCCGGGACCAGGTGGGTCGGCAACCCGATCGCCCCGTGGCGCGCCGCGGCCGCGGCGTGAAGGCCGGGGCGGTCCACCGCAGCCGCGACCCCTACGAGGCGCAGCGCGGCAGCAGGTCGATCCACGTCGAGCACTACGACCTGGACCTGACCTACCGGGTCCAGGCCAACCGGCTCACGGGCGTCGCGACGCTGATCATCTGGACGCTCGAGGACGTGGACGCAGTGGTCCTCGACCTCGTCGGCCTCGCCGTCAGGGGTGTGACCGTCACGGGTGCCACACTGGCCGGCCACACCCACCGTGCTGGTCGGCTCGTCCTGCGCCTCGCCGAGACAGCCCCGGCGTCCAGCCGCCTGATCGTCGCAGTCACCTACGGCGGCAACCCTCGGCCCACGTCCTCCCCCTGGGGCCCTGTGGGCTGGGAGGAGCTCGCCGACGGCGTGGTCGTGGCCAGCCAGCCCACCGGCGCACCGACCTGGTTCCCGTGCAACGACCGGCCGGCGGACAAGGCCACCTACCGCACGGCTCTCACCGTCGACAGCCCGTACCGCGTCGTGGCCCACGGCGTCCTCGTCAGCACGCGGGTGCGCGCGTCCACCACCACATGGGTCTTCGCCGAGCGGCACCCGACGTCGTCCTACCTCGCCACGGTCCAGATCGGGACGTACGACGAGGTCGTCCTGTCAGCCGGCCCGGTGCCCCAGCGAGCCGTGGTGCCCCCGGGCCTACGACAGGTTGCGCGCGCCCGTTTGGCCCGCCACGGGGAGCTGATGACCTTCTTCACCTCCCTCTTCGGCCCCTACCCCTTCGAGTCCTACACGCTCGTGGTCACGCCGGACGTCCTCGAGATCCCGCTCGAGGCTCAGGGCGTGTCGATCTTCGGGTCCAACCACCTGCAGTCCGCGGACGGTGAGGAGCGTCTCGTCGCGCACGAGCTCGCCCACCAGTGGTTCGGCAACTCTGTGTCGGTGGCGGGGTGGCAGCACATCTGGCTCAACGAGGGCTTCGCGTGCTACGCGGAGTGGCTCTGGTCGCAGGAGTCCGGCGGGCCCACCGCAGACGCGATGGCCGGGCTGTGGCACCGGCGTCTCGCGGCGGAGCCGCAGGACCTGGTGCTCGCGGACCCCGGCTTCGCCCGGATCTTCGACGACACCGTCTACAAGAGGGGCGCCCTCACGCTGCACGCGGTCCACCGCCTGCTGGGCGACGAGCCGTTCTTCGAGCTCCTGCGCACGTGGACCACGCAGCATGCGGGCGGCGCGGTGACGACCACGGACTTCCGCGCACATCTGGCCCAGCTGGCGGTAGCGGCAGGCGGGCCCACGCTGGCGACAGCCGCCGCGGCACTCCTCGAGGTGTGGCTCGACAGCCCGGACCTGCCCCCGCCGATCATCGACTGACGTCATCCACGTCAGGTCAGCCGCGCGAGGAGCGCATCGCCGTCGTGCAGCTCGACCTGAAGGGACGGACGGTGGCGGCCTGCCCGCGCGAGCGCGACGGCCCCCGCGACGCCGGGCCCGAGAGCCAGCATCGCGGTGGTGAGGCTCGCACCGCCGCCCGACATCCGGGCCGCCCCCCTGAGCCGACCGGAGAGACGGATCGCGCGCGGGTCGACGCGCAAACCGGTGCCCAGTGCCTTGAGGGCTGCCTCCTTCCGCACCCACGCCTCGGCGAGCGCCTCGGGTCGGGCGTCCGGAGGCAGCCGATGAATCGCCCGCCGCTCGCGGTCCGAGAGGGCCACCCGCTCGACGGGTTGCGCTGACACCGCCGCCACTGCCTCGACGTCGACGCCGACAGGCCCGGCCACCGTGAGGGCGACCGCAACGAC
>DASXVR010000126.1:0-11004 GCA_036504175.1 Actinotalea sp. | reverse complement strand
GGAACAGCCGGCCCCGGACGGCCTGGACGACCTCGCCGGCTGGCTCCTCGCCGGGACGGGGGTGGCTCTTGTCGACGGGAGCGCCTGCGGGCGAGCGGGCCGCGGCTTCGTCCGGCTCAACCTGGCGATGCCGCGGCCGCTCGTGGTCGAGGCGGGCCGCCGCATCGGCGCCCGCCTCGAGGTGTCCCCCGGTGGATCATCAGCCTCCCCGGCGCGCGGGGACGGCCGCTGACCCTGGCCGCAGAGGTCGGCCGACGAGCCGGCTCAGCTGCTGGTCTGCTCCTCCCGGGTGCTCGGGGTCACCTGCGGTGCGGCGATCTGCGCGGTGCCCGAGGCGTGCTGGATCTCGATGCGGCGAGGCTTGGCCTCCTCGGCGACGGGGATCGTCAGGGTGAGGACACCGTCGGCGTAGCTGGCCTCGACGGCGTCGAGGGCCAGTCCGCGTCCGACAGTCAGCTGGCGCACGTACGTGCCGAAGCCGCGTTCGCGGGCGAGCCACTGCACGTCACCGGCAGTGCGGCCGGTGCGCTCGGCGCGGATGGTGAGGGTGCGGTCCTCCACGTTCACGTCGATGCTGCCCGGGTCGGCCCCCGGCAGGTCCACGTGCATCACGTAGTGGTCACCGGCGCGGTAGAGGTCCATCGGCATCGTGGGGGCCGACGTCGTCGCGGACTCCCTCACCGAGCCGAGCAGCTGGTCCATCCAGCGGGCGGTGTCGAAGAACGGGTCGAATCGAGCGGTAGCCACGCCAACCACCTCCTCAGAAGGCGGCACCCCGGCCCCTCCGGAGCGCCCAGCGGGCCTCTGCGGAGCCTGTCTCCGCATCGGCGGCTACACCAACTGTCTTAGCACTCTCACCCGCCGAGTGCCAAGACCTGGCCAAGGGTCGGCCTGCTCCGACCCGGGGCAAGACCAAGGTCCCGTGTCGGGCGTCACGCGGTTCGTCCAAAGTCATCCCACTTCTCAGGGACCTTTGGCACAGGGATTCCGGGGATATCTCTCCTAGCGTCATCAGTGGGTCAAGGGCGATCCCCATCCATCCAGAAGCCAGAGGACCGGGAGTCCCCGTGAGTACTCGAACTGTCCGTAGCAAGGCCTCGGACGACGCCGTCGTCCCCGCAGAGCAGGCCGCGACCACTGCCGCCTCGCCGATCGACGCGCTGGTTGCCGGCGCCACCAAGGCGCTCGCCGCCTACGCCTCCTTCACGCAGGAGGACATCGACCACATCGTCAAGAAGGCCTCCGTCGCCGCGCTCAACCAGCACGGTCAGCTCGCCAAGCACGCGGTGGAGGAGACGCGCCGCGGCGTCTTCGAGGACAAGGCCGTCAAGAACATCTTCGCGTGCGAGCACGTGACCAACTCGATGGCCTCGCTGAAGACCGTCGGCATCGTCGGCCGCGACGACATCAACGGCATCGTCGAGATCGCCGAGCCCGTCGGCGTCATCGCGGGCATCACCCCGGTGACCAACCCCACGTCGACCGCGATCTTCAAGTCGCTCATCGCGCTGAAGACCCGCAACCCGATCATCTTCGGCTTCCACCCGTCCGCCCAGGCGAGCTCGGTCGCCGCCGCGAAGATCGTTCGCGACGCCGCCGTGGCCGCAGGCGCCCCGGAGCACTGCATCCAGTGGGTCAGCGAGCCCTCGATCGCCGCCACCAACGAGCTGATGAACCACCCGGGCGTGGCGCTCATCCTGGCGACAGGCGGCAACGCGATGGTCCGCGCCGCGTACTCCTGCGGCAAGCCTGCCCTCGGCGTCGGCGCCGGCAACGTCCCCGCCTACATCGAGAAGTCGGCCAAGCTCAAGCGCGCGGTCAACGACGTCGTGATGTCGAAGTGCTTCGACAACGGCATGGTCTGTGCGTCCGAGCAGGCAGTGATCATCGACACCGAGATCTACGACGCCGCGCTCGCCGAGTTCCAGACCCTGCACGCCTACCGCGTCAACGCGGAGGAGAAGGCGATGCTCGAGCGCTTCATCTTCGGCGTCGAGGCCGAGTCGGCCAACTGCGCCGGTGCGAAGCTCAACGCCGCAGTCGTCGGCCAGAGCCCGCAGTGGATCGCCCGGCAGGCCGGGTTCTCCGTGCCCGACGACACCTCGATCATCATGGCCGAGGTCTCCCTGGTCGGCCCGGCCGAGCCGCTGACCCGCGAGAAGCTCTGCCCCGTCCTGGCCGTCCTGCGGTCGGAGTCGCGTGAGCACGGCATCCGCCTGGCCGAGCAGATGGTCGAGTTCGACGGTCTGGGCCACAGCGCAGCCATCCACTCCGAGGACAAGGAGCTCGTCGAGGAGTACGGCAGCCGCGTCAAGGCGATCCGCGTCATCTGGAACTCGCCCAGCTCCCACGGTGGCATCGGCGACATCTACAACGCCTTCATCCCGTCCCTCACGCTGGGTTGCGGCAGCTACGGCGCGAACTCGGTCTCCAACAACGTCTCGGCGGTCAACCTGGTGAACATCAAGCGGATCGGCCGGCGCAACAACAACCTCCAGTGGTTCAAGGTCCCGGCGAAGACGTACTTCGAGCCGAACGCGATCCGCTACCTGGCCGACATGCCCGACATCCACCGCGTCACGATCGTCACCGACGCGACGATGACCAAGCTCGGCTTCGTCGACAAGATCCTGGACGTCCTGGCGCGCCGGTCGGAGAAGGTCGCGCTCCAGATCATCGACAACATCGAGCCCGAGCCGACCATCGCCTCGGTGGACCGCGGCGCCGAGCAGATGCGCGAGTTCGGCCCGGACACGATCATCGCCCTCGGCGGCGGCTCCCCCATGGACGCCTCGAAGGTCATGTGGCTGCGCTACGAGCACCCCGAGATCGTCTTCGCGGACATGCGTGAGAAGTTCTTCGACGTCCGCAAGCGCGCCTTCAAGTTCCCGACCCTGGGTGAGAAGGCCAAGCTCGTCTGCATCCCGACCACGTCGGGCACCGGCGCCGAGGTCACCCCGTTCGCCGTCATCACCGACGAGAAGACCGGCATCAAGTACCCGCTGGCCGACTACGCGCTGACGCCGAACGTCGCGATCATCGACCCGGCGCTGACCGGCAAGATGCCCGCCTCGCTGGCGGCGGACTCTGGCTTCGACGCCCTGACCCACGCCACGGAGGCGTTCGTCTCGGTCTACGCCAACGACTTCACCGACGGCATGGCCCTGCAGGCCATCCGCCTGATCTTCGAGAACCTCGAGGCGTCGGTGAAGGGTGGCGAGGCTGCTGTCGGGCCCCGCGAGAAGATGCACAACGCCGGGACGATCGCCGGCATGGCGTTCGGCAACGCGTTCCTGGGGATCGTGCACGCCATGGCGCACACGATCGGCTCGCACTACCACCTGGTGCACGGCCGGACGAACGCCACGCTGCTCCCCCACGTCATCCGCTACAACGGCACGGTCCCGACCAAGCTGACGAGCTGGCCCAAGTACGAGTACTACGTCGCTCCGGAGCGTTTCCAGGAGATCGCGAAGATGCTCGGCCTGCCTGCCGCCACGCCTGCGGAGGGTGTCGAGTCCTACGCCCAGGCCGTCGAGAAGCTGCGCGACGCCGTCGGCATCCCGCCGTCGTTCGCCGCTCAGGGTGTCTCCGAGCACGCGTTCATCAGCAAGCTGGACGATCTGGCCATGCGGTCCTACGAGGACCAGTGCGCCCCGGCCAACCCGCGGATGCCGATGCTCGACGACATGAAGGACCTCATGACCGCGGCGTACTACGGGACGTCGCTGCAGGACGTGCGCTCCCGGCGCACGGCGACAGGAGGGGCTGAGGAGTCCGCCCAGGAGACCGTCTCGGCTTCCTGACGCATCGGGTGTGCCCGCTCGGTCGCGCGAGCGGGCACACCTGTCTCCGGAGTCCGGGTCCCGGGTCGGATGACCCGGGACCCCGTCGCGTGCACCACCCCTCGCCCCGGGGCAGACTGGCGGTGACCCACCGTCGAGAGGCCACCATGCGCGCCAGCACCACCCGCCAGCCACGAGCAGCCCTCGCCCGTCGCCCGGCGCCCGTCCTCGCCTCGGGCCTCCTCCTGGCCGGCCTGCTGACGGGCTGCTCCTCGGACGGCAGCTCGGTCGACCTCAGCCGGCTCGGGGACCAGATCCAGCAGGGCATCGACGACGCCCGGGGCGCGGTGCAGGACGTCCAGGACGAGGTCAAGGCGGCCGGGCTGGACGAGAGCACCCGCAAGGCTGTCGAGGACGCCGTCTCGTCGGCCTCGACGGCCATCGACCAGGCTCGAGGCACCATCGCCACGGCCGGCGCAACGGCAGGGCCTCAGGCGCAGGCGGCGGTGGCAGACGCGAAGACCGCGCTCGCCGACGCCAAGGCGAAGGTGGATGCGGCGGCGGCGCAGGCGCAGGGCGCGCTCAAGACCGGCCTGCAGGCACTCTCGGGTCAGATCGACGATCTCGCCGCACGCCTCGACAAGTCCTGACCGCAGCCCTCGGCGCTGCGGCGCGTCTGGGCCCTTCGGTGTCCCGGGCCAGGACGACGACCGCTACCGTGGCGGCCGTGAACCAGTACTCCTCCACGTCTCCCGCACCCCTCTCCGGTCACCAGATCGAGCTGACCCTCGGCGACCAGGAGGTGACCGTCACCGACGTCGGCGCCAAGGTGCGCCGGTACTGCGTCGCCGGGCGCGACGTCTTCTCCCCCTTCCCCGCCGACGTCCCTGCTCCTGCCGGGCACGGTGCGGTGCTGGCGCCCTGGCCGAACCGGATCCGGGACGGGCTCTACACGGTCGACGGCGTCGAGCACCAGCTGGACATCACCGAGATCGCCAACAACACCGCCCTGCACGGACTGGCGATGTGGCAGCGCTGGAGCGTCGTGGAGGTCGACGACACGGCCCACCGTGCCGGGGAGGCCGCCACCCTCGAGCTCCGGCTGGCACCCAGCGGCGGATACCCCTTCGACCTGCTGCTCCAGGTCACCTACCGCCTCACTGCTTCCGGTCTGCACGTGCAGGCGACAGCCACGAACCTCGGCGACCGGCCTGCCCCCTACGGCATCGGGTTCCACCCGTGGCTCTCGCCGGGGGACGCCTCGCTCGACGAGTGCACGATCCGGCTGGACGCGAGCACCCACGTCACCGTGGACGGGAGGCTCCTGCCGACCGGGACGGAGCCGGTCGCCGGTCAGTTCGACCTGCGCGAGCCGCGGTCCCTGAACGGGCTCGACCTGGACGACGCCTTCGTCGACGTGCTGCGGGACGCGGACGGGCTGTCCTGGATCCAGGTCGCCGGGCCCGACGGGCGCACGGCAGCGGTGTGGATGGACGAGTCCATGGACACCTGGCAGGTCTGCACGGGCGACCACATCTCGCCCGAGTCCTACCGCAGGACGGGCGTCGCCGCCGAGCCCATGAGCTGCATCGCCGACGCGTTCCGCAGCGGTGACCGCCTCGTCCGGCTGGAGCCGGGCGCGAGCCACGAGGTCACCTGGGGAGCGACGCTGCTCTGACGGGTGCGACCGCTCGTCGGTCGGGCCGGCTCGCTCGCCGGGCCGGCCCTTCTCGTCGGGCGGACCCGGCAGGCGCGTCGGGCGAGGCCGGCAGGCTCGGCCAGGTCCGGCAGGCTCAGTAGTTGGTGCCGAGCTCCGTCGTCCCCGGGACGTACTCCCAGTGCCACGGCTCGTACGCCCCGGAGCCGCCACGGTGGGCCCACTTCGGGTTGTCCCACCCGAAGGTCGGCCCGTTCGTGGCGAGCCACGCCATGACCGACTTGCTCTGGTTCTCCGAGCTGCACAGGTCGATCGCCAGGCCCCAGCCGTGGTTCGACGTGCCCGGTGAGGCAGCGAGGCCGGGCTTCGTGTAGGCCAGGCGTCGCTGCTCGGCGAGCGGCCGGTAGGAGTCGGTCAGGCAGATGTTGCGGCTGAAGACCGCCCGGAAGTTCAGGTTCAGCTCGGCCAGCGCGACGGCGGCGTCACCGCGCAGGGACTGGCTCGGGTCCCACAGCTCGCACAGGTCCTTGGCCGGGATCTGGCCGTTCTTGCCGCCCTCGCGGGCTCTGCCGTCGCAGCCGGGGAGGGGGTCACGGGTGCTCGACCGGCTCACTGCCGTCGCCGTGCGCTGGTCGGCCGGGACAGCCGCGAGGAGCGAGGTGGGAGTGGTCTCCACCTGGGCGGACGAAAGCACCTCGTACGCCGTCGGGAGCTGGCCACCGACCGCTACGGCGGAGGTGTCCAGCAGCGCTGACGGCGTCGAGGAGGCCGAGTCGGCCAGCGGGACGGCGATGGTCGCGGTCGCGAGGGCGACCAGCAGCGCGGACCGGGGCGCCCACCGGCCGGCACCAGCTCCGCGCTGGCGGGGACGACGGGGTGACCCAGAGGAGGCGCGCCGGTCGCGGCGCGACGTCGGGGTCACGGGTGGCATGGGTGACGGCTTCTGCCGAGACTCCATGACACCTCCGACTGCTGCCCGCGAGCGGGCAGGAACAAGACCGTGAGCGACCCACGAGGGGACCGGGGTCTCACCAGAGGCGCGACGAGGGGGGTTCGTGCGCTCACCGGTGATTACGAAACAGTAACGGGTGGGCCTGAACTAATCCAAGTGCCCTCTGTCCCCGGACTCGCTCTCAGGGCCCTGCAGGGGTGTGATGTCGATCACGTCGACCACTCGACCGCGCGTGCCGCCCGCCACCCACGGGCTCCACGAGAGAGGCAGGCTCAGCCGAGCTGACCCCGCTGCATCGCGTCCCGGACCTCGCCGACCAGCTCCTCGAGGATGTCCTCGAGGAACACGATGCCCAGGACGACCGGCCGCTCCCCGTGGGCCTCCACCACGCGGGCGAGGTGCGTGCCCGACCTCTGCATCGCGGCCAGTGCCTCCTCGACCTCGTCCTCGGGACGGACCTGCGCCAGCGCCCGGATGCGCCAGGGCGGCACCGGGAGCTCCCGCTCCCCCGCCTCGGCGTAGAGCACGTCCTTGAGGTGCAGGTACCCGATCGGCGTCCCGGCGGGGTCGGTGACGGGGAACCGGCTGAACCCCGTCCGGGCGACGAGTCGTTCCACGTCGTCGACGGAGCAGCCCTGGGGGACGGCGACGAGGTCCGCGGCGGGCACCATGACGTCCCTGGCGGTCCGGTCGCTGAACTGCAGGACGCCGGTCACCAGACCCTGGTCGTCCTCGAGCAGGCCCTCGGCCCGGGAGCGCTCGACGATGGACTGGACCTCCTCGGCCGTGAACGCGGACGCCACCTCGTCCTTCGGCTCGATCCCCACCGCGCGCAGGCTCGCGTTGGCGAGCGCGTTGAGGCCAGACGTGACCGGGCGCACGGCCCGCGCGATCCAGACCAGCGGAGGGGCGAACCACAGGACTGCGCGGTCCGGCCGGGCGACAGCCAGGTTCTTGGGCACCATCTCGCCGAACACCACGTGCGAGTAGACGACGAGGGCGAGCGCGAGCACGAAGGCGACGGGATGGGCGGCAGCAGTGGGCAGACCCACGGCTGCCATCGGCCCCTCGAGGAGCTGGGCCAGCGCAGGCTCCGCCACGACGCCGAGCGACGTCGAGCAGACGGTGATCCCGAGCTGGGCGCAGGCCAGCATCAACGAGACGTGCTCCATCGCCCACAGCACCGTGACCGCGCGGCGCGAGCCGGCCATGGCAAGAGGCTCGATCGCGCTGCGCCGGGCGGAGATCACCGCGAACTCGGCACCGACGAAGAACGCGTTGGCCGCCAGGAGGAGGACGCTCAGCACACCCGCCAGGGCGATGCTCACTCGTCGTCCTCGTCCGTGGGCGACGGCAGCACGGGCGTCAGGCGGACCCGGTCGACCCGGCGTCCGTCCATCTGCTCCACGAGGAGGTGGACCGACGGCAGGTCGACCACGTCGCCGGCATGCGGGATGCGGCCGAGCGCGGCCATGATCAGACCGCCGAGGGTCTCGTAGGCACCGTCGTCCGGGACCACGAGCCCGGTGGACTCGGTGAGCTCGTCCGGCCGCAGCAGGCCTGGCACGCTCCAGGAGTCGTCGGAGGTGCGGTGGACGCCGGCGCGACGCGGGTCGTGCTCGTCGGCCACCTCGCCGACGAGCTCCTCGATGACGTCCTCCAGCGTGACCACACCCGCCGTGCCGCCGTACTCGTCGACGACCACGGCCATCTGGAGCCCGTGCTCGCGCAGCTCGACGAGCAGGGGGCCGAGCCGCACCGTCTCGGGGACCCTGGGTGCCGGGTCCATCAGTGCGGCGGCGGGCACGTCCGACCTGCGGTCGAAGGGCACCGCGATGGCGCGGCGCAGGTGCACGATGCCGACGATGTCGTCGTGCGAGGTGTCGATCACCGGGAAGCGCGAGTGCCCGGTCGAACGGGCCAGCAGGACGACGTCGGCCGCGGTGCCGTCGCGGCGGACGACCTCCATGCGGGTCCTGTCGGTCATCACGTCGACTGCGGTGAGCGTGTCCAGCTCGATGGAGTTGGTCAGCAGCGTCGCGGTGCCCTCGTCCAGCGTGCCGATCGCCGCCGAACGCCTCACCAGGGACACCAGCTCCTGCGGCGACCGACCGCCGGAGAGCTCCTCGCGGGGTTCGACGCCGAACCAGCGCAGCAGGGAGTTGGCGCTGCCGTTCAGGCCCGAGATGAGGGGGGCGAGCGCACCGGTGAAGGCGCGCTGGAGCGGGGTGACCGCACGGGCGACCTGCCACGGCCTGCTCAGGGCGACGTTCTTGGGGACGAGCTCCCCGAAGAGCATCGAGAACCCGTTGACCAGCACCAGGGAGGCGACGCCGGCGATGGCGGCGGTCGCGCCCCGGCTGAGCGGGGTCCAGTGCAGGGTCCGGCTGAGCAGTGCTGTCAGTGCGGGCTGGGTCGTGTAGCCGAGAAGGATCGTGGTGAGCGTGATCCCTACCTGCGCGCCTGAGAGCTGGGTGGACACACGGGCCAGGGCACGCCGCACCGAGGTCGAGCGCCGGTCGGGTGTGCGGGCCGCCTCCTGCTCGACGATCGCCGGGTCGAGGGTGACCAGCGCGAACTCGGCGGCGACGAACACAGCGGTGCCGAGCGTCAGGGCGACGCCGAGGGCGACCATCAACCAGTCGCTCACCATGGCGCAACCCTGCCCGAGGCGCGGGCGGGGCGCCCGCCGGGGGCGGCTGACAGGAACGGAGGTGACCCCCCGAGCTCCCGACGCCGGGACCGACGTGAGCTGCTCATGGTTCCGCGAGCATAACTGAGGGCATGGAAGGCGTATGGAAGTCTTGGGGCCATGGCATCCATCAACGGCGAGGGACCCACGACCACCGCGACCGGCCCGGGCGAGCGCGCCGCCGGTGACCAGGTCGTGGTGCTCGTCGTGGAGGACGAGCCCGCGATCGCGGCAGCCGTCGCCCACCGGATGGCCGCGGAGGGCTGGCGGGTCGAGATCGCCCCCGACGGCCCGACAGGTGTCGCGCTCGCCGCGCGCCTGCGTCCCGATGTGGTCGTGCTCGACGTGATGCTGCCCGGGATGGACGGCCTGGAGGTCTGCCGGCGGATCCAGCACGACCGTCCCGTCCCGGTGATCATGCTCACCGCCCGTGACGACGAGACGGACATGCTCGTCGGGCTCGGTGTCGGGGCTGACGACTACATGACCAAGCCGTTCTCCATGCGGGAGCTCCTGGCACGGACCAAGGCGCTGCTGCGCCGGGTCGAGCGCTCGGCGGCGCTCGCCGAGCAGGCCACGGGCGAGCAGCCGATGAGCGTGGGTGACGTGGTGATCGACCGGGCCCAGAGGCGGGTGTCCCGCGCGGGCCAGCCCGTGCACCTCACGCCTACCGAGTTCGACCTCCTGGTGACCCTGGCGGCCACCCCTCGCACCGTCCTGACCCGTGAGCACCTGCTCGCGCAGGTGTGGGACTGGATCGACGCGAGCGGCACCCGCACCGTCGACTCGCACGTCAAGGCCCTCCGCAGGAAGCTCGGCCCGGACCTGATCCGGACGGTGCACGGCGTCGGGTACGCGTTCGAGCCCACCACGACGGGATGACGACCCCCCGCCACGCCGTGCGCGAGCGGCTCCGGGACGTCCGGCCGCTCGACCGCTTCTCCACGATCAAGATCAAGCTGGGCGTGCTGGTCACCGCGAGTGTGACCCTCGCCGCCTTCGTGACCTGGCTCGGCCTGTACAACCACCTCGGGCCGAGCCGCACGCTGCCCCTGGCGATCCTGGTGTCGGTGGTCGCCGTCCAGGTCCTCGCCCGTGGCATGACCTCACCGCTGCGCGAGATGACGGCGGCGGCGCGCGCGATGGCCAACGGCGACTACTCCCAGCGCGTGCGGGCCACCAGCCGGGACGAGGTGGGACAGCTCGCCGACGCCTTCAACACGATGGCGCAGGACCTCGCCCAGGTCGACCTGCTGCGTCGGGAGATGGTCGCGAACGTGTCGCACGAGCTGCGCACACCGGTGACGGCCCTGCGTGCCCAGCTGGAGAACATGGTCGACGGCGTGACCACGCCCGACCACACGGCGCTCGAGGCGGCGCTGACCCAGACCGAGCGGCTCGGCCGCCTGGTCACCTACCTGCTGGACCTCTCCCGCATCGAGGCGGGCGCCGTCGGGCTCGAGCTCGCCCCGGTGCCGCTCGAGGAGTTCCTGCAGGACGCCGTCGCCGTGGTCGAGCACATCGCCCCGGACAAGGGCCTGCGGTTCAGCGTCGCCGTCGTCCCACGGGACCTCACCGTGCGGGCCGACGCCGAGCGGCTGCACCAGGTGGTGACGAACCTGCTCCACAACGCCGTCCGCCACTCCCCGCTCGCCGGCGAGGTGAGGGTCGAGGCCCGGCAGCAGGCAGGTCCGTCGGTGGTCATCGACGTCGTGGACGAGGGGCCGGGCATCCCGCCCGGGGACCGGCAGCGCGTGTTCGAGCGGTTCACCCGCGGCAACGCGCCGGCCCAGACCGGTCAGGTGAGCACCGGCGGCACCGGGCTGGGCCTGGCCATCGTCCGGTGGGCTGCCGAGCTGCACGGCGGCTCCGTCCACGTCGCGGACTCGGTGAGCGGGTGCGTGATGCGCGTGACCCT
>DASXVR010000125.1:0-5594 GCA_036504175.1 Actinotalea sp. | reverse complement strand
CCGCTCATCCCCAGGCCCTCCAGCCCACCCCGCTCGGACAGCTCCCGCAGGACGGCGTCGGCGTCAGGGCCGAGGATCTGACGCAGGAGCTCTTCCCACTGAGCCGGGACGTCCTGCGCGCCGGGGTCGTCGGACGGTGGTGGCGTGCTCATCGGGGCGCTCCTGAGACGATGGGCGGGGTTGCCCCACGGTAACCACAACGAGACGGGGCGGAGGTGCCTGAGATGAGCCGGACGTCCGAGGTTCGCTCTGGGCGCAGCACCGCCTCCGACGTCCTCGTCCTGGGCCGCGGGCCGATCGCGAGCGCGGTGGTCGCTCGGTTCGCAGCGAGCACGTCCGGCGGCGCGGCTCCCGTCCGTGCACTGCCCGACCTGCCTGTCGAGGCGCCGCACGAGGCCCTGGCCGGCGTCCGGACGGTGGTGCTGGTCGTGGATACGGCCGACCTGTCCGCGTCGGTGCCCGGCACCGCCGACGAGCGCCGCGCCGCAGCCGTCTCGTCGGCGCAGCGCGTGATGGCCGCGGCCCGCGAGGCTGGGGTATCGCAGGTGGTGGCGGTGACGTCGGCGATGGTGCACGGGGCGGCGCCCGGCAGGCCCGTCATCCGCGACGACGACGAGCCGCTGTCGGCGCCGGGCGAGGGGTACGTCGGGGACATGGTGGCGGTCGAGGCCGTGCTCGCCCGGGCGGCCCGCAAGCGCGGTGCGCACCGGCCCGCGGTGATGGTCCTTCGCCCGGCGGCGGTCGTCGGGCCCGGTGTCGACACGCTGGTCACCCGCCACTTCGCGGCGCCGCGGCTGCTCGCGGTCCGGGGCGTCGAGCGGCCGTGGCAGCTGGTGCACGTCGACGACGTCGCCTCCGCCGTCGAGCTGGCCGTCGAGCGTGGGTGGTCCGGATCGGCGACGGTCGGGGCGGACCCCTTGACCCCGGCCCAGGTTGAGCGGCTCGCGGGGATGCGCAGCCTCGAGCTCGCGGCGGTGACGGCGTTCGGGACGGCCGAGCGGCTGCACCGCGTGGGCGTGCTGCCCGTGCCGGCCGCCGAGCTGGCCTACGCCGTCTACCCCTGGACCGTCGACCCGGCGCGGCTGCGCGAGGCCGGCTGGGTCCCCGAGCACGACGGCGCGGACTGTGTGCAGGTCCTCGTGGACGGGGTGCGGGGCCGGGTCACCCGCGCCGCCCGGCGCGTCGACGGAAGGGACGTGGCGCTCGGAGCCGCCGGCGCCGCTGTCGCCCTGGTCAGCACGGCTGCCGTGTGGCGCCAGGCCCGCCTGCACCGCAACCGGTGAGGGACGCGTGAGCGCTGAGCCTGAGCACGGCCGTCTGAGCTCGAGCCCCAGCGGACCAGGGGATGATGTGCCGGTGAACCCGCTGGACGACGCCTCCCTGCTCGAGCGACCGGACGAGGTCGAGCTCGCCCCCGAGCCCGCCCCCATCACGCCGCGCGCCATCACGCTCGCGGTCTCGACCGTCCTGATGGCCCTGGTCGTCGCCGGCTGCGCGCTCATCCCGGTGCCGTACGCGGTGACCTCGCCCGGGCCGACGCGCGACACCCTGGGGATGGAGCAGGGCAAGCCGCTGATCGAGGTGCACGGCGTGCCGACGTACAAGTCGACGGGGAAGCTGCTGCTGACCACCGTGTCCGTCGCGGGAGGCCCGGGGTACCCGGTGGGTGTGGGGGCTGCGGTCGAGGGCTGGTTCGACGGCGCGCGGGCGGTCGTCCCGGTGGAGCAGATGTTCGCCCCGACGGAGTCGCGCACGCAGGTCGACCAGCGCAACCAGGCGGCGATGATCTCCTCCCAGGAGGACGCGACGGTGTCGGCGCTGGAGGAGCTCGGGTACACCGTCCCGACGGTGCTGAAGGTCTCCGACACCATGGAGGGGTCCGGGGCGCGGGACGCGCTCAAGGCCGGCGACGTGCTCGTCGCCCTCGACGGGGCGGCCATGACGAGCTTCTCCGAGCTCAGCGCGGCGATGGACAAGGTCACGCCGGGTGACGCCGTGACGGTCGGCTTCGAGCGCGACGGCGTCCGCCAGGACGTGCCGGTGACGACCACCGACGACGGCCAGGGTCGCGCGCTGCTCGGCGTCCTGATCGACCCGGTGTTCCAGCTGCCGGTGGACGTGAAGATCCAGATCGAGGACATCGGCGGCCCGAGCGCCGGCACGATGTTCGCGCTCGGGATCATCGACACCCTCACGCCCGAGGACGAGGCCAACGGCGTCACGGTGGCCGGCACCGGGACCATGGACCTCACCGGCGAGGTCGGTCCCATCGGCGGTATCCGGCAGAAGCTCGTCGCCGCCTCCCGCGCGCATGCGACCTGGTTCCTGGCGCCCGAGTCGAACTGCAACGAGGTCGTCGGCCATGTGCCCGACGGGCTGCACGTCGCGAGGATCTCTACCCTGCACGAGGCCCGCGAGGCGCTCGTCGCGATCGGTGAGGGCAAGGGCGACGGCCTCCCGACCTGCTCCTGAGAGACCGCTTCCCGCCTGTAGGCCCCCGCAGGGGCGACGACCGCTCTTCTACAGCAGCGTCGCGCCGACCGCCTCGATCAGGCCGGGCACCACGTCCGGACCGCCACCCACGGCGTCGTCGGAGTCCTGCGACCGGGTCCGCACTGCGCACCAGGACTCGCCCGAGCGCAGGACGCCGACGGCGAGCCGCACGTCCTGCCGGTCCGGGTGGTTCATCAGGTACTCCAGGGCCGCGTCGGGCTCTGGCGGCATGGCCTCCTCGGCGGCCGGCGGCAGGATGACGCGCTCGACGACCACCGCCGCGCCGTCAACCGAGGGCGGCCACGACAGACCCGCGAGCAGGTCCTCGAGGGTCGGCGCGTCGGGCAGGTCCTCCTGCTCGACGGAGGTCAGGTGCAGGGGGTCCTGGCGGGCGTAGGCGACGACCTCGGCCGGCAGCTGGGAGGCGAGGGCCGGCTCGGCAGCGATGGCCCTGGCGGTCCTGACCAGCGCGAAGACCCTCACCGGACCGTCCCATCCACCGCTGGCGGCATGCCGCTCGATCTCGCGCACGGCCTCGGCGAGGGCCGGGTCGGCGGGGACGACGGCGGGGCGTGGGGCGGCGGAGCCGTTCTGGTCGGTCATGGGCACCATGCTCGCAGGCGCGCACGGCACAGCGCGCCGGGGGTGGTCGACGCGGCAGCCCCGGAGCGAGTCACGTGCCGTGATCGGTTGTGGGAACCTGTCGTCTGGCGGGGACGTTGACCCGCTGAACCCTTGCTGCGCCTGTGCGTGGCCGGGACCGACGCAGCTGACGAACGAGGTATCGACGACGTGACCTTCGCCCCCGCCCCGAGAGCGCCACGTCCCAAGCGTCGTCGTGGTGCCCTCGGTCCCACGATCGCCATCGTCGTCGCCCTCGGCATCGCCCTGACGATCACCGCCCAGCTGTGGACCGAGGTCCTCTGGTACCAGCAGGTCGGGTACTTCGAGGTGCTGCGCACGGAGTGGCTGACGCGCGCCGGCCTGTTCGTCGCCGGGTTCGCGATCATGTGGGTCGCTGTCTACGCCGCGCTCGCGGTCGGCTACCGGAGCCGTCCGGTCTATGCGCCGTCGACGCCCGAGCAGGCCTCGCTGGACCAGTACCGCGAGATGGTCGAGCCTCTGCGCCGCCTGGCGATGGTCGTCGCGCCCGCGCTGCTCGCGTTCTTCGCCGGTGCTGCCGCGGGGGCCCAGTGGGACCACATCCTGCTGTGGATCAACGGTGGGTCCTTCGGGGTCCGGGACCCGCAGTACGGCCTGGACCTGTCGTTCTTCATGTTCGCCCTGCCGGCGCTCCGCTTCCTCGTCTCGTTCCTGATGACTGTCGCGGTGCTGGCCGGGATCGCCGGGCTCGCGACCCAGTACCTGTACGGGGGCCTGCGCCTGGCCGGTCCGGGGGAGCGCACCACGCGCGCCGCCCGCATCCAGCTGGGCGTGACCGCAGCGGTGATCATGCTGCTGATCGGCGCCAACTACTGGCTCGACAGGTACTCGCTGCTCAACGACTCCGGCGGCACCGTCAAGGGCGCCTCGTACTCGGACGTCAACGCGGTGCTGCCGGCGAAGTTCATCCTGACGGTCGCCGCGGTGCTGGTCGCGATCACCTTCCTCATCGCCGCGGCGCGAGGCACCTGGCGCATCCCGGCCGTGGGCGTCGCGCTCATGGTGGTCTCGGCCATCGCCATCGGCGGGATCTACCCGGCAGTGGTGCAGCGCTTCCAGGTCGTTCCCAACGCCCAGGAGCTCGAGGCGGAGTACATCCAGCGCAACATCGACGCGACCAAGAGCGCCTTCGGCCTGGACGACGTCGAGATCACGCCCTACAACGCCAAGCTGGTGGCCCAGGCCGGTGCCCTGCGGCAGGACGCCGAGACGACGGCGAGCATCCGCCTGCTCGACCCGGCGATCGTCAGCCCGTCCTTCCGCCAGCTCCAGCAGAACAAGCAGTACTACGACTTCCCCGACGCACTGTCCGTGGACAGGTACCAGATCGACGGCAAGAGCCGCGACACGGTCATCGCCGTCCGTGAGCTGAACCTCGCCGGCCTGGACGTCGCGCAGCGCAGCTGGGTCAACGAGCACACCGTGTTCACGCACGGGTTCGGCGTGGTCGCCGCGTACGGCAACACGACCGCGCAGGACGGCCGCCCGGCCTTCTACCAGGGCGGCATCCCGTCCGAGGGGTCTCTCGGCGACTACGAGCCGCGCATCTACTTCGGCCAGAGCTCACCGGACTACTCGATCGTCGGCGCCCCGGAGGGTGCCAAGGCGACCGAGCTGGACTACCCCGACGACGCAGCCGGCGGCCAGGTCAACACCACGTTCCCGACGCAGACCGTCAAGGCCGGCCCGAGCATCGGCAACGTGTGGAACCAGCTCATGTTCTCGCTGCGGTTCGGGTCCGAGCAGATCATGTTCTCCGACCGGGTCACGCCGGACTCCCAGATCCTGTTCGACCGCGACCCGCGCACCCGCGTGGGCAAGGTCGCCCCGTACCTGACGCTCGACACGCGGGTCTACCCGGCCGTCGTGGACAAGCGCGTGGTGTGGATCGTCGACGGCTACACGACGTCCGACTCCTACCCGTACTCGACGTCCAAGGCGCTCGAGGACGTGACGACCGACTCTCTGACCGGCCGCTCGGACACGATCGCCGCGCTCGCGCCGCAGGAGGTCAACTACCTGCGCAACTCGGTCAAGGCGACAGTCGACGCGTACTCGGGCAAGGTCACGCTCTACACCTGGGACGAGAAGGACCCGGTGCTCAAGGCCTGGCAGCGGATCTTCCCGTCGACGGTCGAGCCGATGAGCAAGATCAGCGGCGACCTGATGAGCCACCTGCGCTACCCGGAGGACCTCTTCAAGGTGCAGCGCAGCCTCATGGCCACCTACCACGTGAGCAACGCGGCCGACTTCTACTCCGGCCAGGACTTCTGGAAGAACCCCGACGACCCGGTCACCGAGAACGCCAACACGACCCAGCCGCCGTACTACCTCACGCTGAAGATGCCCGACCAGACGTCCCCGGTCTTCTCGCTGACGTCGACGTTCATCCCCTCCGGCAACACCGACCGCAACGTGCTCACCGGCTTCCTCGCCGT
>DASXVR010000124.1:0-5711 GCA_036504175.1 Actinotalea sp. | reverse complement strand
GCCTGCACCACGCCGCCGTCCTGCAGCACGACGATCCGGTCCGCCAGGACGAGGGCGTCGACGAGGTCATGGGTGACCAGCACGCACGGGCCGGTGAAGGCCCGCAGGTGCTCGGCGAGGGTTCGCTGCACCTCCCCGCGTGCCTGCGCATCGAGGGCGGCTAGCGGTTCGTCGAGCACCAGCGCCTGCGGCCGGGCGGCCAGGGCGCGGGCGATCGCCACACGCTGCGCCTGACCGCCGGACAGGTCGGCGGCGCGCCGGGATGCGAGGGCGCCGACGCCGACACGCTCGGCCCATCCCATCGCCTCGTCGTGCGCCTGGTGCCTGCCAGCTCCCTGGGCGCGCGGGCCGAAGGCGATGTTCTCCAGCACGGACAGGTGCGGGAACAGGCGGTGGTCCTGGAAGACGGTGCCGACCCGGCGTGCCGCCGGCGGGACGAAGGTGGTCGCGGCGTCGTCGAGCACGCGTCCCAGGTCCAGCGACCCCCTCCGCAGGGCCTGGAGCCCGGCGACGGTGCGCAGCACGGTCGACTTGCCGGCCCCGTTGGGCCCCAGGAGCGCGACCACCTCGCCGGGTCCCACCTCGAGCGTGATCGCCGCTGAGAACGTCCCGCGCGCGACTGTGCCGTCGAGCCTCAGTGCAGGCCCCGTCACGCCTGGACCCCGCTCGACCATCGTCCGCGCATCAGCGCGAGCGCCGTCACGCACACCGCGAGCAGGACGAGGCTCAGCGCCACCGCGGCCTGGGGATCCTGGTCCAGGGCTCGGTACACGCTCAGCGGCAGGGTCTGCGTGCGGCCCGGGAAGCTGCCGGCGAACGTCACCGTCGCGCCGAACTCGCCGAGCGCCCGCGCCCAGGCCAGGACCGCACCGGCGGCAACCGAGGGGGCCAGGAGCGGGAGGGTCACGCGGCGAAGGACCGTCAGCCGGGAGGCGCCCAGACAGGTCGCCGCCTCGTCGTACCGGCCGTCGGCGGCTCGCAGGGCCCCGTCGACGGTCAGGACCAGGAACGGCAGCGCCACGAAGGTCTGGGCCAGCACGACCGCTGCCGGCGTGAACGGCAGCGTGATGCCCCAGGCGTCGAGCCAGCGCCCGACGAGTCCTGTCCTCCCGAAGACCGCCAGGAGCGCGACACCGCCGACGACCGGCGGCAGGACGAGCGGCAGGGTCACGACGGCCCGCAGCCAACGCAGGCCGGGCACCGGGCTGCGGGCGAGGAGCCAGGCGAGCGGGAGCCCGAGCGCGACCGTGACCGCTGTCGCCACCGTCGACGTCCACAGCGACAGCCACAGGGACGAGAGCACGTCCGGCCCCGTCAGCACCGATCCCAGGCGGGACCACGGTGCCCGCACCACCAGTGCCACCAGGGGCAGGACCAAGAACGTCAGGCCGACCACGCCCGGGACGGCCGCCGTCCACGGGACGTGGCGCCGCCGGTCGGGAGCGTCGGTGCCGCTCACGGGACGAGGAAGCCGGCGTCGGCCAGGACCTGGCGACCGTGGGCGGAGAGGAGCGCGTCGACGAACGCCCGTGCCTGGGCCTGGTGGGACGAGGGCAGTACCGCCACGGGGTAGTCGTTCGTCACGTTCACCGCAGGCGGGATGAGGAGCGCTCGCACCGAGCCGTCGCGCACGGCCGGGGCGCCCGGCCGGACGTCGGAGGCGTAGACGAGTCCGGCGTCCACCTCGCCTGAACGGACCTTCGTCAGCACGGCCGTGACGTCCTTCTCATAGGTGACGGGCTGGCGGCCGACGCCCGCCGCCGCCAGGACGCGCGCCGCGGCCGCGCCGCAGGGCACCTCCGGGGCGCAGACCGCGAAGGTGACGTCGTCGCGGTCCAGGCTCGACATGCCCGTGACGTGGCCCGGGTCGGACCCGGGGACGGCGACGGCGAGGGTGTTGCGGGCGAAGACGACGGGGGTCACGGACCCGCCGGCCGCACCCGGCAAGCCGTCCAGGGCGCGACCCATGGTGCGCTGGTCGGCGGTGGCGATGACGTCGGCGGGAGCACCTGCGGCGACCTGTGCCGCGAGGGTCGAGCTCGCGCCGAAGCCGAGGCTGACGGTGAGGCCCGGGTTGTCCCGCTCGACGTCCGCGGCCAGCCGGGTGAAGGCCTCGGACAGGGAGGCTGCCGCGAGCACGGTGATCGTCACGTGGGGTGCCGACGTGGACGGGTGCGCGTCCAGGCTGCGAGCAGCACCCGGCCGCAGGGTCACCGCACCGACGACCACGGCGACCGCCAGCACCGCGACGACGATCCCGGCCCGGAGCCTCACCGGCTGCCCAGCTCCACGGCGACGTTCGTCGACTTCACCGAGGCCACGGCGAGCACCCCGGGTTCGAGACCGAGCTCGTCGGCGGCCTCCCGGCTGATCAGGGAGACGATCCGGTGGGGGCCCACCTGGATCTCGACCTGGGCCATCACCGTGTCCCGCACGACGCGCGTGACCAGGCCGGTGAAGTGGTTGCGCACCGACTGGCGGGACGCCTCCCCGCGGCCGTGGACGTTCGCGTCGTGGTCCTGGCCGGCCAGCTCTTGGGCGAAGGTCGCGAGCACGGCCCCGTCGACCACGCGCCTGCCCGACGCGTCCTGAGTCGTGGCGAGGCGCCCGGCCTCGGCCCAGCGCCGCAGGGTGTCGGGGCTGACGCCGAGCAGGGTCGCGGCATCGCGGATGCGGTACTCAGGCATGCTCGGAGTCTACGCAGATGCGGTCGCGGGGCGCCCGTACGCCCGCATCTGCGGACTTCAGCGGCATGCGGCGAGGGGTCAGTCGCGGCCGTATCGTGACGCCATGCACGACACGGTCCGTCAAGTCCCGCCGCTGGTGGAGCCCGGCCCAGCCCTGACCACCGAGCAGGTGCGCCGCTGGTCGAGGCACCTGCTCCTCCCGGCGCTCGGCGAGACCGGTCAGCGGCGCCTGCGCAACGCGCGGGTGTGCGTCGTCGGTGCGGGTGGACTCGGGTCGCCTGTGCTCCTCTACCTGGCCGCTGCGGGCGTCGGGCGCCTCGGCATCGTCGACCACGACGACGTGGACACGACGAACCTGCAGAGGCAGGTCGTCCACGGATGGGCGGACGTGGGCCGGCGGAAGGTCGACAGCGCGCGCGACGCGGTGCTCGCCGTCGACGCGGACATCGACGTCGTCGTGCACGACGCGGAGCTGACCGAGCAGAACGTCGATGCGGTGCTGAGCGGGTACGACCTCGTGGTGGACGGGACGGACAACTTCCCGACCCGCTACCTGGTCAACGACGCGTGCGTGCGGCTCGGGCTTCCCGAGGTGTGGGCGTCGGTGTTCCGGTTCGACGCCCAGGTGTCGGTGTTCTGGGGAGCGCCGCCCGCGGGCAGCGGCGTCCATCCTGTGCAGCTGCGCGACCTGTTCCCGGCTGCGCCACCGGCCGGCAGCGTCCCGTCGTGCGCGGAAGGGGGCGTGCTCGGCGCCCTGTGCGGTCAGGTCGGGTCGCTCATGGCGACGGAGGTCGTCAAGCTCGTCACGGGGGCGGGCGACCCCCTGCTCGGCCGCGTCCTGGTGCTCGACGCGCTCTCGGCGAGGTGGACCGAGGTGCCGCTCGTCGGGGACCCGGCGCTCGCGGCGGAGATCGGATCCGGGCAGCCGCGACCAGAGCGCTCCGGGGCCGAGGGCCGTGGGGGCGGGGCCGGCGCGTCGTCGGGAGCCGAGCCGGAGCTCGCGACCGTCCCCGAGATCAGCCCGGTCCCTGAGGTGAGCGCGTCCGACCTCGCGGCACGGCTCGCCGAGCGAGCGGTGGGCCGGGACGACTTCGTCCTGGTCGACGTGCGCGAGCCGGCGGAGCACGCGCTCGTCGCCCTGCCCGGGGCTGAGCTCGTGCCGCTGCGGGCTGTGCTCGACGGCACCGGTCTCGAGCACCTGCCGGCGCAGGTGCCGGTGCTCCTGTACTGCCGCAGCGGCGTCAGGTCCGAGCAGGCCGGTCGCGCCCTCCTCGCCGCGGGGCGTCACGACGTGAGCCACCTGGCCGGTGGCGTGCTGGCCTGGGTCGCCGAGGTCGACCCCTCCCTGCCGACCTACTGACCCGCGCCGACCCGCTGGCGCGCGCGGACCTGCTGATGCGTGCCGACCTGCTCACGCGTGCCGACCTGCTGACCCGCGCCGACCCGCTGGCGCGCTGACCCGCGCCCCGCGCGCGGGCCGGCGCTCCGGCTCCTAGCCTGTGCAGGTGCTCGACGACGCCGACGACTTCTCCCCGTGGACCTCCGCGGGGGCGTCCTCGATGCGTGAGGCAGCCGACGACCTCGTCCAGGCGCTGAACGCGCACGTCGCCGCGGTGACGGCGGTGCAGGGACACGAGGGCACCGCCGACGTCATCGCAGCCGGCGCTCGCCTGGTGCCGGCCCTCCTCGCCTACGCCGACGCCCAGTTCGACTACTCCGGCACCTGGTACCCGTTCGGCGCGCTGGTCGCCGGGGAGGACGACGACGACCCGACCGACGCGACCACCTAGGCTCCGGCCGGCCGGCTGAGCTCTGCGAGGCACAGGTCGGGCGCGACGAAGGGCAGGATCCGCGTCGCCGTGAGGTCGCCCGACGTCGCCAGCGCCCCCTGGATCAGTCCCAGGTGGGCACCGCAGACCACGTCGGGATGCTCCTCCGCGAGCTCGCGGAACGGGCAGTGGTGCAGCTCGATCGCCCCACCGTCCGGGCTCATCCGCGGGGCGAACCCGCTCTCCTGGAGGAGGGCGATGACCGGGCCGACGCCGGCCGGAACCGTCCCTGGCCCGCCCGTCGGGCCGGTGGCGCCGGGCTCGCTCGTCGGGCCCGGCGCGCTCGGTCCAGCCGCAGCGGCGGGTGCCCGGCGCTCCGCCGCGACGCTCCGCTCCGACCAGCGCCGACCAGCGTCGGCAGCGGCGGCGGCCGGGTCGTCGGACACCTCGTCGAGCCGCGAGGCCAGCACGGCCGCGAGCAGGCGGTAGTTGCGGTCGGCGGTGACCGCCCCGGTGGACTGGTACACCTCACGGGGCCGGCCCGGGATGTTGCGCGGATCCGTGCGGCGGATCACCTGGCCGGTTCGCACGAGGACGTCGAGGTGGGCGCGCACGGTGTTGGGATGCAGGCCGACGAGGGGGGCAAGCTCGGCGACGGACTGAGAGCCGCCGCGCTCGTCGAGGAGCGTGAGGATCGCCGCGCGTCGGGCGCCCGGGGGCAGGCGACGCGATGGTTCGGAGCGGGGGACCGGCACGGTTGCAGTTTTCACGCTTGAGGGAGTAAAAACAACCCGGGCGCTGGAGCGTCCCGCGCATCCGCACCCGAACCTGGAGCTGTCATGGACACCCTGCCCCTCATCGACCAGACCACGACCTCGGGCGGCTGCGGCTGTGGCGGGTGCGGTTGCGGCGGTGGCGGCGCGGAGACGGCGACCGTGACCGAGCTCCCCACCGAGCTCCCCACCGATGTCGCGACTGCCGCCTCGGTACTCCCCGCCGAGGCCGCGACTGCCCCGTCCGCGCTCGCGGGAGACCTCGACGTCCGGGCCCTGGCGCCGGCCCAGCGGCACGAGCGGATCTTCGCCGCGGTGGCGGCGCTGCTCCCCGGCGAGGCGTTCGTCCTGACCAACGACCACGACCCCAAGCCCCTGCGCTACCAGCTCGACGCCGAGGAGCCCGGTCAGATCGGCTGGGAGTACCGTGCCGAGGGACCTGACGTCTGGCGGGTCGAGATCAGCCGCGTCGCAGGTCACTG
>DASXVR010000123.1:0-7363 GCA_036504175.1 Actinotalea sp. | reverse complement strand
GGCGCCAGGGCCTGGCGATCCTCGGGGTGATGGGCACCCTGTGGGGGGCAGCGGTCGCGGTCGCCTCGTGGGCGGAGATGCGCGGTGCAGGCTCGGTCCCTCAGCTCGCCGGGGCGGCGATGGAAGGTAAGGAGGTCCGGTTCGGACCTGCCGCCTCCGCCCTGTTCGCAGCCTCCACCACGAGCACCTCCACGGGATCCGTGAACAGCTTCCACGACTCGTTCACCGGGCTGGGGGGTGGCGTCACCCTGCTCAACATGATGCTCGGCGAGGTCTCGCCCGGCGGCGTCGGGACAGGCCTCTACGGCATCCTGGTGGTCGCGGTGCTGACGGTCTTCCTCGCCGGCCTCATGGTCGGGCGCACCCCGGAGTACCTGGGGAAGAAGATCGGCCGCCGCGAGGTCACCCTGGTTGCCCTGTCGGTCCTGACGATGCCGGCCTTGGTCCTCGTCGGCGGCGCTCTCACGGCTGCCGTGCCGAGCCTGGCCGAGGCCTCGGTCCTGAACCCTGGTGCGCACGGGCTCTCGGAGACGCTCTACGCCTACGCCTCGGCGGCCAACAACAACGGGTCGGCCTTCGCCGGGTTCGCGGCCGGCACGCCATACCAGAACGTCGCGCTGGGGCTGGCGATGATGTTCGGTCGCTTCGTCCCGATCGTGCTCGCCCTGGCCCTCGCCGGGAGCCTGGCTCGCCAGAGCCCCGTGCCGGAGAGCGCCGGAACACTGCCGACGCACACGCCCGTCTTCGTCGTGCTCCTCGGGGCGGTCGTCGTCATCGTCGCCGGCCTGACCTTCTTCCCCGCTCTCGCTCTCGCACCTATCGCGGAGGCCCTCCTGTGACCACGACACCGTCCCCCCGTCCGCGACCTGGCACGGTCACCACCCGTGCCCGCGCCGGCGCGTTCGAACCCCGGCAGCTGATCCGCTCGCTGCCCGATGCGGTGCGCAAGCTGGACCCGCGGCACGTGATCCGTTACCCCGTGATGTTCGTGGTCTGGGTGGGGTCGGCCCTGACCACGGTCCTCGCCGTCGTCGATCCCAGCGTCTTCGCGTGGGCGACCACCGCATGGCTGTGGGTAACCGTGGTGTTCGCCAACCTGGCGGAGTCGGTCGCTGAGGGACGTGGCCGCGCCCAGGCAGCCTCCCTGCGCCGCGCGCGGACCGAGACCCTGGCCCGCCGGTTGCGGCCGGACGGCACCGAGGAGCCGGTCCCTGGAACCGCTCTGGTGGTCGGGGACCTCGTGGTGGTGGAAGCCGGTGAGGTCATCCCGAGCGACGGTGACGTCGTGGACGGAGTGGCGAGCGTCGACGAGTCGGCCGTGACCGGGGAGTCGGCACCGGTGATCCGGGAGTCCGGCGGCGACCGCAGCGCCGTCACCGGCGGCACGAGGGTGCTCTCGGACCGGATCGTCGTGCGCATCACAGCGAAGGCCGGCGAGACGTTCCTGGACCGGATGATCGCCCTGGTCGAGGGGTCCGCGCGGCAGAAGACACCGAACGAGATCGCCCTGAACCTGCTCCTGGCCGCTCTGACCCTCATCTTCCTGCTCGCGGTGGTCACGCTGCAGCCGTTCGCCGTCTACTCCGGCCAGCCCCAGTCGATCGTGGTCCTGGTCGCGCTGCTGGTGTGCCTGATCCCGACCACCATCGGCGCCCTGCTCTCAGCCATCGGGATCGCGGGGATGGACCGGCTGATCCAGCGCAACGTCATGGCGCTGTCCGGCCGCGCGGTGGAGGCCGCCGGCGACGTGGACGTGCTGCTGCTGGACAAGACCGGCACGATCACCCTCGGCAACCGGCAGGCGGTCGAGCTCGTCCCGGCGCCCGGCATCGACGAGGCGTTCCTCGCCGACGCCGCCCAGCTGTCGAGCCTGGCCGACGAGACCCCGGAGGGTCGCTCGATCGTCGTCCTGGCCAAGAACCGCTACGGCCTGCGGGACCGCACCGCAGGGCAGCTCCCGCAGGCGACCTTCGTGCCCTTCACCGCGCAGACTCGGATGAGCGGGGTCGACCTGGCCGCTGACGCCGGCCGGCGGGAGGTCCGCAAGGGCGCCGCCAGCGCGGTGATGAAGTGGGTGCGAGACAACGGCGGCCACCCCACCGACGACGTCGGCCAGGTGGTCGACGCGATCAGCGCCTCGGGCGGCACCCCCCTGGTCGTCGCCGAGCGCATCGGGACCGAGCCCGCCCGCGCCCTCGGCGTCGTGCACCTCAAGGACGTCGTCAAGGAGGGCATGCAGGAGCGGTTCGCCGAGCTGCGCCGGATGGGGATCCGCACGGTGATGATCACCGGCGACAACCCCCTCACCGCCAGGGCGATCGCGGAGGAGGCAGGGGTCGACGACTTCCTCGCCGAGGCCACCCCCGAGGACAAGATGGCCCTGATCCGCCGCGAGCAGGAGGGCGGGCGGCTCGTCGCGATGACCGGCGACGGCACGAACGACGCTCCCGCCCTGGCTCAGGCCGACGTCGGCGTGGCGATGAACACAGGGACGTCGGCCGCCAAGGAGGCCGGCAACATGGTCGACCTCGACTCCAACCCGACGAAGCTCATCGAGATCGTCGCGATCGGCAAGCAGCTGCTGATCACCCGCGGTGCGCTCACGACGTTCTCGATCGCGAACGACGTCGCCAAGTACTTCGCGATCATCCCGGCGATGTTCACGGGCCTCTACCCGCAGCTCGACCGGCTCAACGTCATGGGGTTGCACTCGCCGCACTCGGCCGTGCTGTCAGCCGTGATCTTCAACGCCCTCGTCATCGTCGCGCTCGTGCCGGTGGCGTTGCGCGGGGTGCGCTACGTCCCGGCCAGCGCGGCGGCGATGCTGCGACGCAACCTGCTCATCTACGGGCTCGGCGGGATCGCCGCCCCGTTCGTCGGCATCAAGCTGATCGACCTGCTCGTCTCCCTGCTGCCCGGTCTGTGACGACCATGGCCTTCCTAGGAGCCCCCTGACATGACCGCACTCCTGCGCCAGTCCCTTGCGGGGCTCCGCCTCCTGCTGATCTTCACGGTCGTCCTCGGCCTGGCCTACCCGCTGGCGATCTACGGTGTCGGGCGCCTCGTGCCCGACCGCGCCGACGGGTCGATGCTCACGGTCGACGGCCGCGTGGTCGGCTCCCGGCTGCTCGGCCAGTCCTTCGACGGTGACGAGTGGTTCGTGCCCCGGCCATCGGCCGCCGGCGACGGCTACGACCCGCTGGCCTCCGGGGCATCCAACCTCGGCCCCGAGAACCCTGCGCTCGTGAGCACGGTGGAGCAACGCATCCAGGAGGTCGCCGCGCGCGAGGGTGTCGACCCCTCCGAGGTTCCACCCGACGCCGTGACGGCCTCGGCCTCCGGACTGGACCCGGACATCTCGCCGCAGTACGCGCGGCTCCAGGCGGGTCGGGTCGCTCGGGAGCGCGGCCTCGACCCCGCCGTGGTCCGCAGGCTCGTCGACGATCACATCGATGAGCGTGACCTGGGGTTCCTCGGTGCGCCGCACGTGAACGTCCTGGAGCTCAACGCCGCCCTCGCAGTGCTTGACTGAGTGCGCGGCGACGGGCAGGCGGGTGGCACACGTGGATCCAGACGGGCGCAGGCGCGGAACCCTGCGCGTGTTCCTGGGGGCGGCCCCAGGCGTCGGCAAGACCTTTGCGATGCTCGACGAGGCGCAGCGGCGGCACGAGCGCGGTGTCGACGTGGTGGTCGGCCTGGTCGAGACGCACGGCCGCGCCGCGACGGCCCAGATGCTTGCCGGGCTCGAGGTCGTGCCCCGTCGCGAGGTGCAGTACCGGGGCGGGACCTTCACCGAGCTGGATGCCGACGCCGTCATCGCCCGCCGTCCGGCCGTCGCGGTGGTCGACGAGCTGGCCCACACGAACGTGCCGGGCACGCGGAACGCCAAGCGGTGGCAGGACGTCGAGGAGATCCTCGCCGCCGGGATCGACGTCGTGACGACCGTGAACATCCAGCACCTGGAGAGCCTCAACGACGTCGTCGAGTCCATCACGGGGATCCGTCAGCAGGAGACGTTGCCGGACGACGTCGTGCGCCGGGCCGACCAGGTCGAGCTCGTCGACATGAGCCCCGAGGCGTTGCGTCGACGACTCGCGCACGGCAACGTCTACGCCCCCGAGAAGATCGACGCCGCCCTCAACAACTACTTCCGGGCCGGGAACCTCACGGCCCTGCGTGAGCTCGCCCTGCTGTGGACAGCCGACCGGGTCGACGACGCGCTGGAGACGTACCGGCACGAGCACGGCATCGCCGAGGCGTGGCCCGCGCGGGAGCGCGTCGTGGTCGCAGTGACCGGAGGCGCGGAGACCGAGACGCTGATCCGGCGCGGAGCGAGGATCGCCAAGCGACCAAAAGGCGGGGAGCTCCTCGTGCTGCACGTCGCCCGGGGCGACGGGCTCGCCGGCCCCGCCCCGGACGCCCTGGCCCGCGACCGCGCCTTCACCGAGTCCCTCGGCGGGAGCTGGCACGTCGTCGTCGGCGACGACATCGCCACGGCGATCCTGGACTTCGCCCGTGGCGTGAACGCCAACCAGGTGGTGCTCGGCGCGACCCGCCGCACGCGCTTGTCGGCGGTCATGTCCCCCGGGATCGCGCCGGACGTCGTCCGCGGGTCGGGCGACATGGACGTCCTGATCGTGACGCACGAGCGCGCCGGGCGCGGCCGGCGCAGCTTCCAGCGCCGAGGCGCGCTCGACGCCCGTCGCGTGACGGCAGCGTGGGTCCTGGCAGCGGCCGGACCGCCACTGCTCACCCTCGCCCTCAGGCAGGCCGCCAACCTGAACGCCCTGCCGACCGTCCTCATGCTCTTCCTGACGCTCACCGTCGGCGTGGCCCTGGTCGGCGGACTGCTCCCCGCCCTGGTCGCGGCTGTGGCCGGGGGCCTGCTCAGCAACTTCTGGTTCACCCCGCCGATCCGCACCTGGACGGTCACCGAACCGCAGAACGCCCTCGCGATCGCGATCCTCGTCGCGGTGGCCGTCGCGGTCTCCGCCGTCGTCGACCTCTCCGCACGGCGCGCCGTCCAGGCGACCCGCGCGCGTGCCGAGGCCGACGTCCTGACCACCTTGGCTGGATCGGTCCTTCGTGGCGGCGACGCCGTGCCCGCCATGCTCGACCAGCTCCGCGAGGCGTTCAACCTCGATGGGGTCGCCCTCCTGCGCCGCGAGGACGAAGGCCGCCGATGGGTACCGGTCGGCCACGCCGGGACGGATGTCCCGACCGAGCCCGAGCACGCGAGCACCGCGGTACCCGTCCGAGACGGCCTTGTCCTGGCGCTCCAGGGTCGCGCCCTGTCCGCCGAGGACCTCCGCGTGGTCAACGCCGTCGGCATGCAGGCCGAAGCGCTCCTCGAGCGCGACCGGCTGCGCGCCGAAGCGCGCTCCGTGCGCGCCGAGCGCGAGCGCACGGCCACCCGGACGGCGCTGCTCGCGGCCGTCTCCCACGACCTGCGCACCCCGCTCGCGGGGATCAAGGCCGGCGTCACCGCCCTGACCAGCAGCGGCCCGGCGATCACACCGGACGACGAGCATGCCCTGCTCGTCGACGTCGCCCAGTGCACCGACCGCCTCCAGGCCCTCATCGACAACCTGCTCGACATGAGCCGCCTGGACGCCGGCGCGATCTCCCTCGTACGCCAACCCGTCACCCTCGACGAGATCGTCCCCCGCGCGGTCGACGGCCTGCCCACCCCGGCGGTGGTCGTCGACGTCCCCGAGACCCTCCCGCAGGTCATGGCCGACGCCGGGCTGCTCGAACGCGCCATCGCCAACGTCGTCGAGAACGCGCTGCGCTACACCCCCGCAGGGCAGAAGGTCCACGTCGTCGGCGAGCAGCTGCGCGACACCGTCGTCCTGCGGATCATCGACCGCGGACCCGGTGTCCCCGACAACCGCAAGGGCGACATCTTCACCGCGTTCCAGCGCCTCGGAGACGCCCCGAGCGGACACGGCGTCGGACTAGGACTTGCCGTCGCCAGAGGCTTCGTCGAAGCCAACGGAGGCACGATCGAGGCCGAGGACACCCCCGGCGGCGGCCTCACGATGGTGATCACGCTGCCCGTCGCAGGAGGGACGTCATGACGCGGGTCCTGGTGGTCGAGGACGAACCCACCCTCGCACGCGCCCTCGCGATCACACTGCGCGCCAACCGGTACGACGTCGCCGTCGCGCACACCGGCGCGAGCGGACTGGACGGCATGGCCAACTGGCACCCCGACCTCGTGGTGCTCGACCTCGGACTCCCCGACCTCGACGGCATCGACGTGCTGCGCGCCCTGCGCGGCTGGTCCCAGGTCCCCGTCGTGGTCCTCTCGGCACGCCAGACCAGCAACGACAAGGTCAACGCGCTCGACGCCGGCGCCGACGACTACGTCACCAAGCCCTTCGCCATGGACGAGCTCCTCGCGCGCCTGCGCGCGGCCGCACGGCGACGCTCCCCCGACGACGCCCCGCCGGTCGTCGAGACCAGCAGCTTCACCATCGACATCGCCCACCGCCGTGTCCTGCGTGGCGGGCAGGAGGTGCGGCTCACGCCGACCGAGTGGCACATGCTCGAGATGCTGGCCCGCAACATCGGCAAGGTCGTCGGGCGGCGCGAGCTCCTCCACGAGCTGCGGGGCCCGAACCTGGACCGGGAGACCCACTACCTGCGCGTCTACATCGCCCAGCTCCGCCGCAAGCTCGAACCCGACCCCACCCGTCCGAGGCACCTGCTGACCGAGCCCGGCGTCGGGTACCGCCTGGAGCCGTAGCCGGAAGGCTGACCTCAGCGCTCGGCGCGCACTCCCGCCATGACCCAGTCGCACCACTCGTCCATGCCCGCGCCGGTGCGGACCGACACCTCGACGTGGTCCGCTCGATGGCGCGCTCGGCTGACCGACGGGACACGTTGGCCAGCCGGCGTGATGCCCGCACACAGGCGCTCCTCCACCGCGCCACTCCTGGCCGGTCAGGGGTACCCGCTCGGGCGCCCGTCAACCGACCCCCTCACCCTCGACACCGCCATGGAGGCCTTGCCGGGCACCGTGGCGTCAGCGGTGCAGGCGCCACCTCAGAGTCGCCGAGCCCTTCACGCCTGTGGCGAGGATCCGACCGCGGCGGCACGCAGAACCGGCTGCACCACTCCGTCGCGGATCAACCACTCGTCGTCGACGCGCAGGGAGCCGGGCGTGGCACCACCCGTGGCCCGAAGGTCCTTGACGATGTCCCAGTGGAGCGACGAGGAGTTGACTCCCCCGCACTCCGGATAGGCACGACCGGGTGCGATGTGCACGGTCCCGAGGATCTTCTCGTCGATGAGCAGATCACCGGTCGCGACCGTGAGGGCCGCATTCGTCCCGATCCCGAGCTCGCCGATCCGGCGG
>DASXVR010000122.1:0-3785 GCA_036504175.1 Actinotalea sp. | reverse complement strand
CATCGCCGAGGAGGAGCACCTCACCTGGGACGAGGCCGCCAAGGACCACTCCGTCGCCCTGCAGGACGCGGTCGAGGGGTCGTCCCTGCTCGAGCCCGTCGACCGCGAGAGCTTCCTCGCCGGCCGCACCACACCGCTGCTCTTCGGGGCGGCACTGTCGAACATCGGCGTGCGCCAGCTGCTCGACGTCATCGGCGACCTCGCGCCCGCCCCGGCTCCTCGTCCGGACGCCGGCGGGGCACCTCGCCCGCTCGATGCGCCGTTCAGCGGGGTCGTGTTCAAGATGCAGGCGGGCATGGACCCGAACCACCGCGACCACGTGGCCTTCGTCCGGGTGTGCTCGGGGGAGTTCCAGCGCGGCATGATCGTGACGCACGCTCAGACTGGTCGCCCCTTCGCCACCAAGTACGCCCTGTCTGTGTTCGGGCGCACCCGCGAGACGCTCGAGACCGCATTCCCCGGTGACGTCGTCGGCCTGGTCAACGCGACGGCCCTGGCGGTCGGGGACTCCGTCCACGCGCAGGAGGGACGGCCCGTCGTCTTCCCGCCGATGCCCGTGTTCGCACCCGAGCACTTCGTCGCGGCCCGGGCCGCCGACCCGAGCCGGTCCAAGCAGTTCCGCCGCGGCATCGGCCAGCTCGAGCAGGAGGGCGTGGTCCAGGTCCTCGTCTCGGAGGCGCGTGGCGACGGTGCGCCCATCCTGGCGGCGGTCGGCCCGCTCCAGTTCGAGGTCGCGTCGTTCCGGATGCAGCACGAGTTCAACGCGCCGATGCGGACCGAGCGGCTCGGCTACTCCCTCGCCCGCATACCCACCGAGGAGGACCTGCGGATCCTCGCCGGCCGTCGCGGCGTCGAGGTCGCGCGCCGGTCCGACGGGCTGACCCTCGCGCTCTTCGAGGACGTGTGGCGCGTGCGCGCGCTGCAGCGTGAGCACCCGGGCCTCACCCTCGCGGCGCTGCCCGCAGGCGACCTCTGAGCGGTCGTCAGGACCTCGGGTAGGCGTGAACGACCGCCTCGCCGAGCTTGGGCACCGCTGCCTTGAGCGCCTCCTCGGCGCGATGCGCCACCAGGTGGGCTTCGGCGAGCGTCGTCCCGGCGGGCAGGTCGAGCTCGGCATCCGCCTGCAGGGCGTGGCCCACCCACCGCATGCGCAGCCGGTCTACGGCGAGCACACCGGGGACCGCGAGGACGGCCGCCTCGGCGCGCTCGACCATGGACGGGTCGACGGCATCCATGAGCCGGCGCACCACGTCGCGGACGGCGCTGCGCAGCAGCACGAGGATGAGGGCTGTGATCACCAGGCCGACGAGCGGGTCCGCCAGGGGCACCCCGGCCGCCACACCGACGGCACCGACGAGGACGGCGAGCGACGTGAGCCCGTCCGTCCTGGCGTGCAGGCCGTCGGCCACGAGTGCGGCCGAGCCGATCTGCCGGCCCACGCGGATGCGGTAGACGGCGACCAGCTCGTTGCCCAGGAACCCCACCAGTCCCGCGAGCGCCACCCACCAGACGTGGGTGAGCGGGACCGGGTCGATCAGCCGGCGCACCGACTCGACGCCCGCCACGACTGCCGAGAACGCGATCATCGCGACGATGACGAGCCCGGCAAGGTCCTCCGCCCGCCCGAACCCGTAGGTGTACCTGCGGTTCGGGGCACGCCGGCCGAGCGCGAAGGCGAGCCACAAGGGGATGGCCGTGAGCGCGTCGGACAGGTTGTGGACGGTGTCGGCGAGGAGGGCGACCGACCCGGAGAGGAGCACGACCCCCAGCTGGAGCAGGGCGGTGGTCCCCAGCCCGACGAGGCTGACCTTGACGGCGCGGATCCCGCGACCGCTGCCTTCGAGCGCGTCGTCGATCGAGTCGGCGGCGTCGTGGCTGTGGGGTGAGAACAGCTCGTGCACCAGCCCGCGCAGACCGCCCGGGTGCGGATGGTCGTGCCCACCGTGGCCGTGGTCGTGGTCGTGGTCGTGGTCGTGGTCGTGCACGCCGTGGTCGTGGTCGTGGTCGCCGTGGTCGTGCACGCCGTGGTCGTGGGCCGTGGCGTGGTCGTGGTCGTGGGTGCTGGTCATGGGCGTGCACCGTCCGGGCGAGCGGCGGGGTCGCGGTGGTGCAGGGGCGAGTCGGAGGAGATGTGCTCGGCGTTGTGGACCGCGTCCGTCAGGAGCTGCTCGATGTGCTCGTTGGCCACGCGGTACCAGACGCTGGTCCCTACCCTGCGGGTGCGGACGAGGCGAGCCATGCGCAGCTTGGCGAGGTGCTGGGAGACGGACGGTCCTGGCTTGGACACCGTGGCGGCGAGCTCGTTGACCGGCAGCTCGCGGCCCTTGAGGGCCCACAGCAGCTGGACCCGCGTCGGGTCGGCGAGCATGCGGAAGATCTCCACCGCGAGCAGCACCTGGTCGTCGGCGAGGGGTGGCTGCAGGTCCGCCTCCGCGGCCTCATGACCCGTTGCAGTATCTGCATTCATGCGCAGATAGTAGCGCGACCTATGGCCCGGCGCCGAGCGGCGACGCCCAGGGGCAGCACGAGCGACGCCCCGGCGGCGCGCAGGGAGGCCTGCGAACCGCCAGGGCGCCGTCGTGGATCAGCGAACGACAGACCGCCTGGCGTCAGGAGACGACGGCGAACCCACCGGTCCAGGAGACCTTCTCGGCCGCGGCGAGCGTGAGCTGGAGGAACCCCTGGGCCTCGAGCTCACGTGCCCGCTTGAGGGACCCGGCGTCGACGGCGCGCAGGCCGCCCGCCTCGACCAGCGCGGCGACGGCGCTCTTGGCGTCGGCGTCATCACCCGCGAGAAGAACGGTCGTGGGCTGGGAGCCGACGGTGCCCGAGGCCAGCGTGCCGGCGAAGGTGGTGTTGAAGGCCTTGACCACTCGTGCGTCGGGGACGGCGGCGGCGATCTCAGCGGCGGCCGAGCCGTCGGGAGCCACGGTCAGCGAGTCGAAGGTCGCGAAGTCGACGGGGTTGGTGATGTCCACGACGACCTTGCCGGCGAGCTGCGACCCGTGAGCCGCGAGGACGTCCGGCAGGGACGGGTAGGGGACTGCCAGGACGACCACGTCGCCGCTGGGGACGACGTCCGCCTGGGCCCGTCCGAGGAGCTCGACGGTCCCGCCACCCGCCGTCACCAGGTTCGCGATGGCCTGGCCCATGGATCCGGTCCCGATGATGCTGACGTTCGTCATGTTCTGCTCCTGTGACTGCCGCCGCGGCGGCTTAGGTTGTGGCTACAACTAAAACTGTACGACAGGTTGGTTGTAGCGTCAAGTATTGCCGTATGCTGGGGACATGACGAGATGGTTGGACGACGAGGAGCTCGCCGCCTGGGTGCGGCTCATCGCGGTGGTGGAGCGGCTCCCGGGCGTCCTTGACTCCCAGCTGCGGCGCGATGCCGAGCTCACGCACTTCGAGTACTACGTGCTGGCCATGCTGTCCGAGGCGCCTGACCGCGTGCTGCGGATGACGGCGCTGGCGACGCGCACCAACGCGACCCTCGCCCGGCTGTCGCACGTCGCCAGCAGGCTCGAGAAGCGGGGTCTCGTCGTCCGCACGCCGTGCCCCGAGGACGGCCGCGCCACGAACGTCTCCCTCACCGCGGCCGGCTGGGACACCGTGGTGGCTGCCGCGCCGGGGCACGTGACCACCGTCCGCGAGAACGTCATCGACCCGCTGACCCGCGAGCAGGTGCACCAGCTCCACTCCATCGCGGAGGCGATCCTCGGTCGGCTGGACCCGCAGGCGCTCAGCGCTCCGTGACGGGGTGCTGCGCTCCTCGCGGCTCCTCG
>DASXVR010000121.1:0-2299 GCA_036504175.1 Actinotalea sp. | reverse complement strand
CACGTGGAGGTGGATGCCGAGGCGTCGATGGACCTCGTCCGCCGCTTCGGCGTGGTCCGCACCCCCACCGTCCTGCTCCTGGACGCCGCCGGAGTCGTCCGGTCGCGCACCTCGGGAGCCATCACGGCGGTCCACGCCCGCACCGCACTGGCCGAGCTCGAGGGTCATGTCGCCCCGGCCGAGACGCCGGCTCTCGACCTCCGGGGCGGCGGCCCGTCCGCCCCCGCCTCCCGACCTGCCCAGCTCGACGTCCGTCCGTCCCCTGCGAGCACCCGGAGCATCGATGCCTGACACCAGCACCTCTCCCCAGTCGACAGCTGTCCGGCCAGCGGGCATCGACCCGCGCGGCCCGCGTTTCGGCGCCGGCGTCACGGCGTTCCTGCTCGTCGTCGTGATCCTGCTCGGCGACGGTCCGGCCGCCGCGGCGGTCCTGGCCCTCGTCGCCGTCCTCTTCGCGATCGGTGTCAGCCGCGGCGTGCAGGGCACGGTCCAGGGCGCCGTGTTCCGGCGCTGGGTGCGGCCGCGGCTCAGCCCCCCGGCCGAGCTCGAGGACCCCCGCCCTCCGCGCTTCGCCCAGGTCGTCGGGCTGGTGGTGGTCGGGCTCGGTCTGCTGCTGGCCGCCGTCGGTGTCCCGGCAGCCATCCCAGTGTCGGCCGCGCTTGCCCTGGTCGCGGCGTTCCTGAACGCCGCGTTCGGCTACTGCCTCGGCTGCGAGCTGTACCTGCTGCTGCGCCGGCTCCGGCCGGCAGTCTGACGGCAGGTACCGACGACGAGCGCAGGGCCCGTTCCTCATGAGGAGCGGGCCCTGCGCATGTCCCCCGTGCGCCGGTCAGGCAGCCAGCACGGGTGCAGGCGACGGCTGCGGGGCCTCGACGTTGGCCGCCAGCACGCGCTGGTAGGCCGGGAGGTCGGTGTAGAGCTCGTCGGTGAGCGGGTTCAGGTGACGGCTGCGGATGCGGCGCACCTGGTAGACCGCGACGGCGACGTTCGCGGCGAGGGACACCGCGCTCACGACGAAGAGAGCAGCGGGCTTGTGCGAGGACTGCACCGCGAAGCTCGACGACGAGACGAACGACGGCACCGCCATCGTGAACATCATCCAGAAGGCGAGCGTCTGAGCCCGGTGCTGGAGCCAGGCGCCGCGCTTGATCACGAACGCCGGGATGGTGCACGAGACCAGCAGCGCCGCGCCGGCGTAGAACGAGTGGTCACCGACGGCGTTGTAGACGTAGGCGAAGTTCCACAGGTCGTAGGCGATGATCCAGAACCACAGCATGTCCGGCCAGATCATGTCGCGGGCGCGGCCACGGCCGATGATGATGCCCGCCCAGCCGCAGATGGTCAGCAGGTTCAGGATGCCCGCGACGCCGTTCATGACGTTCCACGGGCCGCCGACCATCTGCACGCCGTCGACGAGGCCGTGCATGCCGGTGACCTGGAAGTCCCGGATCACCGCCTCGAAGATGTTCAGCGCGAGGATCGCGGCGGGGAACATCAGGGCGTACCTGTTGCGCGCCAGCCTCGGCACGTACCGCAGCGCCATGAAGCCCAGGCAGCCGGCGAGCGCCGAGTAGACCTTGACCCAGTGGAACCACGTCCCGGTGCTGGAGCCGGAGCCCGCGGTCGTCGGCCAGACGAAGACGGTCAGCGCCAGCGGCACGGCGACGAAGAGCACCAGCCCCGCCCAGCGGCTCGCCCGGGCGATCTCGTTGAGGAGCATCAGGGCGGCGACGACGGCCACCCACATCAGGGCGGACTGCCACGGGATCGTCTCGTACAGGAACATGTGTCGCCTCCGGCGTCACTGGGTGGTGTGCTGCTCGGCGTCTGCCGGGGCAGGGTCGGTGGAGATGGCTGCGCGGTCGTCGGGCCGGTCGTCGGGCTGGTCGTCGGGGTCGAGGCGCAGGGTCTGGCGCACGAGGGCGGCCAGGACGGCGTCGTCGACGTCGGGGTTGGCGCGCGTGAGGCCGATGAGCCCGTACAGGAGCAGGCAGAACGTCTCGTCCACGTTCTCGATCGCGATCCGGTGGCGACGGCCGTACGCCTCGACGGTGGTGGCGCGCAGCGTGTCGACCATCGCGCGGACGGCGCGGTCGAGGAAGCGGTTGTACAGGCCGGCGTTCTCGATGCGCGGCAGGTCCGATCCGGCCGACGCCTGGTCGGCGAGCGAGTCCTGGCCCGCGACGTACCGCCGGAACAGGGCGATGCAGTCGGCGAGCGCGAGCTCGATGCTTCCGACCTCGCGCGCGGCGTCCCACGCCCGGATGCTCCGGACGAACTCGCCGATGTGCTCCTCGAG
>DASXVR010000120.1:0-45396 GCA_036504175.1 Actinotalea sp. | reverse complement strand
GCAGACGGCGCCTTCGACGACGCCGCCGACTTCGACGCCCACGACGTCCTGGCGCACACCGACCGGCTGCGGGGAGTCGCCCTGCGGGTCGGCTGCGGCCGCTCCGACCCGTTCATCGCCGCCAACCACGCCCTCGTCGACGCCGTCCCCGACGCGGAGGCCACGTTCCCGCATGGCGCCCACGACCTGGGCTGCTGGAGCCTGCTCCGGCCCGGTGACATGCGGTTCCTCGGGCGGAACCTGGCTGCGCACTAGCCACCTGGCCAGAACGCGGGTCGTCTCCACGCCCGGTCGAGGCCCACGCCACGCCGCGCGCTCGTCGTGCGTGCTGCGGCGCGCGCGCTTGGTCGTGGCAGCGGCGCACGGAAGGATTGGCCCGTGACCGTCCCGCCCGCTGCCGCGCCGACCGCCACCTGGGCGTCGGCCGCGACGGCGGACCGGCACGACTCCCGGCCCCAGGCGCGGGCGTCGCTGCTGGAGGCCGTGACCGACCTGCGCCGCGACGTCGCCGGCACCCGCTTCCCTCTCCCGCTCCCGGGCGTGGAGGTCGCCGAGGCCCGCCGCCGTCAGCTCCTCGACCAGCTCGACGACCACCTGCTGCCCCGCCTGCGCGAGCTGTCGGCGCCGGCCGTGGTCGTCGTCGCCGGCTCGACGGGGGCGGGCAAGTCGACGGTGGTGAACTCGCTTCTCGGTGCCGAGGTGAGCGCCGCCGGGGTGCTGCGACCGACCACCCGACGCCCGGTTCTCGCGCACCACCCCGACGATGCCGACCTCCTTCGGCTGCACCCGCTCCTCGACATCGTCGACGTGGTCGAGCACCGGGCGGTCCCGCGAGGGATCGCCCTCGTCGACGCGCCCGACCTCGACTCGCTCGTCGTCACGAACCGGAGCACCGCCCACCGGCTGCTCGAGGCGGCCGACCTGTGGCTCTTCGTCACGACCGCCGCCCGCTACGGCGACGCGCTCCCGTGGGAGGTGCTCGAGGAGGCGGCCGGCCGTGGCACCTCGATGGCGATGGTGCTCAACCGGGTCCCCGGGGAGGCCCTCGTGACGGTCCGCGGTGAGCTCATGCAGCGCATGCGTGCGCGCGGCATGGCGGCCGTCCCGCTCTTCCTCATCCACGACGCCGGGCCGCACGAAGGCCTTCTCGAAGCCGGTGCCGTGGCGCCGATCCTGCGATGGCTGACCATGGTCGCCGGCCCCGATCGCGCGCGCGCCGTCATCGCCCGCACCCAGCGCGGGTCCCTCGCTGCCTTGCGTCCGTGGGTCGACGACCTCGCCGAGGCGGTGCAGGCGCAGGTCGACGCGCGCCAGGCCCTCGAGCTGGTCGTCAGGTCGGCTATCGAGGCGCCGCTGGCGCGCGCCGCCGACGCCGCGTCAGCGGGGGCGGTCGCCGACGGGCCGGTCCAGGCGCGCTGGACGGCCCTGACCGCCAAGGGGGGACCGCTCGCCGGCCGGTGGACCTCGCGCTGGGGCAGGTCCGCCCGCATCCAGGCGGTCGACGAGCTGGCCGCCACGGTGCGCTCAGCCGTGACCGTCGCCCTGACGCATGCGCGCCAGTCCGGGTCGGACGCGGCCGCCGAGGCGCTCGCGTCCACGGACGTCGTCGGAGCAGGCGGGGTGCTCCAGGCCCTCGAGCTCCTCGGTGACCAGCCGCGGACCGCCACGGCGAGCGTGTCCCCGGCGGACTCGGCGGCCGAGTGGATGGCCGGTGCTGTCCAGCTCGTCCACCACCTGGCCGACCAACGGCCCGGTCGTGGCGCCGCTGCGCTGGCGAGGGCTGTCGGCGAGAACGGCGTCGCGGGTCTGGTCGCCGCGGCAGCCGTAGGGGTCGACGGTGCCCGTGCCGGCCTGAGCGCCGCGCTGGGCGCGGAGACCGCCGCCCAGGTGGTCGGGCTGGGCTCGGCCGAGCTCGCTTCGCGGGTGCGCACCCAGGTGGAGGGCGGCGCGGCGGCTGCGCTCGACGTCCTCGCCTCCTCGGACCTGGCCGACGACGCCGCGTCCCGGCTCCTCCTGCGCCGGGCCGTCCTGAAGGACCTCGCATGAGCCCCGACGTGCTTCCGTCCCCCGCGGCCCTCGGCCCTCGGACAGCGGCCCTGGTGGCGCGCATCGAGGAGCTCGAGGCAGCGCTCGACCGTGCGGGTGACCGCGTCGACCCGCCGGTCGGCCGGTCCGTCCGGGGCGCACTGGCCGGGATCCGGCAGCGGTTGGCCCTGGGCGTGGACCACACCGTGGTCGCCCTCGTCGGTGGCACCGGGTCGGGCAAGTCCACGCTGTTCAACGCCCTGACCGGGCTGGACTTCGCCGACGTCGGCGTGCGGCGTCCGACCACGTCCGAGGTCACCGCCTGCGTGTGGGTGCACGATGCCCGAGCCCTGCTGGACTGGCTCGGCGTCGCCTCGGACCGTCGGATCGAACGGGAGAGCGAGCTCGACGGCGAGTCGCAGGCCGACCTTCGTGGCCTGGTCCTCCTCGACCTGCCGGACCACGACTCGGTGGAGCCGGCGCACCGTGAGGTGGTCGACCGGCTGCTCCCGCTGGTGGACCTGCTCGTGTGGGTGGTGGACCCGCAGAAGTACGCCGACGACGCGCTGCACACGGGGTACCTACGCCACCTGGTCGGGCACGAGAGCGCGATGCTCGTCGTCCTCAACCAGATCGACACGGTCCCGGTCACCGCCCAGGCGGGCCTGCTTCGTGACGTGTCCCGGCTCCTGCGCGAGGACGGTCTGACCGAGGTAGGCGTGCACAGCCTCTCGGCGCGGACGGGCGACGGGCTCCCCGTGCTGCGTGGGGTCCTGGCCCGCGCCGTCGCCGGCAGGGGAGTGGCCGAGACCCGGGCCGCCGCCGAGCTCGACGACGCCGCATCCGCCCTGCGGGCCGAGCTGGGCCGCGGTGAGCCCGACCTCTCCGGGGTGGCCCGGGACGTCGCGGTCGACGCGCTCACCGACGGGGCCGGCATCCCGGCGATGCGTGACGCCGTGGAGCAGGCCGTCCGCCGCGGCGGACGGCTGGCGGCGCGGCTGGGCCGGGTCCAGGCCGACACCGCCGCTGCTGTACGCGATGCCTGGGTGGCGCATGCGAGTGAGGGCCTTCCCGAGCGGTGGCAGCAGGCTGTCGCAGCGGCGGTCCCGCCGGCCGGGCGGTTGCAGGACGAGGTCGACACGCGGCTGGCCGAGATCGACGTCCGAACCGGGTCGGTCACGGGGGCTGTGGCGGCGCGGGTCACGGCTGCCCTGCTCGGACTGGTCGCGCTCGTCGCGTTCGGCGTGGCCGGGGGTGCCGTCACAGGCATCGAGGGCTGGTCCGCCGGTACGACGTCCGCGCTGGTGGGCCTCGGTGCCGTCGTGCTCGCCGTCGCGCTCCTGCTGCTGGGCCGGGCTCGCAGCCGGGCGGTGGCGCGCAGGCGAGCCGGTGCCCTGGCCGACGCCGCACGCCGCGCGATCGCCGAGGCCGTGCGCATCGTCCTCGTCGAACCCGCCGCCGGCGTCCTCGACGACCATCGGGCAGCCCGCGAGGTGGTGGGTCCCGGTCACGCGGACGTCGCACCTCCTACGTCCTCCACAGCCTCTCCCGCCTGACGCAGGACCACAGAGCACCGGTTCCTCAACGCGGTCTGGGCACCTGGGTGTCGACGCTGGGCACCGAGGGCCGGATGGGCCGGCCCGTCGAGGAGGACTGATGAGCTCCAACGGACTGATGGTCACTGTCGTCGGGTGGGCGGCGTCCACCCCTCGCGAGGTCGTGGGGGACGGCGTGCCGTTCACGAGCTTCAGGGTGGCCACCACGCCACGGCACTTCGACAGCCGCACGAACGCCTGGGCTGACGGGCGCACGGAGTGGATCACCGTCAAGGCCTTCCGCGATGTCGCGTTCAACGTCGCGAGCTCCGTCCGCAAGGGAGACCCGCTCCTGGTGCAGGGGCGCCTGCGGACCGAGGAGTGGGCCACCGAGAGCGGACCCCGTACCGGCCTGGTGCTCGACGCGCAGGCCCTCGGCCACGACCTGACGCGCGGTCGCGGCACCTTCGCGCGGAGCGTCCATGTCGGTGGCCCGCAGGCGGCCGACACGGGTCGGGCCGACCTCGCGGACGGTGGCGATGCCGAGGGTGACGAGGCGGACCCGTGGGCCACCGATGCACCCGCCGCCGCCGGCCTGGCCGCGACGGCCTGAGGAGGGCTCCGCCGTGGCGACGCCGTAGGCTTGGCGTCGCCCGGCGCCCGCGCGGCCCGGTGCCCCCGACGGATCGCACGACAAACCCCCAGGAGAACACCCGACGTGGCTGAGTTCATCTACACCATGTACAAGGCGCGCAAGGCGCACGGCGACAAGGTGATCCTCGACGACGTCACCATGAGCTTCTACCCGGGCGCGAAGATCGGCGTCGTCGGCCCGAACGGTGCCGGTAAGTCCACGATCCTGAAGATCATGGCGGGGCTCGACGAGCCGTCGAACGGTGAGGCACGCCTGTCGCCGGGCTACACCGTCGGCATCCTGCTCCAGGAGCCGCCGCTCAACGACTCCAAGACGGTGCTCGGCAACGTCGAGGAGGGCGTCGCCCCCATCAAGGCCAAGCTCGACCGGTTCAACGAGATCTCCGAGCTCATGGGCGAGCCCGACGCCGACTTCGACACCCTCCTGGCGGAGATGGGCGAGCTGCAGGAGGCCCTCGACCACGCGGGCGCCTGGGACCTCGACGCCCAGCTCGAGCAGGCGATGGACGCGTTGCGCTGCCCGCCGCCGGACGCCGACGTGTCGGTGCTCTCCGGTGGTGAGCGGCGTCGCGTGGCCCTGTGCAAGCTGCTGCTCGAGAAGCCCGACCTGCTGCTGCTCGACGAGCCCACCAACCACCTCGACGCCGAGAGCGTGCTCTGGCTCGAGCAGCACCTGTCCAGCTACGCCGGCGCCGTTCTCGCCGTCACCCACGACAGGTACTTCCTGGACCACGTCGCGCAGTGGATCGCCGAGGTCGACCGCGGACGCCTGTACCCGTACGAGGGCAACTACTCGACGTACCTGGAGAAGAAGCAGGCGCGTCTGGAGGTCCAGGGCAAGAAGGACCTCAAGCTGGCCAAGCGTCTGAAGGACGAGCTCGAGTGGGTCCGGTCGTCCGCCAAGGGACGCCAGACCAAGTCCCGCGCACGTCTGGCGCGGTACGAGGAGATGGCCGCGGAGGCGGACCGGACCCGCAAGCTCGACTTCGAGGAGATCCAGATCCCGATGGGCCCGCGTCTGGGCTCGGTGGTCATCGAGGCGCAGGACATCGAGAAGGGCTTCGACGGGCGAACGCTCATCGACAACCTCTCCTTCACGCTGCCCCGCAACGGGATCGTCGGTGTGATCGGCCCGAACGGCGTCGGCAAGACGACGCTCTTCAAGACGATCGTCGGTCTGGAGCCGCTCGACGACGGTGTGCTCAAGATCGGCGAGACGGTCAAGCTGTCCTACGTCGACCAGTCGCGCGGCGGCATCGACCCCAAGAAGACGCTCTGGGAGGTCGTGTCCGACGGCCTCGACTTCATCAAGGTCGGCAACGTCGAGATGCCCTCCCGTGCGTACGTCGCGGCGTTCGGCTTCAAGGGGCCGGACCAGCAGAAGCCGGCGGGCGTGCTCTCCGGTGGCGAGCGCAACCGGCTGAACCTGGCGCTCACGCTCAAGCAGGGCGGCAACGTGCTGCTGCTCGACGAGCCCACCAACGACCTCGACGTCGAGACCCTCGGCTCGCTCGAGAACGCGCTGCTCGAGTTCCCCGGCTGCGCCGTGGTGGTCTCCCACGACCGGTGGTTCCTCGACCGGGTCGCGACGCACATCCTGGCCTACGAGGGCACGGAGGAGGACCCTGCCGCCTGGTACTGGTTCGAGGGCAACTTCGAGTCCTACGAGGCGAACAAGGTCGAGCGTCTCGGCGCGGACGCGGCCCGTCCGCACCGCGTCACCTACCGCAAGCTCACGCGCGGCTGATCGTCGCCCAGGCGCAGGGGGCCGTCCTGCGCCAGACTGGCCCGGACCGATCACGGACGGAGGCCGGGTGAGCGCGGTGGACCGGGACCAGGACCGGCTCCTGCGCGCACTCATGACCCTGCGGTCCAGCGTCGCCGAGCTGCGTCTGCCGCTCGACGTCCCCGGCGCGGCACGTGAGCGCCGTGAGGCTGCGCAGCTCGTCGACCAGCTCGACGACTACCTCCTGCCGCGGGTGCGTCAGCTCGGCGCGCCGCTCCTCGCCGTCGTGGGGGGTTCGACCGGCGCCGGTAAGTCCACGCTCGTCAACAGCCTGATCGGCTCGCCTGTGACGGCCGCCGGGGTGCTGCGACCCACCACGCGCTCACCCGTCCTGGTCCACCACCCCGACGACGTCGCCTGGTTCGCCTCCGACCGGATCCTGCCCCGTCTGCCGAGGGTGACCGGACCCGATGCGGAAGGCAGGGCGCTGCGGCTCGTCGCGCATCCACGGGTGCCCCGCGGCATGGCGCTCCTGGACGCACCGGACATCGACTCGGTCGTGGTGGAGAACCGCGAGCTCGGCGAGGAGCTGCTCGGGGCTGCCGACCTCTGGCTGTTCGTGACGACCGCCGCCCGCTACGCCGATGCCGTGCCGTGGGACCTGCTCGCCGCGGCTGCCCGGCGCCGCGCGCTGGTGGCCGTGGTGCTGAACCGGGTCGAGCCGGCCGCCCGCACAGCGGTCCGCAACCACCTGGCGTCCATGCTCGTCGAGCACGGGCTCCCGGAGGCCCACCTCTTCACCGTCCTGGAGGCCCAGCTCGACGCCGACGGCTGCCTTCCCGCCGCGGCCGTCGACGACCTGGCCGGCTGGCTGCGCGCCGTGGCCGGTGACACCGCCGGACGCGAGCAGGTCGTCCGGCAGAGCGTCAGGGGAGCGGTCGAGGACCTCGTCGTGCGAGCGCCCGTCCTGGCCGCAGCGGCCGATGCCCAGACGGGTCACGTGGACAGGCTCCGGAGGGTCGCGCTGACCGCGTACCGCGAGGCCGGGCACGCGGTCGAGGTTGCGACGTCCGACGGCACCATGCTCCGCGGGGAGGTCCTCGCGCGCTGGCAGGAGTTCGTCGGGACCGGCGAGCTGTTCCGCACCATCGAGGCGAAGGTCAGCACCTGGCGTGATCGCGCCACCGCGGCGCTGCGGGGAAGGCCGGCCCCGGAGCCCGTCGCCGCCGCCATCGGGCACGGTCTCCTCGACCTCGCCCAGGACTCCGCAGACCACGCGGCCGACCACACCTACGCCACGTGGAGGGCTGACCCGGCCGGCGCACGCCTGGTCGACGGCCTGCGGCTGTCCCGGTCGTCGTCCGACCTGCGCGACCGGATCGCCGCGCAGGTCCGCGCCTGGCAGGCCGGCGTGATGGACCTCGTCTCGACCGAGGGCGCCGAGCGCAGGACGACGGCGCGGGTGCTCTCCTTCGGCGTCAACGGGCTGGGCGCGGCCCTGATGGTCGCCATCTTCTCCTCGACCGGCGGGCTGACCACCGCCGAGGTGGGCGTCGCCGGAGGGACTGCCGTCCTGGCCCAGCGGCTGCTCGAGGCGGTCTTCGGCGACGATGCCGTGCGACGCCTGACGCAGACGGCCCAGCAGGACCTGACGGCCCGCCTGCGATCGGTGCTGGCGGACGAGGCCTCCCGGTTCACCACCGCGCTGGATGCCCTGGACCTGACTCCGCAGGCGGGGGAGCGCATCCGTGCTGCCGCCCAGGAGGTCGCCGCAGCTGCAGCGGCGATGACCGGCGAGCGGACGCCCGTCGACGCGTCGTCCCAGGACCGCGTCGACGCCGACCGCTGGCGCGCAGCAGATCAGGTCGACGGCGACGAGGTCGCTGCCGGACGGGCCGAGCCCGGCGGGCTCGCGGGATGGTGGCGGCGGCTGTGGGGGAGCTGACGGTCCTCGAGCGCCTCGAGGCCCTCGGCCGGGCGACGCACGCCGGCGAGGGCGTGCTGAGCGCCGAGGTGATGGAGCGTGCGGCGGGGGTCGAGGCGCGCGCCGGGCATCGGCTACGGCTGTCCGCCGACCACACGGTCGTCGCGCTCGCCGGCTCCACCGGCTCCGGCAAGTCCTCGCTGCTCAACGCGCTGGCCGGCCGCCCCCTCGCCGAGGTCGACGTGCTCCGACCGACGACGTCCGAGGCCATGGCGGTCGTCCGGGGCACGGAGGAGTCGGGCCCGCTGCTCGACTGGCTCGGCGTGCGGCGGCGCCACAACCTCGCCGAGCCGGCGGTCGGCGACGGCACCCCCGTGCTGGACGGCATCCCCGCGCTGGACCGCACCCCCGCCCTGGATGGCGCCGAGGACGGCCTCATCCTGCTCGACCTCCCCGACCACGACTCGGTGCGCACGGAGCACCGGCTCGAGGCCGAGCGGCTCGTCGCGCTGGTCGACCTGATGGTGTGGGTCGTCGACCCGCAGAAGTACGCGGACGCGGCGCTCCATGAGCGCTACCTGCGGGGCCTCACCGCCCATCGCGACGTCGTCCTCGTGGTGCTGAACCAGGTCGACCGGCTCACGCCAGCGGAGCTGTCCGCCTGCCACCGGGACCTCGAACGGCTGCTCGCGCAGGATGGGCTCGCCGGTGTCCCCGTGCTGGACGTCAGCGCCCGCACGGGTGACGGGGTGGACGCGCTGCGCGCTGCGCTCGACGAGGCCGCTCGGCGGCGAATCGCCTCCCGTGCGCGGCTCGAGGCCGACGTCATCGGCACGGCCCAGCAGATCCAGCAGCAGTGCGGCTCGCCGACCCCTGCTGCCCGAGCCCCTCGGTCCGAGCTGGTCGACGCGCTGGCCGAGTCGGCAGGGGTCCCCCGCGTGGCCGAGGCTGTGCGCTCGGCCCGCGCGCTGCACGCCCACCAGGCCACAGGGTGGCCCCCGACCCGGTGGCTGAGCCGGTTGCGCGCCGACCCGCTGCGCAGGCTCCACCTCGGTGCGGGTTCCGGGACGCGCTCGTCCGGGGCTGCGGCCGCACCCGGGCCGGCCACCAGGCACGCCGACGAGCTCATCCGCACCTCGGTGCCACGCCCGGGACCGGCCGAGCTCGCCCGGGCCCGCGCCGCTGTCCGCGCCTACGCCGACGCCGCCACGGCGGGGGCCCCGGACGCCTGGGTCCTCGTGGGCCGCTCCCGCACCCAGGTGGGTGAGCAGCGGGACCTGCACGACGCCCTGGACCGCGCCGTCGCGGGTACGCGTGTGATCAGTGCGCGCCGTCCGCTCTGGTGGTCCGTCGTGGGGACGCTGCAGTGGCTCGTCCTCGCCGGCATGGTCGCGGGGCTGCTGTGGCTCGGCGTGCTGGCCGCGCTCGGCGCCCTGCGCATGCCGGTCCCGGACCCGCCGACCTGGGGCGAGCTCCCCGTGCCGACGACCGCAGCCGTCGGGGGCGCGGTCCTGGGCCTCCTGATCGCAGGCGTGTCACGCATCGCCGCCGGCGTCGGGGCGCGGCGCCAGGCCCGTCTGGCCACCGCGCACCTGCGCGAGGCGGTCGGACTCGTCGCGGACCGCCTGGTCGTCGCGCCGGTCGAGGAGGTGCTGCACCGTCTGCGAGAGTGCAGGGCAGCAGCCGACCGGGCTGCCGCGCCCCCACGGCGTGCGCGCGGTGTCGGGGCTCTGCTGTCGAAGGGCTCGAAGGAAGGTCGTCGATGACGCGTCTGATGGTTCCGGTCCCGCTGCGCTGGGCGGACCTCGACGCCTACGGGCACGTCAACAACGTCGCGGTGATGCGCCTCCTGGAGGAGGCCCGCATCGCAGCGTTCTGGCGCCACCCCGAGGCCGCCGACCCCGACGCCGCTCCGGCCGCCGTGCTCGACGCCGGCCCCGGTGCGCAGACCCACACGCTCGTCGCCCGCCAGGAGGTCGAGTACCTGCTCCCGATCGCCTACCGACGTGACCCGGTGACGGTCGAGATGTGGCTCGGGCACCTCGGTGGCGCGAGCATCGACGTCTGCTACCAGCTCACCGGCGAGGTCGACGGCGAGCGGCGGGTGTTCGTCCAGGCGACGACGACGCTCGTGCTGATCGACGCCGCGACCGGCCGTCCGCGCCGGATCACCCCCGACGAGCGTGAGACCTGGGGGTCCTTCCTCGACGAGCCGGTCGCCCTGCGGCGACGCGGCACCCCGGCGTGAGCCGAGCCGCGACGACCTGAGCCGCGGCGCTGACGCCTGAGCCGTCGGGCAGTCAGTCGCCGGCCCCCGCGAGAGCGGCCGCGAGCCGTTCGGCCTCCTTCTTCATGCCACGCTGCATGCCGCCGAAGACGACACCGTGGAAGGGCGCGACCGACCACCAGTAGAGCTGGCCGGCCAGACCGTGGGGGTGGAAGGTCGCGAGCTGACGGAGCGTGCAGCGGTCCGGACCAGGACCCGGGCGCACGGCGAGCTCGAGCCACGCCAGGCCAGGGACGCGCATCTCGGCCCGCAGCCGCAGCAGCCGCCGAGGCTCGACCTCCTCGACGCGCCAGAAGTCCACCGCGTCGTCGACGAGCAGACGGGACGGGTCCCGGCGCCCTCGCCGCAGACCGGGTCCCCCCGAGATCCGGTCGAGCAGGCCGCGCACCTGCCAGGCGAGCGGCCACGAGTACCAGCCGCGCTCCCCGCCGATCTCCTGCAGCACCGACCACATGACCTCGACCGGGGCGTCCACCTCGGTGCGCCGTTCGTCACGGTAGAGCGAGCCACCGGCCCAGTCCGGGTCGCCGGGGAGGGGGTCGCTCGGCGCGCCGGGCACCGACGCGGACGACCAGCGTGTGGTGACCTCGGCGTCCTGGATGCGCTGGAGGGCCAGCTCGACCGCCCTGTCGAACCCGACCAGGCCCTCCGGCGGGTCGGGCGCGTACTGGGCGATGTCCTTCTCGTCGCACACGACCTCATGCACCAGGGACTCGACGAGGGGCCGGGCCAGCGGGCCGGGGACGGGAGTCACCAGCGAGACCCACAGGCTCGACAGCCGGGGCGTCAGCACGCCCACGCCCACGATGATCCGCCGCCGCAGACCGGCGACGGCGGCGTAGCGCTGCATCATCTCCCGGTAGGTGAGCACCTCCGGCCCGCCGATGTCGAAGCCGCGGCTCACCTCGCGCGGGAGCGTGGCACCCGCCACCAGGTACCGGAGCACGTCGCGGATCGCGATCGGCTGGATGCGGTTGTCCACCCAGCGTGGCGTCGTCATCGCCGGGAGGCGCTCGGTGAGGTAGCGCATCATCTCGAACGAGGCCGAGCCGGACCCGATGATCACCGCAGCGCGCAGCACCGCCGTCGGGACTCCCGATGCCAGGAGGATCTCGCCCACCTCCTTGCGCGACTCCAGGTGCGGTGAGAGCTCCTCACCGGCGGGGTAGAGGCCACCCAGGTAGACGATCCGCCCGACCCCCGCCTCGCGGGCGGCCTGGGCGAAGGTCAGCGCCGTCCGGCGGTCGCGCGCCTCGAACCGGCGCCCCGAGCCCAGGGAGTGGATGAGGTAGTACGCCACGTCGACGCCCTCGAGAGCGGACCGGATCTGGTCGAGGTCGCCGGCGTCGGCAGCCACCGCCTCGACCTGGCCCCGCCACGGCCGGTCCCGGAGCCGTCCGGGCTGCCGGGCGATCGCGCGGACCCGGAACCCGGCGTCGAGCAGCTCGGGTACGAGGCGGCCGCCGACGTACCCGGTGACGCCCGTGACGGCGACCAGCAGGGGTTCGCCGGTCATGAGAGGAGCTCCAGGACCGCTCGCTCGGCGGCGGCTCGTGTCCGACGGGGTGTGATCATCTGTCCGCGCTCCCAGAGGTCGATCAGTCGTGGGTCGATGTAGGACGAGCGGCACACGGCAGGGGTGTTGCCGAGCTCCTCGGCGACGTCCTTGACGACGCCGGAGACGACCCGCCGCCGCGCCCGCTCGGACCGGGGCGCCGGACCGGCCTGGGCGAGGCCCGTCGCCGCCATGACGGTGGCGTGCCACGTCCGGAAGTCCTTCGGGCGTGCCTCGGGGCCCAGGCGCCTCTTGACGTCGGCCTGGATGTCGCTGCTGGTCACGTCGTGCCACCCGTCGTCGTCCTGCCAGGCGAGCAGCTCGCTGCCCGGGTCGTCCCGGTCGCGCAGCTCACGGAGCAGGTCGCTGACAGCCGGGTCCTCGACGCGCGCCTGGCGCAGCTGACCGCTCTTGGCCGGGTAGCTGAAGGACACCGTGTCCCCGTCCACCTCGACGTGGTCGCGCAGCACCGTCGCGAGCCCGTAGCTGCCGTTCTCCTTGGCGTACGTCTCCCCGCCGGCGCGGAAGTAGGCGTCGTCGAGCAGGCGGAAGGCGCAGGCGAGCACCTTGTCCCGCGGCATGCCCGGCAGGGCGAGGTCGGCGAGGACGCCCCGCCGCGCGCGGGGGAGCCGCCCACCGATCGCCAGCACGTGCTCGTGCTTCGCGCGGTCGCGGCGCGCGCGCCACTGCGGGTGGTAGAGGTACTGGCGGCGACCGGCGTCGTCGGTGCCCATGGCCTGGATGTGGCCGTGCGGGTAGGGGCAGATCCACACGTCCTGCCACGCCGGTGGGATCACCAGGTCGTGGCACCGGGCGATCGCCTCGGGATCGGTGATGCGGGCGCCGGTCTCGTCGAGGTAGATCACCCCGCGGCCCTGCCGACGACGGGTCCAGCCGGGGTCGCCGGCCCGGACCCTGCGCAGTCGTGGCATGGGCACAGTCTGTGCGGTGCGGCGCCGACCGGCATGCCGAGCGCCCGGGCCGCAGGTGCGTGCGAGCCCCCTGCGGGCGGCGGGTCAGTCCTCCTCGGAGGGGAACCGGAACATGCCTTCCTGGGCGATGCTCGCCACCAGGGTGCCCTCGCGGGTGTAGACCCGCGCCGACGTCAGCCCGCGGCCGCCCTGGGCCGAGGGTGAGGACTGCACGTAGAGCAGCCACTCGTCGGCCCGCACCGGACGGTGCCACCACATGGCGTGGTCGAGGCTCGCGATCGACAGACCGTGCGTGGCCCAGCTTCGTCCGTGCCGCCGCAGCACGGGCTCGAGCATCACCTGGTCGCACGCGTACGCGAGCAGGGCGCGGTGCAGCACCTGGTCGTCGGGCACCGTCCCGTGCGCCCTCATCCACACCAGCTGGCGGTCGGTGCGCACACCGGCCGGACGCAGGTAGACCGGCTCCTCGACGTGGCGCAGGTCGAAGGCCGCCGTCTGCGTCCAGAACGCGGCGATCGGGTGGTCGACCGGCCCGAGCACCTCACGGGCGGGGGTGACGTCCTCGGGGTGCGGAACACCGCTCGGCGGGCCGTCCGCATGGTCGGCCCCCTCCTGGTCCACCTGGAACGAGGTGATCAGCGACAGGATCGGCCGGCCGTCCTGGAGGGCGTGGGTCCTGCGGGCGCTGAAGGAGCGCCCGTCCCGCAGCCGCTCGACGGTGAAGGTGATCGGCTTGTCGACGTCGCCGGGTCGCAGGAAGTAGCCGTGCCCCGAGTGGGGGAGGCGGTCGCCGTCCACCGTGCGGGCTGCGGCGAGCAGCGACTGAGCCAGGACCTGCCCGCCGAAGACCCGTCCCCCGGGCTTGGGCAGGCTGGCGCCGACGAACGTGTCGGGGCCCGTCTGCTCGAGGTCCAGGACGTCCAGCACCCGGCGGAGCGCGTCCGCCTGCAGCCCGGCCGCGGAACCGGCGTCAGCGGCGGGCCGGTCACCGGCCGCGGCACGAGCCCCGTCACCGGCCTCGACCCCCACCTCAGCGGCGCGTGGTTCGCTCATCGGGCTCCCGTCACTCGTCGAAGGTGTTGACCATGGCGTGGGCTGCTCGCTCGAGGTAGTCCCACAAGGTGGCGTGCTGCAGGGGTGGGAGCGCGAGCGAGTCGACAGCGGCGCGCATGTGGGCCAGCCAGCGGTCCCGCGCGAGCGGGCTGACCGCGAACGGTGCGTGGCGCAGCCGCAGGCGCGGGTGGCCTCGCTGATCGCTGTAGGTCGTCGGGCCACCCCAGTACTGCTCGAGGAACATCGTCAGGCGCTCGGCGGCGGGGCCGAGGTCCTGCTCGGGGTACATCGGCCGGAGCAGGGGGTCGTCGGCCACGCCGGCGTAGAAGACCGCGACCAGGCGGGTGAAGGTCTCCCGGCCGCCGACCGACGCGTAGAACGAGTCGGGGGTCGCGGCGGGGCTCACGGCGACCATCCTCCCTCACCGACGCCCCGCCCGGCGCTCCGGCCGGTGGGCAGCCGGTGCGCCCGTCCGTCCGGCACGCTACGGTGGTCCAGACCAGTGGGCACGGCCGCTCAGGCCGGCCTCGCCGAGCCTGAGGAGACCCCGTGCCCGAACGCCGTGTCACCGTCGCGATCGCTGAGGGGCTGCACGCCCGCCCGGCAGCCCTCTTCGTCCAGCTCGCCGGTTCGCTGCCTGCCCCCGTGACCGTCCGCAAGGACGGCGGCACATCGGCGTCGGCCCGCAGCATCCTCGCCGTGATGGCCCTGGGCGCCAGGGGCGGCGACGAGGTCGTCATCGCGGCCGAGGGCGAGGGCGCGGAGGAGTCGCTCGACGCGCTCGAGACGTACCTGAGCACCGACCAGTAGGCGGCACCGCACAGCCACGAGGCCCCGTCACCTGCGGTGACGGGGCCTCGTGCTGTGCGGTGCCGGCAGAACGGCTCAGCGGCCGGTGACCCCCGGCGTCGTCCCGGGAGGCGTGGTGGTGGCCGAGGCGGTCGCGACACGGGGCTCGTCGACCGGCTGGTCGTAGAGCACGCTCGTCTGGTCCGCCGCCGACTCGTCCTCACGCCCTGGTGTGCGCAGGTTCCAGCGCGTGATGACGAACCGGAACAGGAAGTAGTAGATGACTGCGTAGACCAGTCCGATGAGGATCAGCATCAGCGGCTGCGAGGCGATGCGGTAGTTGAGCAGGTAGTCGATGACGCCCGCCGAGAACCCGAAGCCGGACCGGATGTTGAGCGCGTTGACCAGGGCGAGGCTCGTCCCGGTGAGCACCGCGTGGATGGCGTACAGCGGGTACGCCACGTACACGAACGCGAACTCCAGAGGCTCCGTCACGCCGGTGACGAAGGACACCAGGGCGGCCGAGCCCATGATGCCGGCGATGAGCTTGCGCTGCTCCGGACGGGCGGTGTGCACGATCGCGAGCGCGGCGGCCGGGAGGGCGAACATCATGATCGGGAAGAAGCCGGCCTGGAACATCCCGGCGGTCGGGTCGCCCGCGAGGAAGCGGCCGATGTCACCGTGGAAGACGGTCCCGGCGGCGTTCGTGTAGGTGCCGAACTGGAACCACGGCACGGAGTTCAGCAGGTGGTGCAGGCCGATGGGCACGAGCAGCCGGTTCAGCGTGCCGAAGACGAAGCCACCCAGGACGGGCGAGCCGGTGATCCAGTCGGCGACGTTCGTCAGGCCCGTGTTGAAGGCCGGGTAGATGAAGCCACCGATGACCGCGACACCGATGGCGGCGAAGCCGGTGACGATCGGGACGAAGCGTCGCCCGCCGAAGAACGCGAGGTAGGCGGGGAGCTTGATCCGGTAGAACCGCTGGTAGAGCAACGCGGCCATCAGGCCGATCACGATGCCGCCCAGGACGCCGTAGTTGATCAGCTTCTGCGGGTCGTCACCGGTGGGCTTGCCGAGCATGTACGGCGAGAGGGCGTCGGAGACGCCCTTGAAGACCAGGTACCCGATGATGGCCGCGAGGCCGGTCGAGCCGTCGGACTTGCGGGCGTAGCCGATGGCGACGCCGAGGGCGAAGATCATCGGCAGGTTGGCGAACAGGGCGTTGCCGGCGGCGCCCATGACGTCGGCGACCGGCAGCAGCCAGTCGCCCCAGGCGCCGGCCAGGCCGTCCTTGCCGAGCATGTCGGGCTGACCGAGGCGCAGGAGCAGCGCCGCGACGGGCAGGGACGCGATCGGCAGCATGAGCGAGCGGCCGATGCGTTGCAGCTGGGCGAATCCTGGGATCGGCCGCTTCTCGCGGACCTCGGTGACGGTGGTGGCGGTCATGCGCGGCACTCCTCATCGTGTGCGGGCGCTCGTCGGCGGGGCACCGGCGTGCTGTGTGGTCCGGGCACCAGCGTGCGGTGGAGCTGTCTCGGCGGGGCCGGGAGAGTTGAGTCGCCTAGATGTCTGGACCAGTTGGGCATCACCATGATGGAATGGCGCCGCTGGTGTCAAGGACTCCGGCGGGACGGCGTTGCCGAGCCCGATGGTGACGTGCGGCACACGGCCGACAGCGGACGACGAGGTCAGGGAGGATGGTGCTCCGTGCGGCACTCCGTCCTGAAGTACGTCCGGGTGCGGGACTACCTGCGCTCGCTGGTCACGCATGAGCTCACGGTCGGTGACGCGATCCCGTCCGAGCGGGTGCTGTGCGACAGGTTCGGCGTCTCCCGGATGACCGTGCGCCAGGCGGTCGACGCGCTGGTGGTCGAGGGCCTGCTCGAGCGCGAGCAGGGCCGCGGCACGTTCGTCGCCCCGACCAAGGTCGACCTCGAGATGCGGCTGGCCTCCTTCGGTGAGGAGATGCTCCGCCGAGGGCTGGAGCCGTCCTCGACCGTGCTCGCTGCCGAGGAGGTCGCTGCCGGCCCCGACGTCGCCGACGCCCTGGACCTCGTGCCGGGCGAGCGCGTCCACTACCTCTACCGGGTGCGCCTCGCGGACGGCGAGCCGATGGCGATCGAGCAGACGTGGACGCCGGTCACCCTCACGCCAGGCATGTTCGCCGACGGTGTCCCGGAGAGCGTCTACGGCTACCTGCGCCGTCGCGGCCTGAACCCGGACTGGGGTGAGGACACCGTCTCGGCGTCCGAGGTGGACGCCCAGGACGGCGCGCTGCTCGGCCTGCGGACGGGCGCCGCGGTGCTGCGGGTGGCCCGGCGCACCTTCGCGGGCGACGTGGCGTGCGCCTACTCACGGTCCGCCTACCGGGCGGACCGCTACGTTCTGTGGGTGCCGCTGCGCGCACCCCGCCAGCCCCTGACGCCGCGGGCTGCGGGCTCGCGGAGCGTCGAGCCCGAGAGCGCACCACCCCAGGAGGCAGCCCAGATGACCCGACGGACGCAGGGAGTGCAGGTGACGTCGTCGTGACCGGACGTACGGGTGCTGGGCACACCGACCAGGCGTCGCGCATCCTCGAGGGGCTCGGCGGGGTGGCCAACATCATCGAGATCGAGCCGTGCACCACGCGGCTGCGCTCCGAGGTCCGCGACCCCTCGCTGGTCGACGTGCCGGCGCTGCGCGCCGCGGGTGCCCACGGGGTGATGATGTCCGGGAGAGTCGTGCAGGTCGTCGTCGGCCCCGGAGTCGACGTGCTCGCCAGCGAGCTCGAGGACCTGATGTGACAGCAGTCGACGGAACGGAACACCGGCCCCGTCTCGCAACGAGGAGGACACATGAGCAAGGCTGAGGAGATCCTCGCGGCACTGGGCGGCGACGCGAACATCGTCGACCTGGAGCCGTGCATCACCCGTCTGAGGGTCGAGCTGGCGGACCCGTCGCTCGTCGACGAGGCGGCGCTCAAGGCCACCGGCGCGTTCGGGGTCGTGCGCTCCGGCAAGGTCGTGCAGGTCGTCGTAGGGCCCGAGGCGGACACCCTGGCGTCGGACATCGAGGACCTGCGCTGATGCCTGAGCCGATCACCGTGCTGGCACCGCTCGCCGGCACGGTCCTGGCCATGTCCGATGTCCCGGACCCCGTGTTCGCCGGTGCGATCCTCGGTCCCGGCCTGGGCATCGACCCTGACCGGTTCACCGGGACGAGCGTCGTCTCGCCCGTGGCCGGCACCATCGCCAAGCTGCACCCCCACGCGTTCGTCGTCCAGCTCGACGCCGAGCGGGCCGTGCTGGTCCACCTCGGCCTGGACACCGTCCAGCTCGGCGGCGAGGGCTTCGCGCTGCACGCCGCCGAGGGTGACGTCGTCGCCGCCGGCGACCTGGTGGTCAGCTGGGACCCGGCAGCCGTCGAGGCAGGTGGACGGTCACCGGTGTGCCCCGTCGTAGCCATCCAGGCGCCGGCCGAGTCGGTGGTCTGCCTGCTGGAGTCCGGGACGACGGTCAAGGCAGGGGAGCCGCTCCTCGAGTGGAGCTGATGCCGACGGGCGAGGTCTCGCTCGCGCAGCGGCTCGCGGGACCGTCAGCGGGCCTGCTGCTCGACCTCGACGGGACGCTGCTGGACAGCGAGCCCGTGCACCAGGCCGCGTTCCGGGAGTACTTCGCCGGCCGTGGCTGGACCGTCGCGGACGACGTGGTCGCCCAGTTCGCCGGACGCCGGGCGCACGAGGTGTTCCCTGTGCTGGACGGGCCGTGGAACGGGGAGGACCCGTACGCGCTCACCGAGGCGGTGCTGGACGCGCTCCGGCGCACCAGCGTGAGGCCCCGGCCTGTCGCAGGCGCCGTGGAGCTCCTCGCTGCGGCGTCGACGACGGCGCTGCCCACCGTCGTGGTGACCTCCGCCGGGCTGGACTGGACCGCGCCCGCGCTCGAGGCCCTCGGATGGCCCGACCTGGACGCGGTGACCGCCGAGGACTGCACGCACGGCAAGCCCGACCCGGAGCCCTACCGGCGCGGGGTCGAGCGCCTCGGGCTCGCGCCTGAGGGCCTGGTGGCGGTCGAGGACTCCCCGGCGGGCGTCGCGTCGGCCCTCGCTGCCGGGGTCGGTTTCGTGGTCGGAGTCACCACGGGACACTCCGCGGACGCACTCGGCCGCGCCCACCTGCTCGTGCCGGACCTCATGCTGCTGGCCCGCGCCGTGCTCGCCGGGCGGACCCAGGAGGGTGCGCACTAGGGTGAAAGCCGTTCGGGGCACCGGTCCCGGGGGCAACGGGAGCAGGTATGGGCGGTCGGCCGAACCGTGTGACGGTGCAGGTCACAGCGCCCCTCGCGGGTCTGGTCGTGGCCCTCGTCGACGTGCCCGACCCGTTGTACGCCGGCGGGATGCTCGGCATCGGGCTGGCGATCCTCCCCGCAGAGCCGGACCCGCCCGGGCTGGTGGTCGCCGTGGCACCGTGCTCCGGCCGCCTGACCTCGGTCTACCCCCATGCGGTGATGGTCGCCCCTGACGCCGAGCGTGCCGTGCTGGTCCACCTCGGTCTGGAGACTGCGGGCCTGGACGGCGACGAGTTCGAGGTGGGCGTCGGCCCGGGCCAGCGCGTCACCGAGGGTCAGGCCCTCATCTCCTGGTCGCCGGAGGCCGTCCGGGCCGGCGGTCGCTCCACGCTGTGCCCTGTGGTGGCCCTGCAGGCTGCTGCCGCCGACGTCCTGCATGTCGTCGCTCCCGGCGAGCAGGTGGAGGCGGGTCAGGTGCTGCTGCTCTGGTCCTGAGCCGGCCGGATCTCGCGCTCGACATGCACCTCGCGCCGCGGCAGGGCGAGGGAGACGCCCTGCGTCGCGAAGGCCTCCTGGATCCGGGCCCTGAGCACCCGCTGGACGTCCCACTGCTTGGCGGGGGCGGTCTTCACCATCGCGCGCAGCAGGACGGACTCACCGGTCAGGTCGTCGTAGGCGGTGACCTCGGGGTCCCCGAGGAGGTAGGGGGTGAGGTCGCTGTCCGCGACCACGGCCGCCGCTGCCGAGCGGAGCAGCGTGACGGCCTGCGGGACGTCCTGGTCCGGACCGACCCTGACCTCGACGATCGCCCGCGACCAGCCCTGGGTCTTGTTGCCGACGCGCTGGATCTCGCCGTTGCGGACGTACCAGAGGGTGCCCTGCATGTCGCGCACCTGGGTGACCCGCAGCCCGATGGACTCCACCGTCCCGGAGGCCGCGCCGAGGTCGACGACGTCCCCCACCCCGTACTGGTCCTCGATCAGCATGAAGATGCCGGAGAGGAAGTCCTTGACGAGGGTCTGCGCGCCGAAGCCCAGGGCGACGCCCGCCACGCCCGCGGAGGCGAGCACCGGGGCGAGGTCCCAGTGGTTGATGTTCGAGACGGCCGTGAGCACGCCGATCCCGACGACGAGGGCGGCCGTGGACCGCAGGACCGATCCCATCGTCTCGGCACGCTGCACCCGTCGCGCCACGGCCAGCGCATCGGCGTCGGAGCCGCCGGCCCGCGTGCGCAGCAGGAGCCGGCGCGCATGGCTGCGCACGCGGGTCCCGCCGACCACCACCGAACGGACGGCGCGGTGGATGACCCAGCGGGCCAGGGCGAGCACGACGAAGCCGACCGCCACGGCGATGGCCGTGCGTGCCGGCGCGCCGAGCAGCCAGGAGGTCCAGGTGCTCGCCTCGGCGCGCAGCGTCGTCAGGGTCGCCTGGTGCGCGTGGCTCGCGTGGGTCGTCAGGGCGGGCGCGAGCGGCAGGACGAGAGGCATGGAGGCAGGCTAGCCGCCGACAGGTCGCCCACCGCCCTCCTCAGGCATCGGCGGGCGGCAGCAGGCCGGTGTGGCGTGCGACGAAGGCCAGCTGCTCGGCGGCGAGCCCGATCGTCCGGCTGAGCGAGCGGCCGCCGTGCCCGACGTCCGTCTCCCGCCGGAGGAGGACCGGTGCCGTGGCGGGGTCGCCCGACGTCGCGTGCTGCAGCGCTGCGCACATCTTGCGGGCGTGCAGCGGGTCGACGCGCGTGTCCCCGTCGAAGACCGTGAACAGGACCGCCGGGTAGGCCGGTCCGGACGCCGGCTCGTCGACCAGCGCGCGGTGGTAGGGGGAGTAGGCCAGCAGCCACGCGTGCTGGTCCGCCTGGGCGGCGTCCCCGTACTCCTCTGTCCAGGTGGTCCCGAGCCCGAAGCGCTGGTACCTGACCATGTCGAGCAGAGGGGCGCTGCACACCGCTGCAGCCATGAGGTCGGGTCGCTGCGTCACCGCCGCCCCGACGAGGAGACCGCCGTTCGAGCCGCCCCACACCGCCAGCTGCTGCGGTGTGGTCCATCGTTGGCGCACGAGGTGCTCGGCGGCCGCGTGGAAGTCGTCGAACACGTTCTGCTTGCGGTCGAGCATCCCGGCGCGGTGCCAGTCCTCGCCCTCTTCACCGCCGCCGCGCAGGTTGGCCACGACGTACGTCCCACCGGCCTCCACCCACGCCAGGGCGGTCGCCGAGTAGGCGGGCTCGAGGCTGATCTGGAAGCCGCCGTACCCGTAGAGGATCGTCGGCGAGGGCTCCGTGGGGCGTCCGTGCGCGTCGAGCCGGTCGGCGCGGGCCAGGACGAGCATGCGGACGTCGGTGCCGTCGGCGCTGGCGTAGACCAGCTGCTCCGCGCGGACCGCAGGGACCTGGGCGGGCGCTCCCGGCGGCAGGGCCCACAGGTCGACAGCGCCGGTCCGTGCGTCGAACCGGTGGACCGCACCCGGGCTGGTGGGATCGGTCCAGCCGAACCACAGCTCGCGGCCGCCGGTGGGCCGACGGCTCAGGCCCGTCACGGTGCCGGCGCCGGGGACCGGGACGACGGCACCCGCAGGGCCGTCCCCCGGGAGCCGGGTGCCGTCCGCGGGGTCGTGCAGGGTGAGCTCGCTCAGGGCGTGCCGCTTCCACAGCACGACCAACTCCGTCGCAGGCACCGGCACGGCGCCTCCGCCCGAGGCTGGCGAGCTGTCCTGCGGGTCGCCGTCGTCGAGCGCGACGACGGCGTCCAGGACCGCGTCGGGGCTCTCGGGAACGAGCGTCCGCCAGTGCTCGACGCCCGGGTGGGTGGGGTCGGTCACGGCCAGCCGGCCGCGGGGCGCGTCGAGGTCGGTGTGCAGGTACAGCCGGCCGTCGCGACCGACCCAGGCCGACGTCTGCGCGTCGCGGCCGACGACCACCTCCGTGAACGACGGCGTGGCCGGGTCGCCGGAGAGCAGGTCGGCGATCCACACGTCCGTGCGCGGGGCGGTCCCGGCGGACGCGGAGACCACGAGCCACCTGCCGTCCCTCGACACCGCCACGCCGAAGTAGGTGGTCTTGTCGAGGCCGGCACCGAACACCTCCACGTCCGTGGAGGCGTCCTCGCCGATGCGGTGCAGCCACACCCGGCGGTGGTACTGGACCTCGTCGGCCGGCAGCAGGGTCGGGTCGAGGCGGCGGACGTAGTAGAAGGCAGCCCCGCCGGGCAGCCAGGCGACGGGTGAGTAGCGCGCCCTGTCGAGGGGCCCGTCCACCACGGCCCCGGTGGCGACGTCGAGCACCCGCAGGACGCTCTCCTCCGTCCCGCCTGTCGACACCTGGTAGGCGAGCAGGCCGCCCTCGATGCTGGGCTGCCACGCGTCGAGGGTGGTGGTGCCCGCCGGGTCCATCGCCATCGGGTCGAGCAGCGTCCGCCGCTCACCCGACTCCCGGACCAGGTCGACGACGGGGTGCTCGGCCGCACCGTCTCGCCGCGACTCGAACCACGCGTCCCCGCGCCAGACGGGCGTCCCGACGCTCCCGGCGCCGAGCAGTGCCGTCAGGCGGCGGCCGAACAGCTCCTCCGCGCGCCGATGCGCAGGCTCACCGCGGTGGGCGGCGTAGCGCGCGTCCTGCTCCGCGGACCATTCGCGGGTCGCCGGGCTGCCCGGGTCCTCGAGCCAGCGGTACGGGTCGGCCACGCGCCGGCCGTGCTGCTCCTCGACGAGGTCGGTCCGTGGGGCCGGTGCGCCGGCGGCCATGTTCATCCGTGCAGGCTACGGCGTGCGTTCTCGCTGGTGTCGCACGCTCTGGCAGGATCGGACAATGGCCGAAGCCCCTGACGTCTCCGAGGACCTGCCCGACTCCTTGCGGGCGCTCGGCCACCACTACGGGATCGTGCCCGACTTCTGGACCTTCGCCGGGCAGCTGCGCAACGTCCGCCGCACCACCGTCGTCGCGGTCCTGGCAGCGCTCGGGGTCGACGCGTCGTCCCCCGAGCGGATCGAGGTCGCCCTCGAGAACGCCCTGGACGAGCCGTGGCGGCACATGCTCCCCCCGGTCACCGTGATCCGCGCCGGCGCCCCCGCTCAGGTTCCCGTCCACGTCGCCGACGGCGACCCCGTCGAGGCCTGGCTCGAGATCGACCCGGAGGCCGGGGCCGGACGGCGCGCCCTCGAGCTCGCCGACGTGTACGTCCCGCCGCGCCCGGTGGACGGGCGTCTCGTCGGCCGCGCGACGGTGGCCGTGCCGGACGACCTGCCGCTGGGCTGGCACACGATCGTCGCGACGTCGGCGGGGACCACCGCCCGCGGCTCTCTGGTCGTCACGCCTGCGCGCCTGGAGCTCAGCCACGGACTGGAGGAGCGACGGGCCTGGGGCTTCATGGCCCAGCTCTACTCGATCCGCTCGTCGCAGTCATGGGGCGTGGGCGACCTCGCCGACCTGCGGGAGCTGGCCTGGCTGGCTGCGCGCCGCTGCGGTGCCGACTTCCTGCTGATCAACCCCCTGCACGCGGCCGAGCCCACTGCGCCCATGTCGCCCTCGCCCTACCTGCCGACCAGCCGGCGCTTCGTCAACCCGCTGTACCTGCGGGTGGAGGACATCCCGGAGACGGCGTACCTGCCGGTCGCCGAACGGTCCCTCATCGAGTGGCAGGCCGAGGTGGCGCGCCCGCTCAGCTCCGACACCGGCCCGATCGACCGTGACGCCGTCTGGGCGGCCAAGCGGGTGGCCCTCGACGTCGTCTTCGCGGCGCCCCGGTCGCCGGCGCGCGAGGCGGCCTTCGCCGCGTTCCGCGAGCAGGAGGGCCAGGGCCTGGAGGACTTCGCCACGTGGTGCGCGATCACCGAGCGCAACGGGAGCGCGTCGTGGCCCGCCGCGCTCCAGGACCGCGGTTCGGAGGCGGTCCGCCGGGTGCGTGAGGAGCTCGCCGACCGGGTGACCTTCTTCTGCTGGCTCCAGTGGGTGTCGGACGAGCAGCTCGCCGCGGCCCAGCGGGCGGCCCTGGACGGCGGCATGCGCATCGGGATCATGCACGACCTCGCTGTGGGGGTGCACCCGGAGGGCGCCGACGCGTGGTCGATGCGCGACGTGCTCGCCCAGCGGGTGTCGGTCGGTGCGCCGCCGGACATGTACAACCAGCAGGGCCAGGACTGGTCCCAGCCGCCGTGGCGCCCCGACGCCCTGGTCCGGACCGCCTACCGCCCGTACCGGGACATGCTGCGCACCGTGCTCCGCCACGCGGGCGCCATCCGGATCGACCACGTCATCGGCCTGTTCCGGCTCTGGTGGATCCCGCAGGGCAGCGGTGCCCGGGACGGCGCGTACGTCCGCTACGACCACGAGGCGCTGATCGGGATCCTCTGCCTGGAGGCCCACCGCGCGGGTGCGGTGGTCATCGGCGAGGACCTGGGCACGTTCGAGCCGTGGGTCCGGGACTACCTGATCGACCGCGGGATCCTGGGCACCTCGGTGCTCTGGTTCGAGCGCAAGCACGATGCGCCCATCCCGCCGGAGGAGTACCGCAAGCTCGCCCTGGCGACGGTGACCACGCATGACCTGCCGCCGACGGCCGGGTACCTCGCAGGGGAGCACGTGGACCTGCGCGACCGCCTCGGTCTGCTCACCGAGCCGGTCGAGATCGTGCGCGCCGCGGCCGCAGAGGAGCGGCGCCAGATGCTCGACGTGCTCGCCCAGCGAGGGCTGGTCACGGCCGACGCGTCGGAGCGGCAGCTGGTGGAGGCCATGCACCGTCTCGTCCTGGCGTCGCCGGCAGTGCTGGTCGGCGTCTCGCTGGCTGACGCCGTCGGGGAGCGACGGGCGCAGAACCAGCCGGGGACCGACCAGGAGTACCCCAACTGGAAGGTGCCGCTCGCCGACGCGGCGCAGCGGCTCGTGCTGGTGGACTCCCTCTTCGACAACCCGCGCCTGCGTTCGCTGGTCGCCACGCTCAACGGGCGCTGACCACAGGCTCGAAGGCCGCCCAGGCGCGCGCGAAGGCCGCCGAGCCGGAGCTCGGCGGCCTTCGGCATGGCAGCCCTACCGCGTCAGCGCTTGTCACGCTCCTGCGCGACGAGTGCCCGGCGGACGCCGTCACGGGCCTCGACCACGAGCCGGCGCAGGGCCGGTGACCTGTCGCCGAGCTGCTCCAGCCAGGTGTCGGTCGCCGCGAGGACGTCCACCTCGGTCCCGGCCAGCACCGTCGGGTAGAGGCCGACCACGATGTTCTGGGCGATCTCGTTGGTCCGCTCGGACCAGATGCGTTCGAGCGAGCCGAAGTAGCGGTCCACGAAGGGAAGCAGCAGCGACCTGTCGTGCACGCGGTTGAAGCCCGCGATCACCGCGTTCTGCACGGCGTTGGCGAGCTGGTCGGACTCGACGGCCGACTCCCACGCGGCGAGCTTCGCCTCCGCAGAGGGGATGGCTGCACGTGCGGCCGCTGCCGCGCGCTCGCCGGTGGCCGTCGGGTCTGCCACGAGCTGGCTGGCGATCTCGGCCTCACCCGCGCGCCCTCCGGCGACCAGGCTGGTGAGGAGCTCCCAGGCGAGGTCGGTGTCGATGCTCAGGCCCTCGAGACCGCCGGAGCCGTCGAGCAGGGCCTCCACCGCGTCCAGCAGCTCGGGTGTCGCTGCACGGGCGGCGCACGCCTTGACCAGCTGGAGCTGGCTGTCGCTGCCCGGGGCGGCCGCTCGGGCGAGCTGGAGCAGGGTTCCCGCCGCACGGGCAGACGTGGCCGATCGGTGCTGGGGAGCGACGTACAGGTCGAGGCTCGTCGCGAGCTGGCGCAGCAGGACCTGCACCACCGTCGAGTCGGACTCGTGGGCGACGTTGCCGAGCACGAGCGCGACGAACTCCCGGGCCGGCAGCTCGCCGTCGCGGGTCATGTCCCAGGCGGCGTTCCATACCAGCGCACGGGGCAGCGAGTCGGTGAAGCAGTGCAGGTGGCCGATCGCCAGGGCCAGCGACTCCGGGTCGAGCCGCACCTTGGCGTAGGCCAGGTCGTCGTCGTTGACCAGCACCAGGTCCGGGCGGGGACGGCCGACGAAGGCCGGCACGTTGGTGTGCGCCCCGTCCACGTCGAGCTCGGCGCGGGTGGTGCGCACCAGCCGCAGCTGGCCGTCGTCACCGTCGACGAGGTCGTAGCCGCCGACGGCCAGGCGGTGCGGCCGCTGGACGGGGTGCGCGGCGGGCACCTCCTGGTGGATGAGGAAGCTGCTCACCAGGCCGTTGGAGTCCAGCTCGATCGCCGGTCGCAGGAGGGTGACACCGGCGCGCTCCAGCCACAGGGCCGACCAGGGCGCCAGGTCGCGGCCGCTGGTGGCCTCGAGCTCGGCGAGCAGGTCGCGCAGCTGGGTGTTGCCCCACGCGTGCTTGGCGAAGTACCGGCGGACCCCGTCCAGGAACTTCTCCTGACCGACCCACGCGACGAGCTGCTTGAGGACCGACGCGCCCTTGGCGTAGGTGATCCCGTCGAAGTTGACCTCCACGTCCTGCAGGTCACGGATGTCGGCGACGATGGGGTGCGTCGAGGGCAGCTGGTCCTGGCGGTAGGCCCAGGACTTCTCCAGCGACGCGAAGGTCGTCCAGGCGTCCTTCCAGGGGGTGGCCTGCGCCGCGGCCAGGGTCGAGGCGTACTCGGCGAAGGACTCGTTGAGCCACAGGTCGTCCCACCAGCGCATGGTGACGAGGTCGCCGAACCACATGTGCGCGAGCTCGTGCAGGATCGTCACCGCACGGCGCTCGACCGTCGCCTCGGGCACCTTGGAGCGGAAGACGTACGCCTCGAGGAAGGTGACGGCGCCGGCGTTCTCCATGGCTCCGGCGTTGAACTCGGGGACGAAGATCTGGTCGTACTTGGCGAACGGGTAGGCCATGCCGAAGGCCTCCTCGTAGAAGCCGAACCCGGCCCGGGTCACGTCGAGGATGTTCTCCGCGTCCAGGTGCGGCGCGAGCGAGGTGCGGCACAGGACGCCCAGCGGGATGGTCCGACCGTCGCTGCTCGTCAGCTCGCCCACCTCGCGGTGGTACGGGCCGGCCACGACGGCAGTGACGTAGCTGGAGAGCCGCGGCGTGGGGTCGAACGACCACCGGGCGACGTCCGTGGCGTCGGTCCCGGTGATGAGCAGCGGCTCGGGCGTGGGGGAGTTGGAGATGACCGTCCAGTGCGCCGGAGCGGTCACCGCGAACGCGAAGGTCGCCTTGAGGTCGGGCTGCTCGAAGACGGCGAAGACGCGCCGCGAGTCGGCGACCTCGAACTGGGAGTAGAGGTACACCTCGCCGTCGACCGGGTCCACGAACCGGTGCAGGCCCTCGCCGGTGTTCATGTACGCGCAGTCCGCGACGACGCGGAGCTCGTTCTCGACCTGGAGGCCGGTGAGCTGGATGCGCGAGTCGGCGAACACCTCGGCAACGTCCAGTGACGTCCCGTTGAGGACCACCTCGTGCACCGTCGGTGCGATGAGGTCGATGAAGGTGCTCGAGCCAGGGCTCGCCGTGAAGCGCACGACAGTGGTCGACGCGAAGGTCTGCGCACCCGTCGTCAGGTCGAGGGCGACGTCGTAGGAGTGCACGTCGAGCAGGGCCGCTCGCTCACTCGCCTCGGCGCGGGTCAGGTTCTCAGCGGGCACTGTGGTGCTCCTCAGGTGCTGGGGGGTCGTGCGGAGATACTTTCACGCAGCGGGCACGTCGGGGTCGTCCACGGCAGACTAGGGGGGTTCGTATCGTTCCGACCCCGAGGAGCCCGATGTCCACGCAGCACGCAGAGCTCTGGTTCGACCCGATCTGCCCGTGGGCGTGGATGACCTCACGGTGGATGACCGAGGTCGCCCGGGTCCGTGACGTCGACGTCCGCTGGAACGTGATGAGCCTGGCCGTGCTCAACGAGGACCGTGAGCTCTCACCCGAGTACCGGCGCTCGATGGACGACGCCTGGGGTCCGGTCCGGGTGCTCACCGCTGCCCGCCTGGCGCACGGCGAGGACGTGGTCAAGCCGCTGTACGACGCGATCGGGACCCGGCTGCACCCGGGAGGGCGGGGCGCCGAGCGTCGCGCGGTGGTGACCGAGGCACTCGAGGAGGTAGGGCTGCCGGCCGACCTCGTCGACGCCTGGGACAGCGACGAGCACGACGAGGTGCTACGGGCCTCGCACCAGCGGGCGATCGACCTCGTGGGCAGCGACGTCGGCACGCCCGTGGTGAGCATCGAGGGTGAGGCGTTCTTCGGACCGGTCATGACGCCGGCGCCCCAGGGCGAGGACGCGGGCCGGCTGTGGGACGGGTTCGTGCTGGTCACCGGGGTGCCCGGGTTCTACGAGCTCAAGCGCAGCCGCGCGGACGGGCCTATCTTCGGCTGACCTGGCGTCCCGTACTCCCGGGTGCGGATCGGCGGCGGCGTGAGGCAGAGTGACGCCGTGACCTCGCCACGACCCCGGTACGACGTCGTCGTGGTCGGTGGGGGCCACAACGGCCTCACGGCCGCTGCCTACCTGGCCCGGGCGGGACGCTCCGTCCTCGTGCTGGAGCGGTCCGAGCGGCTCGGCGGCGCGACCCAGTCGGTCCGGCCCTTCCGTGGGGTCGACGCCCGGCTGTCCCGCTACGCCTACCTCGTGTCGCTCATGCCCCGGGCCGTCCGCGACGAGCTCGGTCTCGACCTGACCCTGCGGCGGCGGCGCGTGTCCTCCTACACCCCGGCGCCCGACGACCCGAGCCGCGGGCTGCTGGTCGACTCCGGGGACCCCGGGGCGACGGCGCAGTCGTTCGCCTCCGTCGGGGCCGAGGCCGACGTCGAGGCCTGGCGGACGTGGTCGCAGCGCACGGCCCGGCTGGCGCAGGCCGTGTTCCCGTCGATGACCGACCCGGTACCCGTGGCCGGGGCGGTGCGTGCGTCCGTCGGTGAGGGCTGGTGGGCCGACCTCGTCGAGCGACCCCTCGGAGAGGCTCTCGAGCGGACCTTCGCCTCCGACCTGGTCCGGGGCGTGGTGCTGACCGACGCCCTCATCGGGACGTTCGCGGGGGCGGCGAGCCCGTCGCTCGCGCAGAACCGGTGCTTCCTGTACCACGTCATCGGCGGTGGCACGGGTGACTGGGACGTCCCCGTCGGGGGGATGGGCGCGGTGCTCGACGCGCTCACCGGCGCAGCGCGAGCCGCCGGGGCCGAGATCCGCACCGGGGCCGCGGTGTCAGGGGTGGATCCGGACGGCACGGTCACCTGGTCGGAGGGCGGCGCCGACCAGCGTGCCCAGGGCGCAAGGGTCGTGGCGACCTGCAGCCCGCAGGAGCTCGGCCGGCTGCTCGGCCTGGACCCGGGCCCCACGCCGGAGGGCTCGCAGCTCAAGGTCAACATGGTGCTGCGTCGGCTGCCACGCCTGCTGGACGCGACGGTGGCGCCGCAGGACGCGTTCGCCGGCACGTTCCACGTCAACGAGGGCTACCAGCAGCTCGAGCGCGCCTTCCAGGAGGCGTCGGCGGGGTCGCTCCCCACGCTCCCGCCGCTGGAGATCTACTGCCACACCCTCACCGACAGGTCGATCCTCGGGGCCGGCGCCCCGGCGGGGATGCACACGCTCACCCTGTTCGGGCTGCACATGCCGGCCCGGCTCTTCCGCGACGACCCGGTCGGTGCGCGCCAGAAGGCTCTCGCGGCGACCCTCCGCTCGCTCGACCAGGTCCTGGCCGAGCCCGTCGAGGACTGCCTCGCCGTCGACGCCGACGGGGCGCCCTGCCTGGAGGTGCGCACCCCGCTCGACCTCGAGCACGAGGTCGGGCTGCCCGGCGGCCACATCTTCCACCGGGACCTGCAGTGGCCCTGGCTCGCAGACGACGAGATCGATCCGGCCGACCCCGCTGCGCGCTGGGGCGTCGCCACCGGGCACCCGCGGGTGCTCCTCGGCGGGGCCGGTGCCCGACGGGGCGGTGGCGTGAGCGGGGTGCCCGGCCGTTCGGCGGCGATGGCGGTCTCGGAGCTGGACGGCTTCGCGTCACCCGTTCGGCCGTGACATGCTGCCGTGGCGGCTGCGCCTGAGAACGACGTCCCTGGCGCGCCCGGACCTAGGCGAGGAGCACCGTATGGCCGATCACTCGACGCACCCGGCGCCCGCCGCGGGCACGGGTCGAGGACTCGGTCCCGGGATGACGACCTTCCTGGTGATCGACGTGATCCTGGTGGCCACCTTCATCATCCTGCTGGTCCTGCGCCTCGCCGCAGGGCCGTCCGGCCCGGACGTCGCCGGGTCGCTGTCGCCCTCCGGCAGCCCGACGGCTGAGGCCCAGCCGATCGAGACCGCGCCGGCCAGCCCGTCCTCCGCCGACGCGATCGCCGCGTTCCGGTCGCCGAGCGGCAACATCTACTGCGACATGACCGAGTCCTCGGCCACGTGCACGATCCTGACGTTCAGCTACACCCCGCCCGCCGGCTGCGCCGGGAGCATCGGCAACGTGCTCGTGGTGACTGCCGCGGACGGCGCCTCGATGCCGTGCCTGGACACACCGGCCGCGGGGTACAGCGTGCCTGCCGGCACACCGGTCCTGGAGTACGGCAAGGCCTCCACCGTCGGTGAGATGACCTGCCAGAGCTCGCCGAACGGCGTGTACTGCCAGCACAACCCCACCGGCAAGGGCTTCTCCGTCGCGAAGGCCGGCTACCGCCTCTTCTGAACGGCCGGCGTCACCAGATCCTGACCCGCTCCTGCGGCGCCAGGTAGAGGGCGTCACCGGGCTGCACGTCGTAGGCGTCGTGGAACTCGTCGAGGTTGCGGACCACGCCGTTGCAGCGGAACTCGTCGGGGGCGTGCGGGTCGGTCGCGAGCCGCCGGACGACCTCCTCGTCGCGCCCCTTGCCCCGCCACGCCTGAGCCCAGCCGAGAAGGACCCGCTGGACCCCCGTCAGGCCGTCGACGACCGGGGCGTCGTCCAGCGGGTGCCCGAGGGCGATGCGGTACGCCCGGAGGGCGATCGACAGGCCACCGAGGTCGCCGATGTTCTCGCCGATGGTCAGAGCGCCGTTGACGTGGTGCGACCCGTCGAGCTGGGCGGGGGAGAACGCCGAGTACTGGTCCACCAGGGCCGCCGTCCGCTTCTCGAACTCGGCGCGGTCGTCGGCGGTCCACCAGTCCTCCAGCCGGCCCTGGCCGTCGTACTTGGAGCCCTGGTCGTCGAAGCCGTGGCCGATCTCGTGGCCGATCACCGCACCGATCCCGCCGTAGTTGACGGCGTCGTCGGCCTCGGGGTCGAAGAAGGGCGGCTGGAGGATCGCCGCAGGGAAGACGATCTCGTTCATGCCGGGGTTGTAGTAGGCGTTGACCGTCTGCGGGGTCATGAACCACTCGTCGCGGTCGACCGGCTTGCCGATCTTGCGCAGCTCACGGTCCTGCTCGTAGGCCGTCGCACGTCGCACGTTGCCCACCAGGTCGTCGGCGGTGAGCTCGAGCCCCTCGTACGACTTCCACCTGTCGGGGTAGCCGATCTTCGGGGTGAAGGCGTCGAGCTTGGCCAGCGCCTTGGCGCGCGTCTCCTCGCCCATCCAGTCCAGCCCTGCGATCGACTCCCGGTAGGCCTCGACGAGGTTGTGCACGAGCTCGACCATGCGGGCCTTGTGCCCGGCCGGGAAGTGACGCTCCACGTAGACCTGCCCGACGGCCTCGCCCAGCACCGACTGGACCAGCGAGACACCGCGCTTCCACCTGTCGCGCACCTGCGGGGCGCCGGTGAGCGTGCGGCCGTAGAAGTCGAAGTTGGCCTGGACCACGGCGTCGCTCAGGTACGGCGCCCGCGCGCTGACCAGGTGGTAGCGCAGCCAGGCCTTCCAGCTGTCGAGAGGCAGCTCGGTCCACAACGAGGCGAGCGCGACGGCGAAGGTCGGCTCGCGCACCACGAGGCTGTCGAAGGAGCCGGCGGGGACGCCGAGCGCGGCTGACCAGGCCGCCCAGTCGAAGGCGGGCGCCGACGCGGCCAGGTCCGCCAGGGTCATGGGGTTGTAGGTGAGCTCCGCGTCGCGGTCCCGGACCACGTCCCAGTGACCGGCGGCCAGCTGCGTCTCGAGGTCGAGCACCGCCTGCGCCTGCGCGTCGGCGTCGGCGGCGTCCAGGCCGGCGAGCCCGAGCATGCGGGCGACGTGCGGGAGGTAGGCCTCGCGCACCTGCGCGTACTGGTCCTCGCGGTAGTACGCCTCGTCGGGCAGCCCGAGACCGCCCTGGTGCAGGTAGACGACGTACCTCTCGGGGTCCTTGGCGTCGTTGTCGACCCAGAACCCGACCGCGCCGGCGCCGCCGGTGCGCTGGAGCCCGCCGAGCACGGTCACCAGGTCGGCCGCCGAGGCTGCCGCGTCGATCTGCGCGAGCTCCCCGGCCAGCGGCTCGATCCCGCGGCGCTCGACGCCGTCGGCGTCCATGAAGCTCGCGTACAGGGCGCCGACCTGGGCCGCCGGGCCGGAGGTGGTCCCGCCGGATGCGACCTGCGCCCCGAGCTCTTCGATGATCGTGCGGACCTGCTCCTCCGCGACGTCGTGCAGCACGCGCAGCGCGCCGTCGGTCGCGCGGTCCGGCGGGATCTCGTGCGTGGCGATCCAGCGCCCGTTCACGTGGCGGTAGAGGTCGTCCTGCGGTCGCCAGGAGGGGTCGAGCTCGGACAGGTCGATGCCGCTGCGCACCCCGGTCAGGTCCTCGGTCGATGTCATGGGCCCAGGGTAGGCGAGTGCCGCCGGCGGGACCGGTCGGGCTGGCAGGATGGCCCCATGCGCATCCACATCGCCGCTGACCACGCCGGTTACGAGCTCAAGGCCCACCTCCTCGAGCACCTGGCCGCCGGAGGGCACGACGTGACCGACCACGGTGCCCACACCTACGACGCTCAGGACGACTACCCGTCGTTCTGCTTCAGCGCGGGCGAGGCCGTGGTGGCCGAGCCCGGCAGCCTGGGCATCGTCATCGGTGGCTCGGGCAACGGCGAGCAGATCGCCGCGAACAAGGTCGCCGGCGTGCGCGCCGCGCTGGCGTGGAGCGTCGAGACGGCCACGCTTGGCCGTCAGCACAACGACGCCAACGTGGTGGCGATCGGAGCCCGTCAGCACTCCGTCGACGAGAGCACCGCCATCGTCGAGGCGTTCCTGGCCGAGCCCTTCAGCGGGGACCCCCGCCACCAGCGCCGGATCGACCAGGTCGCCGCGTACGAGACCCGCCGCTGACCGCGCGGCGCTCGGCTACCAGATCCAGCTGCACACCGGCGGCTGGTGCCAGCCGAACGCGAGGGACGCGCGGTCCACGGACCCCGGGTTCAGCTCGGTGACCAGGCCCGCGCCGGCAAGCCCGGCGAGCGTGGTTCCACCGAGGTAGGCGGCGCCCAGCTCGCGGACGTCCAGGCGCAGGTCGGCCGTGGCGTCGCCGTCCACCCGCTCGACGGTCGCACCGTCCGGCCCGCCGACGAGGCGCCAGCGTCCCTGGTTGGCGGGCAGCAGGCCGTCCGTGACGTCGAGCACCACGTCGACGGGGGCCCGGTAGCGGCGGGCCGCGAGGGCGACGGGCACGTCGAGCAGCCGCACCCAGAGGTTGTCCGAGATCTTGGGCTCGGTTGCCCGGGGGTCGACCAGCAGGTGCAGCAGCGGGTCGTCCACAGGCATGAGCCAGGACTCCACAGTCGCCATGAGGTCGAGGTCGAGCAGGACCCCCCACAGCGCCCGCGAGGTCGCACCGTCGGGCGTGACAACCTCGCGGACGTAGACCGTCCCGCGGGGGCCGGTGGCCTCCCAGACCGACTTGCGGCGGAAGAGGGCGTACCCGACGGGATCCCCGTCACGCTCGACCAGGGCGATGCGCAGCGACTCACGGCCCTCCCGGAACGGCTCCGGGTCGGACAGGAAGGCGGCGAGCAGCTCGGGTGTCTGCCGGGTGGCCCACCCGGGGCGGTCCACGGCGGCGTGCACGCGCTGGATCGCCGGGCCGTGGGTCTCCGGGTCGAGCCGTTCGAGCCTGACCCGCAGCGCGTCCGCGCCCTCGACGTCGCGCAGCTCGGCGCCGCGCGGCACGGTCAGGCGCAGGTCGAAGGCGGCCAGGCCGTAGCCGAAACGGCCGTAGATGGCCGGCTCGGCGGCGAACAGGGCGGAGACCGCCTCTCCGCGCGCCAGGCTGCGCGAGAAGTGGTCGTCGATCATCGAGCGGAGCAGACCGCGGCGACGGTGCGCGGGGTGCACGCCCACCCAGGTCAGGCCCGAGACGGCGGTGGTCGTGCCCGGGACGGGGAACGCGCTGTACGGGTACGACGAGTGGCAGGCCACCAGCTCGCCGTCGTCCGTCTCGACCCCCCGGGTCCGCTCCCAGGTCAGGGACGACGGCATCTCGAGCATCTGCTCGTCGGAGACGGTCGTCGGGAACGCCCAGGTGTCGACGGCGAGCATCTCGGCTCGTCGGGTCTCGGGGATGTCGGTCGGCCGGTACCCGGCGCGCAGGGGGCTCATCGGGCCATGGTGCCGTGCCCGGGCCGCCGCAGGCACGTCTATTGCCCGGCGCGCCCGGCACCGCCGGTCGAGTACGCGGGTGGCGCGCGCGGTCGATAGCCTCGGGCCGTGACCTTGTCCTCGCGCGCACCGGTCCGCCGGACCCGGCGGGCTCGAGGCGGCGCGCGACGACGCACCATGCGGCTCGGTCGCAGCGCTCGCCGGTCGACGCTCTTCCTGCGGCAGGTCGGCGCCACCGCCGGACTGGTCGCCCTGTCCGTCCTGGCGTCCGGCGGCATGATGCTCGCACCCGTCTGGGTGCCCCCGTCGATGATGCTCTTCCTCGTGCTGCTGGGGGTCTTCACCCTCCGGCTGGCCGGGATGGTGCTGCTCTGCGTCGTCGTCGTCGTCGAGACGCTCGGTCTCTACCTCGGCAGCTGGATCACGGTCACGCCCGGCCAGCTCCTCGTCCAGCTGCTCGGGATCGGCTCGGGACTCGCCTTCGTGGCCCAGCGGGACCGGCTCGGCCTGCAGGGCGCGGCGGGCGACCTGATGCTCGTCGACCTGCGCGACAGGCTCGTCGCGCACGGCCGCATCCCGCCCCTGCCGCCGCGCTGGCGGGTCGACAGCCTCGTGCGCTCGGCCTACGCGGAGGCGTTCTCGGGGGACTTCGTCGTCGCGTCGCGCGCCCACAACGGGTCGCTGCTGGAGATCGTGCTGGTCGACGTCTCGGGCAAGGGGCAGGAGGCCGGTGTGCGCTCGCTGCTGCTCTCGGGGGCCTTCGGCGGCCTGCTCGGCGCGATGCCCCGCGAGCAGTTCCTGACCGCCGCCAACAGCTACCTCCTCGGGCAGGACTGGCCGGAGGGGTTCGCCACGGCCATCCATCTCGCGGTGCGCCTCGACACCGGTGACTTCTGGGTCTCCACGGCTGGGCACCCGCCGGCCGTGCACCTGAACGCCGGCTCAGGCCGGATCGAGACGGTCGACACCGTCGGCGGTCCGGCGCTGGGGGTCGTCGAGGCGCCGGTGTTCGGCGTCCACGCCGGGCGGATGCAGAGCGGGGACACGCTGATGCTCTACACCGACGGCCTGATCGAGAGCCCTGGCGCGGACGTCGAGCTCGGGATCGACCGCCTCATGGGCGAGGCCGAGCGCGTGGTCGCCACCCGCAGCGGCGGGGCCGACGCCGTGCTCGCCGGCGTGCGCGCCGGGGAGGCCGACGACCGCGCCCTCATCCTCGTGCACCTCGACTGAGCCGGCAGGGGCATCGGTGGACGAGGACTACCTGGAGGCGGTGCTCGACCTCGTCGAGGTCATCCCGCCGGGTCGGGTGATGACCTACGGGACCATCGCCGAGGTGCTGCACGACCGGCTCGGGCGTGGTGGACCCCGTCAGGTGGGCAACGTGCTCGCGCACGCCGGATCGGGCATCCCCTGGTGGCGCGTCGTCAACGCCTCCGGTCGCCCGCCGCAGGCGCACTACGCACGTGCCCTGGAGCGGCTGCGCGAGGAGTCGTGTCCGCTGACCGACGACGGCCGGGCCGGGGACCCGGATGCGCGCGTGGTGCTGCGGCGCGCGATCTGGTGGCCGGACGAGCAGCCCGAGCTCAGCGAAGGGCCCTCCGCGAGCTGATCACGCCGGTGTCGAAGCCGGCCAGGTGCAGACCGCCGTGGAACCGCGCGTGCTCGATCTTCACGCACCTGTCCATGACCACGTCCAGGCCCGCTGCCTCGGCGCGCCGGGCGACGTCCTCGTGCCAGGCGCCCAGCTGCAGCCAGAGCGCCTTGGCACCCACGGCAAGCGTCTCGTCGAGCACGGAGGGCAGGTCCTGGTATCGGCGGAACACGTCCACCAGGTCGGGCACGACGGGCAGCGACGCGAGCGTGGGGTAGGCGGGCCGGCCGAGGATCTCCGTCGCCCGCGGGTTGACGAAGTAGACCTCGTACGGGGACGACGACAGCAGGTACGTCGCCACGAAGTAGCTCGCCCGCGAGGCGTTGGCGGAGGCGCCGACGATGGCGATCGACCGGGTGCGCCGCAGCAGCGCCAGGCGCTCGGGTGCGCTCGGCCCCTGCCAGGTGCGACCGGCCTTGCTGTGACCTGCCGGCGGGACGGCGCAGGCCGCGGCCGAGGCGCCCTCCGCCCCGGGGACGACCACCGCTGGGATGGCGCTCATGCGCTGACCTCCGCCGTCTCGTGGTCGTGGGAGCTCGTCCGGTCGGGGCCGCCTCGCTGCTCGTGGGCGCTGCGCGGTCCGACGGCGCTGGTGAGCGCCTGGTCGAGGTCCCACAGGATGTCCTCGACGTCCTCCAGCCCGACGCTGATCCGTACCAGGTCCTCCGGCACACCCGCCGCCGCGAGCTGCGCGGCGGAGAGCTGCTGGTGGGTGGTCGACGCCGGGTGGATCACGAGCGTGCGGGCGTCGCCCACGTTGGCGAGGTGGCTCGCGAGCTGCACGGACTCGATGAAGGTGCGCCCGGCCTGGCGGCCGCCGACCTCGGCGGTCCCGCGGACACCGAACGCGAAGACCACGCCGGGGCCGGCAGGCAGGTAGCGCGCCGCGCGCTCGTGGTGCACGTGCGACGCCAGTCCCGCCCAGCTGACGTAGGCGACACGGGGGTCGGCCTCGAGCCACTCCGCCACGGCGCGGGTGTTCTGCAGCTGGGCGTCGAGGCGCTGCGGGAGCGTCTCCACGCCCTGGAGCAGCAGGAACGCCGACTGCGGGGACAGGGCTGGGCCGATGTCACGCAGCTGCTCGGACCGCAGCTTGGTCAGGAAGCCGTACTCGCCGAAGTTCTCCCACCAGCTCACGCCGCCGTAGGACGCGACCGGCTCGGTCATGTGCGGGAACTTCCCGTTGCCCCAGTCGAAGCGTCCGCTCTCGACGACGACGCCGCCGAGGGTGGTTCCGTGGCCGCCCAGGAGCTTCGTCACGGAGTGGATGACGATGTCGGCGCCGTGCTCGATGGGGCGCACCAGGTACGGCGTGGCGAGCGTGGCGTCGATGACGAGCGGGACACCCGCGGCGTGTGCGACCTCGGCCAGGCCGGCGATGTCGGTGATCTCCCCGGAGGGGTTGGCGATGACCTCCGCGTAGACGACCTTGGTCTCCGGCCGGATCGCTGCGGCGTAGTCGGCGGGGTCGGTGCCCGGCACGAACGTGGTCTGCACCCCGAAGCGGCGCAACGTCACGTCGAGCTGGGTGACGGTGCCGCCGTAGAGCGACGCGGCCGCGACCACGTGGTCGCCCGCACCGACGAGGGCGGCGAAGGTGATGAACTCGGCGGCCATCCCCGAGGCCGTGGCGACGGCACCGATCCCGCCCTCGAGCGAGGCCAGCCTCTCCTCGAGCGCGGCCACCGTCGGGTTGCCGATGCGCGAGTAGATGTTGCCGTACTTCTGCAGGGCGAACAGGTTCGCGGCGTCGGCGGTGTCGTCGAAGACGAAGCTCGTGGTCTGGTAGATCGGGACGGCCCTGGCCCCCGTCGTGGCGTCGGGGACGCCACCGGCGTGCAGCGCGCGGGTGCGGAAGCCCCACTGTCGGTCGGTCACGGGTGCGTCTCCTTCTGCTGGCACTGCTGGACGGTGCTGGGCGCTGGTGCCGGTACCGACCGGGGTGGGTGCGGGGCGTCGGCGTGCAGGGACCGGGCCGCGAGGACCGCCTGGATGCGGTGCAGGGCGGTCGCGTCCTGCAGGGAGGTCACGTCCCCCAGGGTGCCTCCCGCCACGAGGTCCGCGAGCAGGCGTCTCATGATCTTGCCGGAGCGGGTCTTGGGCAGGTCCGGCACCACGACGACGTCGCGCGGCTTGGCGATCGGCCCGATCTCCCGCGCGACGTGGGCGCGCAGCACCTCGGTGAGCTCGAGGGCGTGGTCGACCCAGGCGGCGGCGTGGTCGGGGTGCGCGGAGGAGCGCGACGGGATGACGAAGGCTGCGATCGCCTGCCCGGTGGTGGCGTCGTGCACGCCGGTGACGCCGGCCTCGCCGACGAGCGGGTGCGACACCAGCGCCGACTCGATCTCGATGGTGGACAGGCGGTGGCCGGAGACGTTGATGACGTCGTCGACCCGCCCCAGCAGCCAGATGTCCCCGTCCTGGTCGTAGCGGGCGCCGTCGCCGGCGAAGAAGTACCCCTGCTCGGCGTACCGCGACCAGTAGGCGTCCCGGTACCGCTCGGGGTCCCCCCAGATGGTGCGTGCCATCGCCGGCCAGGTCCTGTCGACGACGAGGAAGCCGCCCTCGCCGTGCGGGACCTGCACGCCGGCCTGGTCGACGACCTTGACCGAGACGCCCGGGAGCGCGCGGGTCGCCGAGCCGGGCTTGAGCGTGCTCACGCCGGGCAGCGGGGCGATCATCGTCGCGCCGGTCTCGGACTGCCACCAGGTGTCCACGATCGGCGCGCGGCCGCCGCCGACCTGCTCGTGGAACCACACCCAGGCCTCGGGGTTGATGGACTCCCCGACGGTGCCCAGCAGGCGCAGGCTGGACAGGTCGTGGTCGCCGGGCAGGCCGTCCGGGAACCAGGTCATGAACGTCCGGATGAGGGTGGGCGCCGTGTAGTACGTGGTCACCCCGTAGCGCTCGATGATCTCGAAGTGCCGTCCGGGGTGCGGGGTGCTCGGCGTGCCCTCGTAGATCACCTGGGTGAGCCCGTTGGAGAGCGGTCCGTAGATCTCGTAGGTGTGGGCCGTGACCCACGCGAGGTCGGCCGTGCACCAGTGCACGTCGTCCTCGCGGGCGTCGAAGTGGGCCCAGTGCGTCCACGACGCCTGCGTCAGGTAGCCGCCACTGGTGTGGACCAGACCCTTCGGTTTCCCGGTCGTGCCCGAGGTGTAGATGATGAACAGCGGCGTCTCGGCGTCGAAGGACTCGGGCTCGTGGACGTCGCTCGCCGTGCCGACGACGTCGTGCCACCAGACGTCGCGCCCGGCGGTCCAGGGCACGTCCTGCCCGGTCCGGCGCACGACGAGCACGTGCTCGACGTGGTCCAGGCCCGCCACCGCCTCGTCCGCCTGAGTCTTGGTCGGCACGGCGACCCCCCGTCGGAACTGCCCGTCGGACGTGACGAGCAGCGTGGCGCCGGTGTCCTGGACCCGGAAGCGGACGGCCTCGGCCGAGAACCCGCCGAACACGAGCGAGTGGATCGCGCCGATCCGGGCGATCGCGAGCGTGATGATCACCGTCTCGGCCAGCACGGGCAGGTAGACGACGACGCGGTCGCCCTGGACCACGCCGAGGTCGGTGAGGGCGTTCGCGGCGCGGGAGACCTCCCGCTGGAGCTGGGCGTAGGTGTAGCTGCGGCGGTCACCGCGCTCGCCCTCGAAGTGCAGGGCCACCTTGTCGCCGCGGCCGGCGCGCACGTGCCTGTCGACGCAGTTGACCGCGACGTTCAGGCGGCCGCCGACGAACCACTGCGCGACGGGGACGGAGAGGGTGTCCGGGTCGTCGTCGAGCGGCCGCGCGGGTTCCCAGGTGTGGGCGGTGTGCCACGGCTCGGCCCACTCGAGCCGCCGCGCGGCTCGCTCCCAGAAGGCGACGTGGTCGGCGTCGGCCTCCTCGCGCAGCAGAGCGGCCTCGGTGGGGCCGATGTTCCAGACGCCGTCCGGCGCGGGGAAGGTGCGGTGCTCGGTGAGGAGGTTCGCGATCGTCGGGTTCATCGTCCGGCCGTGGTGGCGGGGTGCACAGCAGCGGGGGCCGTGATGGCCATGGTGGGTCCTCGGGGGCGCGTCGGGGTCCGCGGCCCCGAGGGCGTGCGGGCGCACCGTGGGTGCGGAGGGTGCGGGGTCCCGCTGGCTGCCTAGGTCCCTCGTCGGACCCGGACGGACCCGGACGCCCGTAGGGGGCTCAGACCGTCAGGCGCCAGCGCGTGGCATGCACGGACAGCAGCCACGGTCGGAGGGCATCATCGGCAGCGCCGTCGTCTCGTCGTGGTGACGGTTCATGGCGCGGCCTCCCTCCGAGACGAGTCTCACCAGGTGAGACAATCGCATCCGCACCTCGGACGCGCAGGATGGAGCGTAGGACGACCGGGCGCGCGTCGGCAACCATGCCTGCCCCGGTGCCCGCATCGCGAGACGTCAGATGTAGATCGCAGGGTCCTCGATCATGTGCACCGCCGGGCCCGCGGTCGGGCGTGCCCGGACGACGGCCGGGACGCCGACAGCGGTGGCGTGGGCCGGGACGTCCTTGACCACGACGGCGTTCGCGCCGATCTGCGCGCCGTCGCCGATCCACACCGGACCGAGGATCTTGGCGCCCGCACCCACCACGACGTTGTCACCCAGGGTCGGGTGCCGCTTGCCGCGCCGCATCGCCTTGCCGCCGAGGGTCGCGCCGTGGAAGAGGACGACGTCGTCGCCGACGACGGCCGTCTCGCCGATCACCACGCCCATCCCGTGGTCGATGAAGAGCCGGCGGCCGATCTGCGCCCCGGGGTGGATCTCGATCCCGGTGAGGGCCCGCGTCAGCTGCGAGAGCAGCCGCGCAGGGAGCTCGAGGCCGGGCTCACGCCACATCCGGTGGGCCACCCGGTAGGCCCACAGCGCGTGGACCCCCGGGTAGCCGAGAGCGACCTCGGCCAGCGAGCGGGCCGCCGGGTCACGCCGTCGCGCCGCGTCGAGGTCCTCGCGGAGCACGACGAGGAACCGCCAGATCCGCCTCATCTCAGTCCATCAGGTCGGAGTAGAGGATCGACGTCAGGTACCGCTCGCCGAAGGACGGCACGATCACCACGATCAGCTTGCCCGCGTTCTCCGGGCGCTGGGCCACCTGCACGGCCGCGTGGATGGCGGCGCCGGACGAGAGGCCCACCAGGAGGCCCTCGCGCTGGGCGGTGTCGCGGGCGACGCGCACCGCGGTCTCGGCGTCGACGTCGATGACCTCGTCGTAGACGGTCGTGTCGAGGATCTCCGGCACGAAGTTGGCGCCGATGCCCTGGATCTTGTGCGGTCCGGGGGCGCCGCCGTTGAGGATCGGCGACTCGGCCGGCTCCACGGCGATCACCTGCAGCCCCGGCTTGCGCTCCTTGAGCACCTGGCCGACGCCGGTGATGGTGCCGCCGGTGCCGATGCCCGCCACGACGATGTCGACCTGCCCGTCGGTGTCGGCCCAGATCTCCTCGGCCGTGGTCGCGCGGTGGATGGCGGGGTTGGCCTCGTTGGCGAACTGACGGGCCAGGACGGCGCCGGGCCGCTGGGAGGCGATCTCCTCCGCGCGGTTGACGGCGCCCTTCATGCCCTCCGAGCCGGGCGTCAGCACGAGCTCGGCACCGAAGGCGCGCAGCAGGGCGCGCCGCTCCTTGGACATCGTCTCGGGCATGGTCAGCACGACGTCGTAGCCGCGCGCCGCACCGACCATCGCCAGCGCGATCCCGGTGTTGCCGCTGGTGGCCTCGACGATCGTGCCGCCGGGGGGCAGCTCGCCGGAGGCCTCGGCGGCGTCGATGATCGCCACGCCGATGCGGTCCTTGACCGAGCTGGCGGGGTTGTAGAACTCGAGCTTGGCGACGACCGTCGCGCCGGCGCCCTCGGTGACCCGGTTGAGCCGGACCAGCGGGGTGTTGCCGATCAGCTTCGTGACGTCGTCGTAGATGCGGGCCATGGGTTCCTCGTCTCACGGGGGCCGCCCTGGGCGGCCTGGTCTGGCGGTGCTGGACGGTGGTGGAGCGGCGTCTGATCAAGCGAACCTGCGGACTGCTGAGGACATTCCCGACCCGGCCGGCGCGCTCTGACGAGCGCTGACGAGCTCTGACGAGCTCTGACCAGGCGGGAGGGTGCAGTAATGCCGCAGGCGCGGTTCAGGGAGCTGAGCGCTGGCGGTCGCGTGGCGACGGGCCCACGAGGGCCGGGGGAGGTGCCAGCGCTCTAGCGACAGCAGGTCGGGCGGCGGCGTGACCGGGGTGCCGTGAGGTCCGGGCCGCAGGTGTCCCGGGCGGGCAGGGAGGAGGCGAGGCTCATCACTCGTCCTTCCGCTCGTGCCGCCGGTACACGGACCGTATCTGCTCCGTGATCGACCTCGCAATCGGGCCGCGGGCCATGCGCCCGGTCAGCCCTCAGCGGGTTCGACCTGGTCCACCGTGACGACCGTTCCCGCAGGTGCGGGGTCGCGCCGCAGCACTCGGCCGAGCGGTCCCGGCAGGACCTGGCTCAGCACGTCCGGGAGGTGCGCCAGCGGTCGGTCGAGCGCCGAGCTCATGATCATCGCCGCGACGAAGAGCACCACGGCGGCGACCGCGTCCAGCAGGTAGTGGTTGGCCGTGAGCACGACGACCAGCACCGTCAGGAACGGGTAGCAGGCGCCGGCCACGCGCAGGGCGCGCACCGTGGCCTGGCGGGCGATGGTGGCGCCGGCCCACAGGGCCCATCCGACGTGCATCGACGGCATGGCCGCGTACTGGTTGGAGGCCGAGACCACCGCGTCGCCCGGTTTGGCACCCCAGGTGCCGAAGGCGCGCAGGGTGTCGACGAAGTCCCCGCCGGGCATCAGCCGAGGTGGGGCGACCGGGTAGAGCCAGTACCCGACGAGCGCGAGCATGGTCATGATCAGCAGGACCCGGCGATGACGCGTGTAGGCCGCGGGACGTCGTCGGAAGAGCCACACCAGGACGGCTGCCGTGACGATGAAGTGGAGCGTCGCGTAGTAGTAGTTCGCGCCGACGACGAGCGCCGGGAACCGCAGCACGGCCTGGTTGAGACCCCGCTCGATGTCCATGCCCATCGAACCCTCGAGCCGCAGCAGGTCGGCCCCGTTCCGCTCAGCCTGGGCGACGGCCGTCGGCACCCCGTTGCGGCTCAGGTTGTAGGCGCCGTACATGACGGCGAGGAGGGCCAGCTCGGTCAGACGCCGCGGTCGCCTGTGCGCGACCGTGCCCGTCAGGGCGTCGTCGCGCCGCAGCGTCCCGCCGTACCCGTCGTCGTCCACGTCGGCAAACTACCGGTACGTCACGGTGTCGGGGCAGGTTCGAGGGCCCAGACGTTGCCGCGCGTCTCCGCGCGAGACCGCGTCCGACCCTGCACGCGGCCCTCCGCTGACCTCCTTCGGGCTGTGTCCCGGCCCGGCCCGTGCTCGGTAAAGGGCGAGGCGGCCGTTGGCCCGGGGCCGTAGCATCTCGCGCTTGTGGGCCGACTCCTGGAGATCGTGGTGCCGCCGCGGCTCGGGGTCGCGTTCCGGTGGCTGCTCGCCTCGTCGTGGGTGAGCAACCTCGGCGACGGCATCGCCATCGCCGCGGGCCCCCTCCTCGTCGCCTCACTCACCCGCGACGCGCGGCTCGTGGCGCTGGCGGCGACCATCCAGTGGCTTCCACCGCTGGTCTTCAGCCTGTTCGCCGGCGCCCTCGCGGACCGGCTGGACCGGCGGCTCATGGTGGTCACCGTCGACCTGACCCGCGGGGTCATGCTCGCCGTCCTGGCCACGACGATCGTGACGGGCCACGTGTCGATCGCGATCGTGCTCGTGACGCTCTTCCTGGTGGGGACGGCCGAGGTGTTCGCGGACAGCACCTCGCAGACGCTCCTGCCGATGGTGGTGCGCCGGGACGACCTCGCCGTCGCCAACTCGCGGCTGCAGACCGGGTTCATCACGGTGAACCAGCTGGCCGGCCCACCGATCGGCGCGTCCCTCTTCGCCCTGGGGATGGCCTGGCCGTTCGCCGCGCAGGCGCTCGTCGTGGCCATGGGGGCGGTGCTGGTCTCCCGCGTCGTCCTGCCGCCGCACGGCCGGGGCCGGTCGGCCGACACGCACCTGCGCCACGACATCGCCGAGGGGTTCCGCTGGGTGGTCCGCCACCCCGCGGTGCGCACGCTCGTCCTGACGATCTTCACGTTCAACATCACCTTCGGCGCCGCCTGGTCGGTCCTCGTGCTCTACGCCCAGCGACGCCTCGGCCTGGGTGATGTCGGGTTCGGGCTCCTGACGACCGTCGGGGCGGTCGGGGGACTGGCCGGAACGGTCACCTACGGCTGGATCACCCGGCGGGTCAGCCTGGGGAACCTCATGCGGATCGGCCTCATCATCGAGACCTTCACGCACCTGGGCCTGGCGCTGGCGAGGTCCGCATGGGTCGCCCTGCCGATCTTCTTCGTCTTCGGTGCGCACGCCTTCGTCTGGGGCACCACGTCCATCACCGTGCGTCAGCGGGCCGTGCCCTCCGAGCTGCAGGGGCGGGTGGGCAGCGTCAACGCCGTCGGGGTCTTCGGCGGCCTGGTGATCGGCTCGGGGATCGGCGGCGTCCTGGCCGAGCGCTGGGACGTCACGGCGCCGTTCTGGTTCGCGTTCGTCGGCTCGGCCGTGTTCGTCGTGCTCATCTGGCGTCAGCTCGCCCACATCGCGCACACCGACGAGGCTTCCCCGGCGGCCGCCGACACCTGAGCTGTCCTGGCCCGCCGGGCCGAGGCCGGGGAAGCGCCGTGTGGTTGGCTGGGCGCCGGGCGCTCCGGGCGCCTCTCCACAGGGCTATCGAGAGGCTGGGACCATGAAGGGCTTCAAGGACTTCATCATGCGGGGCAACCTCGTCGAGCTTGCCGTCGCGTTCATCGTCGGCGCGGCGTTCGCCACTGTCGTCAAGTCGTTCACCGACGTGATCCTCTCCCTCATCGGGAAGGTCGGCGGCAACCCCGACTTCAACAACGTCAAGCCCGGTGGGGTGCCCGTCGGGGCGTTCATCACCGCTCTCGTCGCCTTCCTCATCGTCGCGGCGGTCGTGTACTTCTTCGTCGTGCAGCCGTACGAGGCGGCCAAGGCACGGTTCAGCAGGTCGGCGGAGGTGGACGCCGCTCCGGACGAGGACGTCGTGCTCCTCACCGAGATCCGCGACCTGCTCGCAGCGCAGGCGACCACGAGGCAGACGCCGACCCTCTGACGCGGTCGGCCGCAGAGACACGAACACGGCGGCCCAGGCACCGATCGGGTGCCCGGGCCGCCGCGTTCGGCGCGTCAGCCTTCCTTGTTCTCCAGCGCGACCAGCACGCCGGCCAGGGCGAAGAACCTGTTCGAGCCGAGCTGGCGCACCGTGGTGATGCCCAGCGCGTCCTTCAGGAGGGCGTCGTGCTTCTCCGTGAGCCCAGCCAGCGCCGACGGCGGGGCGTCGAGGATCTCCGTGACACTGAGGTTCTCGTAGGCCTTGTCGAGCCCCTTGGACAGGTTGACCTGGACGGCCATGTTCGTCTCCATCATCGTTGGCCCGCTGCGTTGCGGGGCGGCGTCCCCATCCTGGGCCTCCTCGCCGCGCCCCGGCAACGAACCGACGGCGTCGTCAGTGGTGCG
>DASXVR010000119.1:0-3731 GCA_036504175.1 Actinotalea sp. | reverse complement strand
TGGCACCCTTGTGGTCCTCAGCAGCACGACATGAGGAGTGGCACGCGGTGGATGCGTCGGACATGGGTGACGACCTCGAGCGGGTGCTGCTCACCGAGGACCAGATCCAGGGACGGCTGGACGAGATGGCCGCGGAGATCGACGCGGACTACACCGGCCGCGACGTCCTGCTCGTCGGGGTGCTCAAGGGCGCTGTGATGGTCATGGCCGACCTCGCCCGTCGGCTGCGCACGCCTGTGCAGATGGACTGGATGGCGGTCTCCTCCTACGGCGCGGGGACCACCTCGTCTGGCGTCGTGCGCATCCTCAAGGACCTCGACGCGGACCTCACCGGCCGGCACGTGCTCATCGTCGAGGACATCATCGACTCCGGCCTGACGCTCTCCTGGCTGCTGGCCAACCTGCGCAGCCGCGGGCCCGCCTCGGTCGAGATCGCCACGATGCTGCGCAAGCCCGAGGCGGCCAAGGTCGAGGTCGACGTCCGCTACGTGGGCTTCGACATCCCGGGGGAGTTCGTCGTCGGCTACGGCCTCGACTACGCCGAGCGGTACCGCAACCTCCCCTTCGTCGGGACCCTCGCCCCGCACGTGTACGGGGACTGAGCGCCCTCTCGCCGGGCGTCGTCCGGCCCTGCGCGCCGCGCCCTGGCGCACCGGCGCTTCGCGCCCTGGGCGAACAGAGGGCCGTTGCCCCAGGTGCAGCAGGTAGCGTGCACGGCAGAACCGCCCGACGACCAGGAGGGATTGGGCTCCGGCCCCGTCACCCATGAACCTCAAGAACCTCACGCGCGGACCCGTCATCTGGATCGTGGTCGCCGTGGCGATCCTGTGGATCGCGGGGTCTGCGTTCTTCACGTCCGGCGTCCAGCGGATCGACACCTCGGACGGGCTGGCTCTGCTCTCCGCCGGCAAGGTGGACCAGGCGCTCATCGTCGACGGCCAGCAGCGGGTCGACCTGACCCTCACCGAGCCGTTCAAGGACAAGGGCAAGAACGTCCAGTTCTACTACGTGGCGCCGCAGGGCGACCGTGTGGTCACCGCCATCGCCAACGCCGACCTCAAGGGCGGCTACAACTCCGAGGTCCCGGTCACCTCGTGGTGGGAGGGGCTGCTGTCCTTCCTGCCGGTGCTCATCCTCTTCGGGCTCGTCTGGTTCTTCATGCTGCGCATGCAGGGCGGCGGCTCGCGGGTCATGCAGTTCGGCAAGTCCCGCGCCAAGCTCGTCAGCAAGGAGACCCCGCAGGTCACCTTCGCGGACGTCGCGGGCGTCGACGAGGCCGTCGAGGAGCTCGAGGAGATCAAGGACTTCCTTGCAGACCCGGCCAAGTTCCAGGCCGTCGGCGCCAAGATCCCCAAGGGAGTCCTGCTCTACGGTCAGCCGGGCACGGGCAAGACGCTGCTGGCCCGGGCCGTCGCAGGTGAGGCGGGCGTGCCCTTCTACTCGATCTCCGGCTCGGACTTCGTCGAGATGTTCGTGGGCGTGGGTGCCTCGCGCGTCCGTGACCTGTTCGACCAGGCGAAGCAGAACGCCCCCGCGATCATCTTCATCGACGAGATCGACGCCGTCGGGCGTCACCGCGGCGCCGGCATGGGCGGCGGCCACGACGAGCGCGAGCAGACCCTCAACCAGATGCTGGTCGAGATGGACGGCTTCGACGTCAACGCCAACGTCATCCTGATCGCGGCGACCAACCGGCCCGACATCCTCGACCCGGCCCTGCTGCGTCCGGGCCGCTTCGACAGGCAGGTCTCCGTCGACGCACCCGACCTGAGGGGTCGCGAGCGCATCCTCCAGGTCCACGCCAAGGGCAAGCCGACAGCCCCCGACGTCGACCTGCACGCGGTGGCCAAGCGCACGCCCGGCTTCACCGGTGCCGACCTGGCCAACGTGCTCAACGAAGCAGCGCTGCTGACCGCCCGCACGGGCAAGCAGATCTTGGGCAACCACGAGCTCGACGAGGCGATCGACCGCGTCATCGCCGGACCGCAGAAGCGGACCCGGCTGATGAACGACAAGGAGAAGAAGATCACCGCGTACCACGAGGGTGGTCACGCGCTGGTCGCCACGGCGCTGCGCTACACCGACCCGGTGACGAAGGTGACGATCCTGCCGCGCGGTCGCGCCCTCGGCTACACGATGGTCATGCCGACCGAGGACAAGTACTCGACCACGCGCAACGAGCTGCTCGACCAGCTCGCCTACGCGATGGGCGGCCGCGTCGCCGAGGAGATCGTCTTCCACGACCCGACGACGGGCGCCTCCAACGACATCGAGAAGGCCACGGCCGTCGCCCGCAAGATGGTCACGCAGTTCGGCATGAGCGAGAAGATCGGCGCGGTCAAGCTCGGCCAGGACTCCGGCGAGGTCTTCATGGGCCGCGACATGGGCCACGGGCGTGACTACTCCGAGCAGGTCGCCGCGGTCGTCGACGTCGAGGTGCGGGCCCTGGTCGACTTCGCGCACGACGAGGCCTGGGCGATCCTCAACGAGTACCGCGACGTGCTCGACTCCCTGGTCACCGAGCTGCTCGAGCGGGAGACGCTCAACCAGTCCGAGCTGGCCGAGATCTTCGCCCCGATCACCAAGCGTGAGCCGCGCGACGTCTGGCTCTCGAGCCCTGACCGCGGGGTCTCGGACCGGCCGCCCGTGCTCACCGCGCGCGAGAAGGTCTTGTCCAACGGATCGGTCGTCGTCCCGCAGGACGAGGCCGCGGCCGCCAAGCCCGAGCACCCCGCCGAGGTGATCGGCGAGGTCCCACCCGGTGGCTTCGTGGAGCCCGGCTCGCGCTCCTGAACCCCGCCGAACCGACCGGCCGGACCGAACCCGGCGCGGGAAGGTCCGCAGCACCGTCGACGACCGACCAGGGACGAGGCACGCATGACCCAGACAGCTGACGACGCCGCCCGACTCCGCCGCGGAGCGATCGACCCGGCGGCAGGTTTCGACCCGGACGCCGACTCCGACCTGGCCCGCGAGGACGACACCGACGCGCGTCTCCCGTACGACCACGTCCGCGCCGAGGCGGCGGTCCGTGAGCTGCTGCTCGCCGTGGGGGAGGACCCTGACCGCGACGGGCTCAAGGACACCCCCGGCCGGGTCGCCCGTGCCTACGCCGAGACCTTCGCCGGGCTCTACCAGGAGCCGCGCGACGTCCTGACCACCACGTTCGACCTCGGCCACGAGGAGATGATCCTGGTCAAGGACATCGCCGTGTACTCGACCTGCGAGCACCACCTCGTGCCGTTCCACGGCGTCGCCCATGTCGCCTACATCCCGGGGGCGGACGGTCGCATCACGGGCCTCTCCAAGCTCGCGCGCCTCGTCGACCTCTACGCCCGCCGGCCCCAGGTGCAGGAGCGCCTCACCTCGCAGGTGGCCGATGCGATGGTCGAGATCCTCCACCCGGGCGGCGTGCTCGTCGTCGTCGAGTGCGAGCACCTGTGCATGTCGATGCGCGGGGTCCGCAAGCCCGGCTCGCGCACGGTCACCTCGGCCGTCCGCGGCCAGATGCGCAACGGGGCGACCCGCGCCGAGGCCATGAGCCTCATCATCGGACGCTGACCTGCAGATGCGCGCTGGCGCCGGTGTCGTCGGCCCTAGGCTGACGACGTGATCGTCCGGCACCACCCGAGACCGCTGCCGACTGCGCTGGCGCAGCTCGACCGGACGCTGGTCATGGGCGTCGTCAACGTGACGCCGGACTCCTTCAGCGACGGCGGGCTCTGGCTCGA
>DASXVR010000118.1:0-2946 GCA_036504175.1 Actinotalea sp. | reverse complement strand
GGGTGTGACCTGCCGAGCGGTAGGCCCGGGACCGGTACTCCGACGCCTGCTGCCGCTCGAGCAGGAAGGCGATCCGGTGCAGGGTCGCGACGACGGCGTCCCGCTGCTCGGCAAGGTGGCTCCGCCCGGCAGCCGGCACCGCTCAGGAGGCCTTGCGCCGGGTGGCCGGCTTCTTGGCTGCGGGCTCCGCCGGCGCCTTCACGGCCGCCGTTGCCGCGGCCTTCGTCGCAGGAGCCTTCGCGGGAGCCTTCGCAGGGGCCTTGGCCGGAGCCTTGGCCGGAGCCGTCGCGCGACTCGGTGCCTTGGCCGCAGGAGCGTCGGCCGCCGCTGCCTTCGCGCGCGACGTGCGCGCTGGAGCCTTGGCCTGCCCGGACGCCGCCGGTGCGGTCCCTGCCGTCGCCGCCGGCGCGCTCGTCGCGCCGGAGGCTGCCGCCCTGGCGTCGCGCGCCTTCTCGACACTGCGCTGGAGGGCGGAGAGGAGGTCGACGACCTGCCCGCCGTCGGCCTCGTCCTCCTTCTGCGGCTGCTCCACCTGGACCGTGGTCCCGGAGCTGACCTTGGCCTCGATCATCGCCTCGAGCGCCGCCTGGTAGGAGTCCTCGAAGGCTGACGGGTCGAAGTCCGCGGCGAGCGACTCCACCAGCGAGGCGGCCATCGTGAGCTCCTGCGGGCGCACCGTGACGTCGTTCTCCAGGATCGGGAAGTCGGCCGCACGGATCTCGTCGGGCCACAGAAGCGTCTGCAGGCAGATGACGTCGTCGCGCACGCGGAGCACCGCCATGGACTCCCGCTGCCGCAGGGCGACCTTGACCACCGCCATCCGCTCGGTGGTCTTGAGGGCCTCCCGGAGGAGCGCGTACGGCTTGGCCGCCGTCTTGTCGGGCTCGAGGTAGTACGTCTTGCCGAGCATGATCGGGTCGACCTGGTCGACGGGCACGAACTCCTCGACCGCTATCTCTCGCTCAGTGGCCAGGGGCAGGTCGTCGAGGTCCTCGTCCGTGAGCACGACCATGCGCCCGTCGTCGGTCTGGTAGCCCTTGGCGATGTCCTCGTACGGCACGTCCTCGCCGCAGACGCTGCACGTCTTGCGGTAGCGGATGCGCCCGCCGTCGTCGCGGTGCACCTGGTGCAGCGGGACGCTGTGCTCGCCCGTGGCCGCGTAGAGCTTGACGGGCACGTTGACCAGTCCGAAGGCGACGGCACCCTTCCAGATCGCACGCATCTCGTCCTCCTCGGTGGGGGCTGACGCCGGGAGCACGGCGACGAGCCCGTACCCGCAGGACCTGCGGGCAGGCGGCGGTCCGGGTGCCGGTAGGCACCTTCCTGGGCAGGATGGACCCGTGCAGCCCATGCTCGCCACTCGAGCCCCCTCCGGGGAAGAGCTTCCGCGCGGTGAGGCCTGGGTGTACGAGGTCAAGTGGGACGGCGTGCGCATCCTCAGCGACACCACCTCGGGCATGCTCCGGCTGCATGCCCGGTCCGGTCGTGACGTGACTGTCAGCTATCCAGAGCTGGGCGGCCTCGCCGGCATCCAGGGTGCTGTGCTCGACGGCGAGGTCGTCGTCCTGGCGGGAGGGGTCCCCTCGTTCGAGGCCCTGGCCGAACGGATCCACCTGCGCGACGCCGCCGCCGCGCGCCGGCTGGCCGCCCGCTCCCCCGTGACCTTCGTCGTCTTCGACATCCTCATGCTCTACGGCGTGGACCTCACGGGCCGGCCGTGGAGCGAGCGCCGCGCGACCCTGGAGCGCCTGACGTTCCCCGAGCAGACGCAGCTGTCCCCGGTGTACCCGGATGGTGGCGACCTGTGGACCGTGACCCTCGACCACGGGCTCGAGGGGGTGGTCGCCAAGCGCGTGACCTCGACCTACCAGGCGGGCCGACGGTCCACCGACTGGGTGAAGGCGGCGCACCGCTCCACGCGCACCGCGGCCGTCGTCGGCTGGCGACCGGAGAGCACCGCGGCGGGCTCGCCGCGCCACGCCGACCCGTCCGCACGGCTGGGTGCGGTGCTGCTCGGCGCACCGGACGACCAGGGGCGCTGGCGCTACCTCGGCAAGGCCGGGAGCGGCCTGGCCGGGCGCCGCGGCACCGACCTGGTGCGCGAGCTGCGGCCGCGGAGCCGGCCGACCTCACCGCTGAGCGACCCGGTGCCGGCCGCGGACGCGCGTGCGGTCACCTGGTGCGAGCCCCTGGTCGCCGTCGACGTCGTCTACCTGCAGCGGACCACCAGCGGACGGCTGCGCCAGCCTGTGGTGCGCGCCTTGCGCACCGACGCCGACATCGACCCGTGGGAGGCCCCGTGAGCCCGGACGACGCGCCGCAGTGGGTGGAGGTCGACGGACGACGCCTGCGGCTGACGCACCTCGACCGGGTCGTCTACCCGGCCACGGGCTTCACGAAGGCGGAGATGATCTCGTACTACACACGCGTCGCGCCGGCGATCCTTCCCCAGCTGCGGGACAGGCCCGTCACCCGCATCCGCTTCCCCGAGGGCGTCGGCGGTGAGACCTTCTTCGAGAAGAACACCCCCCGGGGGGCACCCCCGTGGCTGCGGCACCAGCGGCTGCACGCGAGCCCCGGCTCGGACGACGAGGGCACCATCGTCGACTTCCCCTTCCTGGACGACCTGGCCGGTCTGGTCTGGGCCGCCAACCAGGGCGCCGTCGAGCTGCACACGCCGCAGTGGCGGGTCGGTCCGCGCGGTGGCGTGCGCGCACCCGACAGGCTGGTGATCGACCTCGATCCTGGTCCCCCGGCCGGCCTCGACGAGTGCGCCCGGGTCGCCCACCTCGTCGCTGACCGTCTGGCTCAGGACGGGCTCACCACCACCTACCCGGTGACCAGCGGCAGCAAGGGCATCCAGCTGTACGCCCCGCTCGACGGCCGGCGCACCGCCATGGAGGTCCGCGACTACGCGCGAGCCCTCGCGCAGGAGCTCGCCACGGC
>DASXVR010000117.1:0-1879 GCA_036504175.1 Actinotalea sp. | reverse complement strand
GCCGGTGCGGTCAGCCGACCTCGTGAGCGAGCACGGCGTCGAGCAGACGGAGTGCGCCTGCCTTCTCCAACGGGTTGTTGCCGTTGCCGCACTTGGGCGACTGGACGCACGCAGGGCAGCCGGCGGCACACCCGCACGCCGCGATCGCGTCGCGGGTCGCCCGCAGCCAGGTCGCGCCGAGGTGGAACCCGCGCTCGGCGAAGCCCGCACCACCCGGGTAGCCGTCATAGACGAAGACGGTGGCGCACTCGGTGTCGACGTGCAGCGCTGTCGACACGCCACCCAGGTCCCAGCGGTCGCACGTCGCCAGCAGCGGGAGGAGGCCGATCGACGCGTGCTCGGCGGCGTGCAGCGACCCCGGGACGTCCCCGTCGTCCAGCTGGGCCTCGGCCAGGAGCGACGCGGGCGCCGTCCACCACACGGCGGTGGTGCGCAGGGTGCGAGCCGGCAGGTCCAGCACGTCGCCACCCACGGGTGTCAGGTCGGGGATGCGGCGCTTCTGGTAGCTGATCACCTGGGTGGTGACGTCCACGGACCCGAAGCCCCAGGTGACCGGTCCCGCCTGGCGCTCCAGCCGGGTGTCGGCGATCTCGATCGACGTCAGCCACCGCGACCACGTCCCGTAGTCCACGGTCCGCGGGCGCACCATCGCGACCGACCCCTCCAGGTCGAGGTCGTCCACGACGAAGGTGACTCCCTGATGGACGTAGACGGCACCCGGATGGACGGTGGAGTCCGCCGCCGCTGCGTCGACGGTCCCCAGCAGGCGCCCAGTCCGCTCCTCCACCACCCGGACGGGCTCGCCCCCCGATCCGCGCAGGTCGGTCAGCCAGGCTGCCGACTCCGAGTGCGTCCAGTACCAGCCGGAGCTCCGCCTGCGGAGCGCGCCGCGTTCGACGAGCACGTCGAGCAGCTCGGCGGTCCCCGGCCCGAAGAGGGCGAGCTCCTCGGCGCGCAGGGGCAGCTCCGCCGCCGCGGCACACAGGTGAGGGGCGAGGACGTACGGGTTGCCCGGGTCGAACACCGTCGCCTCCACAGGCGTCGCGAAGATCGCCTCGGGGTGCTGCACGAGGTAGGTGTCGAGCGGGTCCTCCCTGGCGATCAGTGCGACCAGGCCCTCCGCGCCCGCGCGGCCCGCGCGCCCCGCCTGCTGCCACAACGACACTCGCGTCCCGGGCCAGCCCGCGATCAGGACGGCGTCCAGGCCGGAGATGTCGACGCCCAGCTCGAGGGCGTTCGTCGTGGCCAAGGCCCGCAGCGTGCCCGTCCGGATCGCGTCCTCGAGTGCTCTGCGCTCCTCGGGCAGGTAGCCGCCCCGGTAGGCCGCGACCTGGTTGCCCAGTCCGCGACCGACGGCGGCAAGGTGGTCGCGCGTGGTCGCCGCGACCGACTCGGCGGCTCGACGCGACCGTGTGAAGGCGAGCGTCCGCGCTCCCGCCACCGTGAGGTCGGCGAGCAGGTCCGCCATCTCAGCGGTGGCGGTGCGATGGGCCGGGGCCGTCGGGCTGTCCCCACCGGGCGCCACCCCCGACCTGGCGTCCTCGTGCACCTCGTCGAGCGGGCTGTCGGCACGCTGCGCCGGCAGCTCGGGCGGCTGCCAGAGGACGAACGTCTTGCGACCTCGCGGAGACGTGTCCTGCGTGACCGCGACAACCTCACCGGGGTCGACCCCGAGCAGGCGGGAGGCGCTGGTTGCCGGGTCGGACGTGGTTGCGGAGGCGAGGATGAAGACCGGCCGTGCGCCGTGGTGAGCGGCGAGGCGTTGCAGCCGCCTGAGCACCGCCCCGACGTGGGCCCCGAAAACTCCGCGGAAGGCGTGGCTCTCGTCGACCACCACGTAGCGCAGCGACCGCAGCAGCCGGACCCATCGTCGGTGCCC
>DASXVR010000116.1:0-10818 GCA_036504175.1 Actinotalea sp. | reverse complement strand
AGAGCCGAGCCGGAGGGTCCGCGCCGTCGGTGACCGGGCGCTCCTGGTCCAGTGCGGGTCGCTGGAGGAGGTGATGGACCTCCATGCCGAGCTGGTCGACCACCCGCTCCGGGGCCAGGTCGACGTCCTGGCCGCCGCCACGACGGTCCTGGTCGTGACCACCGGCCGGCCGGCCGCCGCCCGCCTCACCGCGGAGCTCGAGGCGCTGCGGCCGCCGCACGTGGCCCGCACGACGTCCCGCGTGGTGACCCTGGACACCGTCTACGACGGGGCGGACCTGGGTCCCGTCTCTGCCGCGCTGGGTGCGAGCGAGGACGCCCTGGTCCGCGCCCACTCGTCGAGCACGTGGACGGCGGCCTTCGGCGGCTTCGCGCCCGGGTTCGCGTACCTGGTCTCGGACGACTGGCCCTTCGACGTGCCGCGGAGGCCGTCGCCACGCATCGCCGTCCCGGACGGCTCGGTCGCCGTCGCCGCGCGCTACTCGGCCGCCTACCCGCGCAGCACCCCGGGTGGCTGGCAGCTCCTGGGTCGGACCGACGCCGCGCTCTGGGACGTCGGCCGCACCCCTCCGGCTCTCGTGACGGCGGGGGTCCAGGTGCGGTTCCGCCCCGTGCGCGCGCTCGCCCACGCCGCCCTTAGCCTCGAGCCCGTCGCCGGGCCGGCCGGCTCAGTGCCGTCGGCGGGCGGCCTCGTCGTTGTGCAGCCGGGTCCGTTGAGCCTGGTGGAGGACCTCGGGCGTGTCGGCCACCTGGACCTCGGCGTGAGCCCGTCGGGCGCAGCGGACCGCGCGTCCGCGGTGCGGGCGAACCGCCTGGTCGGCAACGGGCGAGCAGCGGCGGTCGTCGAGACGGTGTTCGGCGGCCTGCTGCTCGAGGCGCTCGGTGACCAGGTGGTGGCGGTGACCGGCGCGACGGGCGGCCTGCTGGTCCACCGGCCCGGTGACGCAGCCACGGCCGGCGGTGCCGACCGTGAGACGCCGTTCCTGCTCCGGTCGGGCGAGGTGCTCGAGCTGCTCGCACCGGTCAGTGGTCTGCGGTCGTACGTAGGGGTGCGGGGCGGCGTCGACGTGACGCCCGTGCTGGGTAGCCGTTCCAGCGACGTCCTGTCCGGGCTGGGCCCCCCTGCGCTGCAGGCTGGCACCATCCTTCCCGTCGGGAGCGAGGTCACCGGCGCGGTCGGGGAGCGCGAAGCCGTCGCCGAGGACGACGACCCGGGACGGTTCCAGGTGGTGGTGGGCCCGCGTGCCGACCTGCTGCCCGAGGGGGCGCTGACCCAGCTGTGCAGCCAGGAGTGGCGTGTCGCCGACGCGTCGAACCGGGTCGGTCTGCGGCTGTCCGGTCCGCCGCTGCGGCTCTCGGGACCGACCGAGCTCGCGAGCGAGGGGGTGGTCAGGGGCGCGGTGCAGATCCCGCCCTCGGGCCTGCCCGTGATCTTCCTGTCCGACCACCCCGTGACGGGCGGGTACCCCGTGGTCGCGGTGGTGCACGACACCGACCTCGACCGGCTGGCGCAGCTGCGGCCGGGGGACCCGGTCCACCTCGTGCGTTGACGTGGCCCGACCCCTGCCGCCCCGTCATCGGCGAGAGCATGATGGGAAGGTCCAACCCGTGCGGAGGGAGAGGGCTGATGAGGGCATCTGTGGGGGACAGGTACGTCCAGGTCTCGAGCGTGGTGGGAGCACCAGCGCGTGACGGCAGGGTCGTCGAGCTCCGGCACCCGGACGGCTCGCCCCCGTTCATGGTCGAGTGGGCCGACACCGGTGAACGCGCCCTGGTCTTCCCGGGCGCCGACGCGCGGGTGGAGTCGACGACGGCGGCCCCCGGCACAGCCCCTGCGGTCGAGCTACCGGTCACGAAGGCCGCAGTCACCTGGCACATCCAGGTCACGGTCAGCCACGCCGGCGCGGACACGACGGCGCAGGCCGTCCTGCGGGCGGGCGACCCGCTGCACGTGGACGCGGCCGGCCGTGCCCACCGCAACCCTCATGACGCGTCAGCGCCTGCCATCGGCGAGGAGATCGCCGTCGCGCGCGCCCTGCGCCGTCTCGCCGACCAGCTCATCGACGCCGCCCAGGACCAGATCGAGGACTCGACGGGACGCCCCGCCCGCCTCCACGGCTGACCCGGTCACCGGTCGGCACGGCCGACCCGGTCACGCGTCGGGCTCAGCGTGCTCGGCGTCGGCGTCCCTGGTCCCCTCGCGCGCCACGCGCAGGCGCTGAGGCGCCGCCTCGCTGTGCGGGCGCACGTCGGACCGGTGGGTCCGCACGCGGCGCCTGCGCGGGGGTGAGCGTCCCGCGGGAGCTCCGGGCGGACCGGCCCCGGACGATGCCCACGAGGTCCTCGATCTCCGGGGTCGTCCTGTCCGACAGCCACGCCAGCCCGATCCGCGTCGGCTCGAGGTCGGTGACCGGGCGGTAGGTCAGGTCCCGTCGGTGGTGCAGCCGCGCGACGGACATCGGCACGACGACCAGGCCGACGCCGGCGGCGACGAGCGCCATGGTGTCGCCCATGGAGCCCGTCGCGGGCACCGGCGGGAGCGGCGCACCCCGGTGGGCGACGGCGAGGTCGCGCCAGGCCGGCACCGTGTCGGGATCCTGCAGGAGGAGCTCGTCGGCCAGGTCGCTCACACTCACCTCGTCGACGACCGTGATCACGTGGTCCTGCGGCACGACCACCACGGGCACCTCCTCGTAGAGGGGGACGAGGCTCAGTCCCTCCCGGTCGACCGGGAGGCGGACGAAGGCCAGGTCGACGGAGCCGCCCCTGAGCAGCGCGAGCTGGTCCGCCTCCAGCGTCGGCACGATCTCCAGCGGGGTCCCGGGCCGGCGCTCCGCCCAGATGCGGGCCCACTTGGTCACGGTGACCCCGGCGACGACGCCGACCCGCAGGCGCTCGGCGGGGTGCGCGTCGTCCGGGGCCCGCTGAGGTTCGGAGCTGCCCATGCCTGCCTCCTGCGCCGCGGTGCGACAGGTCGCCGCCCGCCCAGGCTACGGCCACACACGGTGCCGACCGGCGCACCCGATACCCTCTGCAGGTGACCGATGCGGGGCTTGAGCAGCCTGACCAGACCGACCCCTCGACGAGTGCCGAGCGGCCGCGACGGTCGAAGCAGACGATGAAGCCCATGACCGCGGCCAAGAAGCTCGGCGTGTACCTGCCCGCGACACCAGCGTCGTTCCGTGAGGCGGAGGCCGTCACCCGTGCCGAGCTGGCTCGCCTCATCAACGACCCACCGGCGTGGCTCGTGGACCTGCGCCGCGACGGCCCGCACCCGCGCGACGTCGTCGCCGCCCGGCTCGGCGTCTCCATCGCCGGCCTGGTCCGGGGCGGTGCGGGGGAGGCGCTGAGCACCTCGGAGATCGACACGCTGCGCCAGGACCCGCCGGAGTGGCTCGTCCAGGAACGCGCGAGCCTGGCGCGGGTGCGTGCCGAGGAGGAGCGCGCCTCACGTGAGGCGTCCCGACGCGCGTCCGGCTCCGCCGCCTCTCGCTGAGCACACCCGAGACCGTCCCCGGCTACGGCCTCGGTGGCCGCCTCGCCCGTAGCCGCTGCGGGTTGCACCGACGCACGCCAGTTCTATAGGCCCCTCACACCTCTGTCCCGCGGTCCCCTGTGCCGGTATTGTCCCGATTTGGGTGCATGAGTGCCGCGCGGCGGCGCCCCAGCGCGTCCGAGGGAGATCGACATGTCGAGATCGCGCAACCGGCTGCTTGCGGCGCTGACAGGTACGGCGCTGGCCCTTGTCACCCTGGCGGGGCCCGTAGCCCCAGCCGCGGCGGACACGGTGCCGATCGACCCGGCGCTCCCGCTGACCGTCGCGAGCGACCCGCTGCCCACCGTCCAGATCAACGGCGTCGTGTGGAACCAGCAGGTGGTCGGCGGGAGGGTGTACGTCGGTGGCAGCTTCACCTCGGCGCGACCGGCCGGTTCGCCGGCCGGGACCAACGAGGTCCCGCGGTACAACCTGCTTGCCTACGACCTGGCCACAGGCGTGCTGGTGCCGGGCTTCGCGCCGAACGTCAACGCGCAGGTCAAGGACCTCTCCGTCTCACCCGACCAGCGGACGCTCTACGTCGCCGGGCAGTTCACCACGATCGACGGGCAGACCCGCAACAGGGTCGCGGCCTTCGACGCGGCGACAGGTGCGCTCCTGGGCTCGTTCCAGCCCAACGTGAACGGACCGCTGTACGCGATCGCGGCCTCGGCGAACGCCGTCTACCTCGGCGGCACGATGTCCGCCGTCAACGGGGTCGGCAGATCGCGCATCGCCGCAGTGAACCCCGCCACCGGCGCCACCCTGCCCTTCAACGCCTCGATCGCTGACGGCCGGGTCCAGGCGCTGGCCGTGGCGCCCGACGGCGGCTCGGTGGTCGCCGGAGGCAACTTCACCAGCGTCAGCGGCTCCTCCAACCCCGGATACGGCCTCGCCCGCCTGAACGGCGCGACCGGCGCACTGCTGCCTCTCCCCGTGAACACCCAGGCGCGCGACGCCGGGGCCAACGCCGCGATCCTCAGCCTGGAGACCGACGGCACGAACTTCTACGGCTCGGGCTACGTCTTCGGCGCCGGCGGCAACATCGAGGGCAGCTTCGCGGCCGACTGGCCGACGGGGAGCCTGGTGTGGGTCGAGGACTGCCACGGCGACACCTACTCGGCCTATCCGGCCGGCGCTGCGGTGTACTCCGCCTCGCACAAGCACTACTGCGGCAACAACGGCGGGTTCCCCCAGACGACGCCGTGGACGTTCCACCGTGGCACCGCCACGACGAAGGTCGCCACGCGCGTCAACACCGCCGACTACAACGGCTACGTCGACCACCGCGGGCAGCCGTCGCCCACCATCCTGACCTGGTTCCCGGACATCAACATCGGCACGTACACGGGGAAGTCGCAGGGACCCTGGACCGTCACCGCTGCCGGTCAGTACGTCCTCTACGGCGGCGAGTTCACCCGGGTCGAGGGCCGGGACCAGCAGGGACTCGTGCGCTTCGCCATGCCGTCGATCGCCCCGAACAAGCGCGGACCCGCGCCCTCCGGCAGCGGGTACCCCCTGGTGGCGACCTCCGACGCCGCCGGTGCCGTACGTCTGACCTGGCGCTCGAGCGCGGATCCCGACAACGAGACGCTCACGTACTCGCTCTACCGCGGCAGCACCAACAACCCGCCGATCTCCCAGACCACCATGACCACGACGTTCTGGCGCACGCAGGCTCTCACCTTCCAGGACACAGGCCTGGTGGGCGGCTCCACGCAGCAGTACCAGGTCGTGGTGACCGACCCCTTCGGCAACCGCGCCACCTCGCCGTGGACGAGCGTCGTCGTGCGCTCGAGCGGACCGGTGTCGACCTACGCCAGGACCGTGCTCGACGACGGACCGGCCGCCTTCTGGCGCCTCGGGGAGCCCTCGGGCACGACCATCGCCGACACCACCGGCTTCTACGGCGCCACGGCGGCGTCCGACCTCACCCGCGGTGTCACCGGCGCAGTCGCCGGGGACCCGGACACCGCCACCACCTTCCCCGGCACCACGAGCGGCTACGCAGCGAGCGTCGTGGTGGGCAACGCGCCCGAGGCCGTGTCGGTCGAGGCGTGGATCCGCACGACCACCACGCGCGGCGGCAAGATCGTCGGCTTCGGCAACCGCGCCAGCGGCACGTCCGACATCGGCGACCGGCACCTGTACATGGACGGATCAGGACGCCTCTCCTTCGGCATCCAGTCGAGCATCCTTCAGACGGTCCGGAGCGCCGCGTCGTACAACAACGGTGCCTGGCACCATGTCGTGGGCACCTATGCGGCAGGAACGATGCGCCTGTACGTCGACGGAGCGTTGGTCTCCGAGCGCTCGGACGTGACGCACATGCGGGCGTACTGGGGCTACTGGCGCCTCGGCGGCGACCGGCTCGACGGCTGGCCCAACCGACCGGCCAGCGACTACTTCGCAGGGACCATCGACGAGGTGGCCGTGTACAACCGGGTCCTGCCCGCGGCTGCGATCGCGGCCCACTACGCGGCGGGCACCGGCGGGACCGTGCCCAACGAGGCACCGGTGGCCTCCTTCACCGCGTCCGCCTCAGGTCTCGGCGTCTCCGTGGACGGGTCCGCCTCCTCCGACCAGGACGGAACCATCACGGGCTACGCCTGGACCTTCGGCGACGGCGCCAACGCGTCCGGCCCGACCGCGTCGCACACCTATGCGGCCGCGGGCACCTACTCGGTGCAGCTGACCGTCACCGACAACGACGGCGCCACCGGCACGACCACGCAGTCCGTCACGGTGACGGCTCCCGCGGGCGGTGCCTTCGCGCAGGACTCGTTCAGCCGGTCGGTCACCAGCGGCTGGGGGACGAGCGAGGTCGGCGGGGCGTGGACGACCACCGGTTCGGCAGCCCAGGTGCAGGTGGACGGGCAGCGTGGCCTGCACACCATGCTGGCCGGTGCACTCCTGGAGTCGGCGCTGACGGCCGTGCAGTCCACCAGCACGGACGCGCAGGTCACCGTGACCGCCGACAAGGTGCCGGCGGGCAGCGGTGCCTTCGTCACCCTCGACGGTCGTCGCATCACCGGGACCAACTACTACGGCGCCCGGCTGCGGCTCCAGGCCGACGGATCGGTCCTCCTGCACGTCACGAGAGGCAACGGCACGCCGGTGGACGGTGGCACGGTGCCGGGTCTGACGTTCGTCGCCGGGGACCAGCTGAGAGTTCGCGTGCAGGTCGACGGGACCAACCCGACGACGGTGCGGGCCAAGGTGTGGGAGGTGGGTCAGGCCGAGCCCGCCACCTGGTTCGCGTCGATGACCGACACGACGAGCTCGCTCCAGGTGCCGGGATCCGTCGGGGTCGCCACGTACCTGTTCGGGAGTGCCGTGAACGCGCCTGTCGCGTTCGGCTACGACGACCTCCAGGCAGGTCCGCTCGGGTGACCGGTCGGGCTCACAGCCACCGACGCCGCCGGAACACCCGGAACAGCACGACCGAGCCGACCACCATCAGTCCGACGGCCATCGGGTAGCCCCACTGCCAGGCCAGCTCCGGCATGTGCCGGAAGTTCATGCCGTAGATGGTGCCCACGAGTGTCGGGGCGAAGAGGATGGCCGCCCAGGCGGAGATCTTCTTGACCTCCTCGTTCTGCATGAGGCTGGACCGCGTCATGGCGCGCATCTCCTCGTTCTGCCGCTCTCCGACCACGGCGGCGTTCACGGTGAGGGCGTTCTGCAGGATCGCCCGGAAGGCGTCGGCGCGCTCGACGACCCGGACGACGTGGTCATGCACGTCGCGCAGGTAGCGGACGAGCTCCTCGTCCACCTGGTACTTGCCCTGACCGGTCTTGAGCGCCTCGAGGATGCCGAGCAGCGGCTGCGTGGCGCGCTGGAACTCGATGACCTCGCGGAAGAGCTGGTAGATGCGCCGGGACACCGCCCGGCTGCCGGCGAAGAGCTCGTCCTCGATCTCGTCGATGTCGTTCTCGAGGCCGGCCACCACGGGGGCGTACTCGTCGACGACCTCGTCGAGCAATGCGTACAGGACGGCCTCGGGACCACGCCGCAGCAGGTCCGGGGCCGCCTCCATCCGGGCACGCACCTTCGCCAGGTCCGGGGCCTCTGCGTGCCGCACGGTGACCACGAAGTCGGGACCCGTGAACACGTGGAGCTCACCGAACTCGACCCGCTCGTCGGCGTCGATGTAGCGGGCCGGACGCAGGACGGTGAACAGGACGTCGCCGTACCGCTCCAGCTTCGGTCGCTGGTGGGCCTTGACGGTGTCCTCGACGGCCAGCTCGTGGATGCCGAACTCCTTCGCCAGCGACGCCACCACCGCCCGCTCGGGGCGGTACAGGCCCACCCAGGCCATGCCGCCCTCGACGGCGTGAAGGGTCTCGTAGGTCTGGTCGAGCGTCGACGGATGGGCGTGCCGGCGCCCGTCCACGTAGACGGCTGTGTCGATGATGCTCATCCGGTCCTCCCTCGTGGGCCGAGGTCGGCCCATCCGCAGACCGTCGTCGGGGTTGCGGCCGGACCATCATCCCGCCCGGCGACGAGCTGACCAGCCGGGACGCGCGAGGCTCAGAGGGTGTCGTACTCCCAGTGCCAGGGCTCGTAGGGACCGGCCCCGCCGGGCTCCATGTAGGGCGGGTGGTTCCAGCCGTAGAGCGGTGCGTTCGTCTTCATCCACAGGTACGTCGGGAGGTCGAACTGTCCGACGGTGCCGAAGCCACCGAGATCGACGGCCAGGCCCCGACCGTGGTTGGACTTGCCCGGAACGCTGGCCAGACCGCCGCGCGCCTGCTTGGTCAGCACCTGGGTGGCGAGGTCGCGGTAGGAGCTGTCGATCGCGAGGTTGCGTCCGAAGTGGGCGCGGAACGCCTTGTTGAGGTCTTCCAGCGGCCGGACGGCGTCGCAGCGCAGGAGGACGCCCTTGACGAACGAGACGCCGCACAGGGCGTCGAGCGGGATGGCACCGTTCGGAGAGGCGTCGGCGATGGCGACCTTCCGCGCGATCTCGGCGGCCTTCGCTCGCGTCCCCGCCCTGACCGCACGCGCCTTGGCGGCTGCAGTCTCGGCCGCCTGACGCTTCGCCTCGGCTGCGGCGATGTTGGCCTCGGCGACCACCTGGACCTGGGCGGAGAGGGCGTTGATCTGCTGGGCGGTGATGAGGATCTGCGCAGAGACCCCGAGGTCGAGGCCCTCCGCGAGGGGGCCGGCGGGAAGGGGCTGGTTCGGCAGCACCCATGCGGTCGCCGGTGCTGCTGCCCCTGCCGCGTCCGGAGTCGCGGCAGCCGGCGCCGCGAGAGCAACACCGTCGGTGGCCGGGTCCCCAGCGGGGGAGGCGGAGGCGTCAGCCGATGTCTCGGTGACGTCGGACGCCTGCCCTGTGACCAGGGGCTCGGCCTCCGAACCGGCGTCGGCACGCTCGTCCGAGGCGCTGACGGCGGAAGCGTCGGCCGTCGGCGTCGCGGTGACGGGCGGATCCTCTGCCACGCGAGCCGCAAGCGCGGGGGGCACCGCCTGCCGCTGCTCCGTCAGGTCCTGCTGCTGGGCGACCAGGGCGTCAGTGAGCACCTCGCCGGGCGCCGGGGCGACCTGGATCAGGGCGGTCAGCTGGGCCACGGCCTGGTCCAGCGGCGCGAGATCGGCGGCGCTCACGACGGGTGCGGCGGTGCTCACCACGGCGCCACCGGAGATCACGGCCGCCTGGGCGAGGCTGAGCGCCTCGGTGCGCTTGGCCGCCGCATAGGTTGCTGCCCCGGCCATCAGGCGGGCAGACGTCGCGGCATCCGAGCGGGCGCGCAGGGCGCGCTGCGTCCGGGCGCTCTCCTCGGCTGCGACGGCCGTCAGGCGCTGCTGGTGCAGGCTCTCGGAGCGCGCCGACTCGGCCTGCGCGTGCCCGACACCGCCGGTGACCAGGGTGAGGACGACGAGCAGGGCAGCCGTCGGGAGAAGCGGCGGGCGGCGGAGGGGCTGGTTGAGCGCGCGCAGCGCCCGTGTGGTCGGGCTGGTGGCGGGACGGGTGGCAGGGCGTGTGCGAGGGCGCGTCGCGGCCGCGTCCTGACCGTGGGCGCGAGCGACCGGCACACCCGCATGGGGGACGGCCGGGGCAGGCACAGCGGCGACCGGGACGGCCGTGGCGCGGCGCACCCAGGGGGATGAGAGGTCGACGAGGGACTCCAGGGCTATGGGGGAGCAGGGGTCGATCGGCTCGTCGAGGCGGATGACCGGAGCTGTGCTGAGTCGCGGATGGAGGTCCCGCCGCGAACGGCACGCTGCAGGCGTGCTCGCGGGCGCCTGGCCCAGTCCGCCGTCTCCGGCGGTCCCGGTCTGGGCCGCCCGGAGCGAGCGCCGGGTCGGCGGCGCACTGCCCTGGTCGGTCATGTCGTGGTGCCCTCCGTGGCCGTCGCCGAGCCGGTGGGCTCGGTCGCGTCGCGTCGTACTCCCGCACCTGTGAGTCGGCCGGGCCGACGCTGTTCTGTAGGCGTCCGGGCGTGTCGATCGAAAGATCACCCGCTCGACCGCGCCGCCATCGAGCCGTCGTCCGGCCACCATCCGGCCGCGGCTGAGCACGCAAGGTGCCCGCCCGAGCGTCGATGGGGCATCCTGTGGACGTGCTCGAGGACTTCGACGGCCTGCTCTCACGGGCACAGCTCGGGTCCGCGGACGCCTTCACGGAGATCTACGCCGACCTCGCCCCGGTGGTCCACGGCTACCTGCGGGGGCGCGGGGTGCGCGATGCGGAGGATGTCACCAGCGACGTCTTCATCTCGGTCTTCACCGGCATCCAGCGCTTCAGCGGCGGGCAGCCGCAGTTCCGGTCGTGGGTGATGACCATCGCCCACCGGCGTGCGGTCGACGTCTGGCGTCGGGCTGCGCACTCGCCCGTCGAAGCGCCCTACGAGCCGCTCGAGGACGTCAGGAGCAGCGCGAGCGCTGAGGGCGTGGCCCTGGACAACCTCGGCGCTGAGTCTGTCGCTGCCGTCCTCGCCCGGCTCTCCGACGACCAGCGTCAGGTGCTCGTCCTGCGGGTCGTCGCGGACCTGACCGTGGAGCAGGTGGCCGAGGTCACCGGGAAGACCTCCGGAGCGGTCAAGGCCCTCCAGCGACGAGGTCTGGCCACCCTGCGCCGAATCCTGTCCGGTGAGGCCGTACCCCTATGACCGTCGACGACGATGACTGTGGTGTGTGGGACGCGGGTGCGGACGTGCTGAGCGACGACGAGCTACGGGCGAGGCCTGAGCTCTCGGCGTTCGTGGCCGCCCTGCGCGCGACGGGCGAGGGCCCCGCGCCCACCCCGAGCCCCGCGCTCCAGGCCCTGCTCACGGG
>DASXVR010000115.1:0-22422 GCA_036504175.1 Actinotalea sp. | reverse complement strand
CTCGCTCGCGTCCCGGTAGAACGCCTCGCCACCGCCCGGCGTCTGGAGGCAGAGCATCCGGGCCGTCGGCGTCGTCACCATGAAGGCGTGCGGTACGCCGCGCGGGATGATGGCGATCCCACCCGCCGCGAGGAGCTGCTCGGCGCCGGCGATGTGCAGCCGGACCTCGCCCTCGAGCATGTAGAAGGTCTCGTCCGCGTCGGGGTGCTGGTGCAGCGGCGTCACCTTGCCTGCGCCGAGCGCGTCCTCGAAGAGCAGGTACGCGCCACCCGTCTCCGCCTCGGTCGCCAGCCAGGTGTGCACCCCTCCACCGCAGAACCAGCGACGCTCACCCGTGCCCGACGCCCGCACCGTCGTGTCCAGCGTCGCCATGGCGACCTTCTCTCGTTATGGGACTCGTGTCCCATAACGACACTAGGATACCGTCAGGACCATGTCAACGGCGTACGTGCGCACCGGCCGGACCCGGCAGAAGCAGCGAACCCGCGACGCGCTGGTGGCCGCCGCGCGTGCCCTCGTGACCCAGGGGGGTGCGGCGCCGACGGTGGAGGCGGCGGCGGAGGCTGCGGCCGTCTCGCGCACGACCGCATACCGCTACTTCCCCACCCAGAGCGCCCTGCTGGTCGCGGCCCACCCCGAGACCACCGTGAGCACCCTCGTCCCGGACGACGCAGGTGACGACCCGGAGGCGCGCCTCCTGGGCGCCGTCGACGCGTTCATCCAGATCATCGTCGGCACCGAGCAGCAGCAGCGCACCATGCTGCGGCTGTCCCTGGACCCCGAGACGTCGAGAGCATCTCTGCCGCTGCGTCAGGGGCGGGCCATCACCTGGTTCGAGGAAGCCCTTGCCCCCCTGCGACCCCGGCTGAGCGACGCCGACATCCACGGGCTCGCACTGTCGGTCCGGAGCGCCGTCGGCATCGAGGCGCTCGTGTGGCTCACCGACGTCGCCGGGCTGACCCGGGAGGAGGCCGCCGAGCGCATGCGCTGGTCAGCCCGGGCCCTGCTCCGCCAGGCGGTCGCGGAGCGGGAGCCCTAGGCAGCGGACCCCTCCTCCGAGGCGGATCATGAGGCCATGATCGAGCGGGCCGACGAGGTCGAGCGCAAGTACGAGGCTGAGCTCGCAGCCACCCTGCCCGACGTCGCCGGCGTGGCCGGGGTGGTCTGCGTGGGTGAGGCGCTGGTCCACGAGCTCGAGGCGGTCTACTTCGACACGGCTGCGCTCGACCTCGCCAGGCGCGGCGTCACCCTGCGCCGGCGGACAGGCGGAGGCGATGACGGCTGGCACCTGAAGCTTCCGGGTGACGGCGACAGCCGCACGGAGGTGCGGGCGCCCCTGGGACGGGCGGTTCGCACGGTGCCGCGGAGTCTGCGCGAGGTCGTGCGTGCCGCCGCCCGGGACCGCGCACTGGCGCCGGTGGCCGTCATCCGCACCCACCGTCGGGAGGTGTCGCTGCTGGATGAGCGCGGCGTCGTGCTCGCCCACGTGTGCGACGACGACGTCCGGGCGGAACGGCTGGTCGAGCCCGCCGCGACCGTGCGGTGGCGGGAGTGGGAGGTCGAGCTCGCCGGGACCGGGACCTGGTCCGCCGGAGCCGGGACAGGGCCGAGCGGCGGCACCGATGGCGGCGCGGACGGCACGGCCCTGCTCGAGGAGGTCGAGGCGCGGCTCATCCGCGCGGGTGCCCACCGCGCGTCAGTCACGTCCAAGCTTGCTCGCACCCTGGATGGCGTCGCCATGCCGGAGCGCCCTGGCCAGGGGGGCGCGAGCCCCGCCGGCGCGCGGGTCGCGGACGTGCTGGCCGACCACCTCGCTCAGCAGCTGGACCGGCTGATCCTCGAGGACGCGCGGCTGCGCCTCGGCGAGGCCGACGCCGTGCACCACCTGCGCATCGCGGCCCGCCGGATCCGGTCGGCCCTGACGACGTACGCGCCTGTCGCGCCGGACGGGGTCGACGACCTGCGTGCCGAGCTCCGGTGGCTGGGCCAGGCGCTCAGCGGGGCGCGTGACGCCCAGGTGCTGCGCAGCCACCTGGCCGAGGTCCTGGCCGGTGAGCCGGAGGACCTGGTGCTCGGACCGGTGAGGGAACGCATCGACGCCGAGCTCGACGCGACCGCTCGGGAGGGCGCCGAGCACACGGCCCAGGCGCTCGACAGCGATCGCTACCGCCGCCTGCTCGACGCGCTGGAGGAGCTCATCTCCGCCCTGCCCGGCGCCGGGGACGGACGTCGGGCGACCACCGTGGTGCCGCGTCTGCTGCGGCGCGACGCGAGGCGGCTGCGCCGGGCGGTTCGCGCGGTGGCCCGGGCCGAGGACCAACCCGAGCACGACCTCGCACTCCACGAGGCACGCAAGAAGGCCAAGCGGCTCCGGTATGCCGCCGAGTCCGGCGTCCCGGTCTTCGGCGATCGCGCGGAGGCCCTGGCCTCGGCGGTGAAGGAGGTCCAGGACGCCCTGGGCCGCCACCACGACACGGTGGTCGCCCGCGAGGCGTTGGGCCGGATCAGCGAGCAGGCGCACCTGGCAGGGGAGAGCACCTTCACGTTCGGCCGTCTTCATGCGCTCGAGCAGGGGCGGGCCGCGCAGGCCGAGCGGGACTTCGAGGAGGCCTGGCCGGCCGTGCGCGTCACCGGCCTGCGCCGCTGGATCGCAGGGTGACGCCCCGGACGGTCAGGCAGGTCCGACAGCCTCCAGGATCGCCTGACCCAGCTCGGACGGGCGCGTCAGCTGCGGCCAGTGGCCGGTGGGCAGGTCGACGTAGGTGACGTCGTGGATCTTGGCCAGCTCGCGCACGAAGGGGTGGTCCTGGGCGATCCACTCGCGCAGCATCGCGGTCGGGAACTCACAGGAGATGACGGTGACCGGCACGTCGTACCGGCGCTCGTCGGAGAGCTGCTGGCGGTCCTGGGCGACGTGGACCGGCGACGGGACGGACCGCGCCCGGAAGGCGGCGCGGAGGTCGTCGTCGAGGTCGACGAGGTCGGCGTCGTCGAACACCGACCAGTCCGGCAGCGGGATCTCGCCGCCGACGACGGGGAGCTCGTCGTTGATCAGACCGCCGTCGCCGAGGGGGCCGCTGTCCACGTAGACGACGCGGCCGACCCTCGTCGGGCGTGCGTCGACGACGCCGTGGGCGATCGCCCCCCCGCCCGAGTGCCCGACGAGGACCACCGGGCCGTCGGCCGGGTCGAGCGAGTCGATCAGCGCGACGACGGCATCCACGTGGTCGCGGAGCGTGATGCCCGAGCGGTCGGCGTCGACCGACTCCATGCCGGGCAGGGTGACGGGGTGCGTGCGGTGGCCCGCCGCGACGAGCGGAGGCAGCACCGCGTCCCACGAGGATGCGTCGAGCCAGAGGCCGGGGATGAGGATGACGTCCATGGTCCGAGGCTAGGACCCGCCACCGACACAGCCCTCGGCCTCACGTACGCCGGCCCGCGCCGCCCAGCCTGCACAGCCTGCACGGCCGCGGCTACGCCCAGCTGATCAGCCACTGGTGCAGCTGCCAGGTGCGGAACGTCACCGGCTGAGCGGTCCACAGGGGGTAGAAGTACCAGCTGACCCCGACGACGAGCACCACGAGGAGCGCGACCGCCCCGCGGACCAGCGTGCGTCGGGCGGGTTCGGCCTCGCCCCACCGCAGGAGCCGGCTGCAGGCGACCGTCAGGCTCAGGATCATCCACGGCGCGAACACGATCGCGTAGAACGTGAAGATCGTCCGGTGGGCGTAGGGGAACCAGGGCACCCACCCGGCGAGGATGCCCGACAGCGCAGCAGCGGCCACCCCGTCGCGTCGGCGCAGGGCCCACCACACGCAGGCGGCGACGGCCAGCGTCCCGAGCCACCAGATGAGCGGGTTCCCCACCGAGGTCACCGCCTCGGAGCAGTGCGCGGCACCGCACACCTGCTGCGCGGGCGTGGGCGTCTCGTAGTAGAACGCCGTCGGGCGCCACTGGATGAGCCAGCCCAACGGTGACGCCGCGTAGGCGTGCGGGGTCTCCAGGTGGGTGTGGAAGGTCCACATGTCCTGGTGGTACTTCAGCAGCGACCTCAGCGCCGGCGGCAGCCAGGTGACGCCCTCGCCGGGATGGTCCTGCGCCCAGTGGCGCCCGTAGGAGCCGGGGGTGCGGAACCAGGAGAACCAGGTGGCCAGGTAGGTGAGCAGCGCCACCGGCACCAGGCTCAGGAAGGCCGGCACGGCGTCGCGCAGCAGGGTTCCCTGCCACCGGTGGACGACGGCCGCCCGCCGCCGTGCCGAGGCGTCCCAGAGCAGGGTCATCACGCCGAAGACGGCGAGGAACCACAGCGCCGACCACTTGGTCCCGATCGCCAGGCCCAGGAGCACGCCCCCGGCAAGACGCCACGGGCGCAGCCCCAGGCCTGGACCCCACCGCGACGGGGCCCGTGGCGGGGCCGTGAGCCTCTCGAGCCGAGCCCGGGCCTGGTCACGATCGATCAGCAGGGCACCGAAGGCGGCCAGCACGAACATCATCAGGAAGCCGTCGAGCAGGGCGGTGCGGGAGAGCACGATGGCCTGCCCGTCGATGGCCAGCAGCCCTCCGGCCAGCGCCCCGAGGGCCGTGGACCGGAACAGACGCCGCGCGATCCGGGTCAGCATCAGCACCGAGAGGATGCCTGCGAGCACCGCGGCCAGCCGCCAGCCGACGGGGTTCTTGGCGCCGAGGAGCTGGAGCCCGCCGGCGATGAGCCACTTGCCCACCTGCGGGTGCACCACGTAGCTCGCGGTCGTCGAGTAGATGCTGACGTGACCGGTCTCGAACGCGGGGTCCGGCGTGGTCGGCCACTGGGCCTCGTAGCCCAGCTTCAGCAGCGTCCAGGCGTCCTTGACGTAGTAGGTCTCATCGAAGACGAGCACGTGGGGACGGCCGAGGGAGGGGAGGCGCAGGGCGGCAGCCAGTGCCGTGACGGCACCTGCGGTGAGCCACCCGACCAGCCGGTCGTCGCGGAGAGTGGCCGGTCGCACCGCGTCAGGCTAGGGCACGCAGGCCGGTCCCCGTGGCCTCCCGCGCGTCGTGGCCTAGCCTGGCCGCCATGAGCACCGGTCGGATCGTCCTGGCGGCGACGCCCATCGGTGACACCGAGGACGCGTCCGCGCGCCTGCGCCGGCTGCTCGAGACCGCCGACGTGGTCGCCGCGGAGGACACCCGCCGTCTGGCCGACCTGCTGCGCCGCCTCGGGGTGCGCACCACGGGCCGCGTGGTCAGCCACCACGAGCACAACGAGGCGTCGCGGGTCGCCGAGCTGCTCGAGGTCGTGCGCGCCGGCGGGACGGTGCTGGTCGTCTCCGACGCGGGCATGCCGACCGTCTCCGACCCGGGGTTCGCCCTCGTGCGGGCGGCCGTCGACGAGGGGCTGCGCGTGACGACGGCGCCCGGCCCCAGTGCCGTGCTTGCTGCGCTCGCCGTCTCCGGGCTCGCCACGGACCGGTTCACCTTCGAGGGCTTCCCGCCCCGCAAGGCCGGTGAGCGGGCGACGGTGCTGAAGGCCCTCGCCGACGAGCGGCGGACCATGGTCTTCTTCGAGGCCCCGCACCGGCTGGGTGCCACGCTCGCCGCGATGGCCGTCGCCTTCGGCGGCTCGCGGCAGGCGGCCGTGTGCCGGGAGCTGACCAAGACCTACGAGGAGGTCGTCCGGGGCTCGCTGGACGAGCTCGCCACCTGGGCAACGGGGGAGGTGCGGGGTGAGATCGCCGTGGTGGTCGCCGGTGCCCCGCCACGCGTGCAGGCGCCGGTCGCCGACCTCGCTGTCGAGGTCCTGGCCCGGGCGGATGCCGGCGAGCGCCTCAAGGAGGCAGTGGCCGCGGTGGCCGACGCGACGGGTGTCCCCAAGCGCGACCTGTACGCCGCCGCCCTCGCCGCGCGCGGCCGCTGACAGCGTCCGTCTGACGGCGTCGGTCAGAGTGCCGTCGAGCTGACCAGCTCGGCCCCCGCCGCGCTCATCGCTGCCCGGGCCTGGGCACCCTGCTCGGCGGTCACCGGGACCGTCAGGTCCGTCAGCACCCTGGTGCGCAGGCCGAGCGCCAGGGCGTCCAGGGCGGTGGCGCGCACGCAGTGCGACTCTGCGATCCCGACCACGTCCACGTCGGTGACCCCGGCCGAGCGGAGCAGCTCCGCGAGCGGTCGTCCGTCCTCGTCGACGCCCTCGAAACCCGAGTAGGCAGCGGCGTGGGCCCCCTTGCGGACGCTCACGTCGGGTCGCAGGTCTGCCAGCGCCGGGTGCAGCTCGGCCTCGGCCGTGCCCGCGATGCCGTGGGGCGGCCAGGTGTCGACGAAGTCCGGCTCGGCCGGGGCCACCGCGAAGTGCGCCCCGGGGTCGACGTGCCAGTCCTGGGTCGTCACGACGAGGTCGTAGAGGTCACGGTGGCCGCGGACGTGGTCCGCGATGGCGGCCGCGACGGCATCGCCTCCCGCCACCGGGAGCGCGCCGCCCTCGCAGAACGTGGGCTGGACGTCGACGACGACGAGGGCGCGCCGCCGCCCGGCACGGCCCGCGGCCAGGTCCTCGGTCATGGCAGCAGCCTAGGCACGCTCCTGGGTCGGTTGTGCGGCGCGGGCGTCACGCGCAGAGTGGGCCGATGGGAGCAGGCGCCGGCGAACGCGGCGATGCCGGGCGGCGTCGTCGGGAGGCCGCGTGGTTCCGGGCCGCCCTGGCGTCGCTCGTCCTGATGACGACCGCATCCTGCACGGCCGGGCCCGCCCCGCGCCCGGTCACCCCCAGTGCCGTCCCCCAGGCCTCGGCCACCGGTCCGTCGTCGCCGTCGCCCGGCCCCGCCGGCTTCCCCGCCGGACCCGTCCTGGCGCCTGCGACAGCGACGCCGCAGGACGTCCTCACGGACCTCGACACCCCGTGGAGCGTAGCCTTCCTGCCCGGCGGCGCGGTGCTGGTGACCTCCCGCGACACCGCGCAGGTGCTGCTGCTCACGGCAACGGGTGTCGCCCCGCTGCACGGTCCGGGGGCCGACGACCTCGCCCAGGGCACGGCCGTCGACGGCGAGGGAGGGCTGCTCGGCGTCGCCGTCTCGCCCGACGTGGCGTCCGACCACCTGATCTACCTCTACCGCACGACGCCGGACGGCAACGAGGTGGTGCGCGGGTCCCTCGACGCCCTGGCCGGCACCCTGGGTGCGCTCGAGCAGGTGATCGGAGGCATCCCGTCGGCGTCCCACCACGACGGCGGGCGTCTTGCCTTCGGCCCCGACGGCGACCTCTACGTCACCACGGGCGACGCCGGTCTGCGCGCCCCTGCCCAGGACCCGGCGTCCCTGGCCGGGAAGATCCTGCGTCTCGCCCCCGACGGGACGCCGGCGCCCGGCAACCCCGTCGAGGGCAGCCCCGTCTGGAGCCTCGGCCACCGCAACGTCCAGGGCGTCGGCTGGGACGCCGGCGGGCGGATGTACGCCAGCGAGTTCGGCCAGGACACCTGGGACGAGCTCAACCTGATCGAGCCGGGCGCCGACTACGGCTGGCCCGCGGTCGAGGGCACCGCGGGCGCCGCCGGGATGACCGACCCGCTGGTCACCTGGCCGACCGACGACGCCTCGCCGAGCGGGATCGCCGTGACGCCCTCGGCCGTCTACCTTGCCGCGCTGCGCGGTGAGCGCCTGTGGCGGGTGCCGCTCGACGGGGGCCGCGCGGGCACGCCGACAGTGGCGCTCGACGGGCTGGGCCGCCTGCGCGACGTCGTGCTCGGGCCCGACGGCGCCCTGTGGATGCTCACCCAGAACACCGACGGCCGCGGGGACCCGCGCGCCGGTGACGACCGCCTGGTCCGGGTCCTGCCGCCCGGGTGACAGCCGGAGGCCTGCGGGGCAACAGACCAGCGCGCGGCCAGGGGCGGCCGTCTCACTAGGATCGGGCCCCATGGCCCACATCCTCTCGGCGGTCGCCTGGCCCTACGCCAACGGCCCCCGCCACATCGGACACGTCGCCGGCTTCGGCGTCCCCTCCGACGTCTTCAGCCGGTACATGCGCGCCGCGGGCCACGACGTCCTCATGGTGTCCGGCACCGACGAGCACGGGACGCCGATCCTGGTGCAGGCCGAGCAGGAGGGCGTGACGCCCCAGGCGCTCGCCGACAGGTACAACCGGGTCATCGTCGAGGACCTCACGCGCCTCGGCCTGTCCTACGACCTGTTCACCCGCACCACGACCCGCAACCACTACGCGGTGGCGCAGGAGATGTTCCGCACGGTCCACCAGAACGGCTACATGGTCGAGCAGACCACGATGGGTGCGATCTCGCCGTCGACCGGCCGGACGCTGCCGGACCGCTACATCGAGGGCACCTGTCCCATCTGCGGCTACGACGGCGCGCGCGGCGACCAGTGCGACAACTGCGGCAACCAGCTCGACGCCATCGACCTGAAGAACCCGCACAGCCGCATCAACGGCGAGACCCCGACGTTCGTGGAGTCCAACCAGTTCTTCCTCGACCTGCCCGCGCTGGTGGACTCCCTCGAGGCATGGCTGCGCACGCGTGACGCGTGGCGTCCGAACGTGCTGAAGTTCTCCCTGAACCTGCTGGCCGACGTCCGGCCGCGGGCGATGACGCGCGACATCGACTGGGGCATCCCGGTCCCGCTGCCCGGCTGGCAGGAGAACCCCAGCAAGCGCCTCTACGTGTGGTTCGACGCCGTGATCGGCTACCTCTCGGCCTCGGTCGAGTGGGCCCGGCGCACCGGCGACGTCGACGCCTGGCGGGCGTGGTGGAACGACGAGCAGGCCCGGTCGTACTACTTCATGGGCAAGGACAACATCACCTTCCACTCGCAGATCTGGCCGGCCGAGCTGCTCGCCTACTCCGGACGCGGCTCGAAGGGCGGGCAGCCGGGGGCCTTCGGTGCCCTCAACCTGCCCACCGAGATCGTCTCCTCGGAGTTCCTCACCATGGAGGGCAAGCAGTTCTCGTCCTCGCGCGGCGTGGTCATCTACGTCCGGGACATGCTGGCGCGCTACCAGCCCGACGCGTTGCGCTACTTCATCTCCGTCGCCGGACCGGAGAACCAGGACACCGACTTCACCTGGGCCGAGTTCAAGCGCCGCACCAACGACGAGCTGGTCGCGGGCTGGGGCAACCTCGTGAACCGCACGGCCAACCTCATCCACAAGAACTTCGGCGAGATCCCGACCCCCGGCGTGCGCGAACCGGCCGACGACCAGCTGCTCGCCACCACCGCCGCAGGCTTCACGACCGTGGGTGAGCTCGTCGGTGGCCACCGCCAGCGGGCCGGCCTGCAGGAGGCGATGCGCCTGGTCACCGAGGCGAACCGCTACCTGTCCGAGACCGAGCCGTGGAAGCTCAAGGGCGACGACCAGCGCGAACGGCTGGGCACCGTCCTGCACACAGCCGCACAGGCGATCAGCGACTGCCGCACCCTGCTCGCGCCGTACCTGCCGCACTCCGCGCAGGCGGTGCACGAGGCCTTCGGGGGCACCGGGACGGTCTCACCCCTGCCGCGCATCGAGGAGGTCACCGACCTCGACGACGACACGCGCCGCTACCCGGTCATCACCGGTGACTACCGCCTGGGCGCCACGGTCGGCGCCTGGGGTCGCGTCGACGTCGTGCCGGGGACCGTGGTGCCCAAGCCGTCGCCGATCTTCACCAAGCTCGACGACTCGATCGTCGAGGAGGAGCTCGACCGGCTCCGCGTCGAGGACTGACCGGTGGCACGGAGCTCGGGCGGCGGACGCGACCGCTCCTGGCCACCGGAGCCGGAGCCCTTGCCCGAGCCCGTCGTCGACGGCCACACGCACCTGGACACCTCCGCGCCCGAGGCCGGCGGCTTCGTGCCCGACCCGGAACGGACCTGGGGCCCCACGGTCGAGGAGCACCTCGACCGGGCCCTGCGCGCGGGCGTGACGCGGATGGTCCAGATCGGGTGCGACCTGCCGGCAGCCCGCTGGACCGACGACGTCGTCCGCCGGTACCCGGAGCTCCTCGGCGGCGTCGCGATCCACCCGAACGAGGCGCCGCTGCACGCAGGCGTGCGGGAGGTCGCCCCGGACGGCCTCGAACCGGCGCCGCAGGGTCACCACGCCACCGACCTGGACGCCGCCGTCGCCGAGGTCGCCGCGATCGCCGAGGGCAACGAGCGCATCCGGGTCATCGGCGAGACCGGTCTGGACTTCTTCCGCGCGGGGGAGCGCGGTCGTGCCGTGCAGCGGGAGAGCTTCCGCGCCCACATCGCGCTCGCCAAGGAGCTCGGGCTGGCGCTGCAGATCCACGACCGCCAGGCCCACCAGGACGTGCTGGACGTGCTCGCGGCGGACGGCGCCCCGGAGCGGACCGTCTTCCACTGCTTCTCCGGCGACGCCGCGATGGCACGGTTCTGCGCCGACCAGGGCTGGTACCTGTCCTTCGCCGGGACTGTCACGTTCAGCGGGTCGGGAGAGCTCCGCGAGGCGCTGCGGGCCGTCCCGCTGTCACAGGTGCTGCTGGAGTCGGACGCGCCCTACCTGACGCCCCACCCGTACCGCGGGCGGCCGAACGCGCCCTACCTCGTCGCCGAGACCGCGCGCGCCGTGGCGGGCATCCTCGAGCTCGACCTGGCCCGGCTGTGCAGCACCGTCACGGCGACGTCGGTGCAGGTCTACGGTCCCTGGTCCTGACCCCGAGCGGGTGAAACTCACGGCGTGTCGGCCCCTTCTGCCGAGCCCGTGACGCCCATCGGGTACACACCGTCGTATCCGATCCGTTACCGTCGGGGGCTGAACCACCCGCCCTTGTCCCCGACGGACGGACTCCTTGTGCCCTTTCGGCTGACCGACGCGCGGCTCTCGAGCCGCCGCGAGGGACAGGCCCGCCTGGTCGCCCAGGCCCTGGTGCTCTGCCTCGTCGTCGCCGCGACGAGCGCGTTCGCAGCCCTGCACAAGACCGTCACCGTCGACGTGGACGGCCTCACCTCGACGTCCCCCGGGTTCGGCCGCACGGTCGGCGACGTGCTCCGCTCGCAGGGCGTCACCGTCGCCGACGGCGACCTGGTGGTGCCCGCCCCGGATGAGCTCATCGCCGACGCCGGCGAGATCGTCGTCCGCCACCGGCACCAGGTGACCCTCGAGATCGACGGCAAGCAGCAGAGCGTGTGGACCACGGCACTCACCGTCGGCGACGTGCTCGCCGACCTGAACCTGCGCGACGGCGTGCGCGCCTCGGCGTCGCGCTCCTCCGCCCTCGGCGACGGGCTCCTGCGCCTCTCGACCGTCAAGACCGTGCACGTGGCGGTCGACGGTGCCACCCAGGACGTGAGCACAGCGGCCCTGACCGTGCGCGAGGTGCTCCAGGAGCAGGGCGTGGTGCTCGGCGAGCACGACCAGGTCTCCGTGCCGCTCGACGCCGCGGCGGTCGACGGCCTGATGGTGATGGTGACCCGCGTCCAGGCCGTCCCTCTGACCGAGACGACGCCTCAGCCGTTCGAGACGGTCCGCACGGACGACCCGACGCTGGCCCAGGGCCGCGAGGTCGTCTCGGTGCGCGGACGCGACGGCAGCAGCGCGGTGACCTACGTCAGCTACCAGGTCGCGGGTGTGGAGGTCGGCCGCGACATCATCGCCCAGGCGGTCCTGGCAGCCCCGGTCACGCAGCAGGTGAGGGTGGGCACGAAGGCTGCACCGGTCCTGCCCCCGATGGTCGCCGTGACCCCCGGGAGCGCCCGCGAGATCGGCCTCAACCTCGTCCTCGCCCGTGGCTGGTCGGTGGACCAGTTCGCCTGCCTGGACTCCCTGTTCAGCCGTGAGAGCGGCTGGCGGGTCGACGCCCACAACTCCTCCAGCGGGGCCTACGGCATCCCGCAGGCGCTGCCGGGCTCGAAGATGGCCACTGTCGGCGCCGACTGGCAGACCAACCCTGCCACCCAGATCACCTGGGGCCTGAACTACATCTCGGCCCGGTACGGGACCCCGTGCGGCGCCTGGGCGCACTCCCAGTCGCACGGCTGGTACTGACCCTCGTCTGCTCGTCGGGCGACGGCTGCTGACGCGCCGTACACAGCCCGTCGCACGCCCAGTCGCACACTCCCTCGCGCGCGCCGTCGCACCCGAGGAGTTGGCGTGAGGTCACAGATGGGTTACGGTCGCGTGTCGCTCCGGTCGTCCCGTGCGCTCAGTGCTATGCGCCCGGGAACGTCCGCCCCCCGCTCGTCGGGGTGTGCCGGGGAGGCTGGTCGGCTCCGCTCAGCGGGCCGGCCATGACGGCCGGATCAGGGAGTCCGGACCTGCTGGGGCCTGCTCAGGTCACCTGAGAGCGGCGTTCGCGCCACCGGGGCCCCGGTCGGGCACCGCCCCCGCGGTGCATCCGCCCCTGTGCCCGGGCAGACCGACGTCTGGAACCACGTGACCCCCGCGCACTCCCTCCGCCGCGCCATCGAGAACGCCCGCGCCGCCCTCCGCCCCTCGACCTCCACCGCTGCCGCCCCCGGCAGCCACCCCGATGCCGTTCCCGGCAGCCCCTCGGCCGCCGCCCCGAGCAGCGCCGACCAGTCCGCACAGCAGCCCGTGAACCATCGCCGGGCCCTGCGGCTGGGAGCCCTCGCAGCCGTCGCCGTCGTCCTCGCCGGTGGGTCGTTCGCCACCGCCAGCGCCGCTCACAAGACGGTCACCCTCGACATCGACGGGCGACTCACCCACGTCTCCACCTTCGCCGGGAGCGTCTCCGGGCTGCTCGACGAGAAGGGCGTCGACGTGGGATCGCGCGACCGGGTCGCGCCCGCGTCCACCGACAGCCTGCGTGACGGCGACGAGATCGTCGTCCGCCATGCCCACCCCGTCGTGGTCGAGGCAGCTGGCGTCCAGAAGACCGTGTGGACCACCGCACTGAGCGCCGACGACGCGCTCGCCGACCTCTCGGCACGCGGTGAGCAGGTCCGCCTGCTGCCGTCCCGGTCGCAGGCGGGCGGCCGTGCGGACCTGAGCGTCCGGCTCGACCTCGACGGCCCCGTCGACGTGGTCGCCGACGGTCGGACCCAGGCGCTGACCGACGGCGCGGTGACCCTCGACCGGGCGCTCTCCGCGGCCGGTGTGACCCTCGGCCAGCTGGACCGGGTGCGCATCGAGCGCCCCGACACCGGCCGACTGACGGTCGTCGTGCAGCGCGTGGTCTCCCAGGAGCAGACCGCCGTGGTCGAGGTGCCCTTCCAGACCGTGACCGAGAAGTCGGACACGCTCTACACCGGGCAGAGCCGGACCGCCGTCGCAGGCGTCACCGGCGAGCAGACGAGCGTCTTCCGCGTGATCCTGGTCGACGGTGTCGAGGAGTCGCGGATGCTCATCAGCGACGCCGTGACCCGTCAGCCGGTCGCGCAGGTCGTCCGCGAGGGCACCAAGGCCCGCCCGGTCGCAGCGCCGCGTGCGCCAGCGTCGACCTCGACGTCAGCGTCCGCCGCTGTCGTCACGGGCGACGTGTGGGGTGCGCTCGCGAAGTGCGAGTCCGGGGGCAACCCGACGGCGGTGTCGAGCAACGGGCTGTACTACGGCCTGTACCAGTTCTCCGTCGGCACCTGGCAGGCCATGGGCGGTGCCGGTCTGCCGTCACAGGCGTCCCCGGCCGAGCAGACGCAGCGGGCCCAGGCGCTCCAGGCCAGGTCCGGCTGGGGCCAGTGGCCGGCGTGCGCGGCCAAGCTCGGCCTGCTCTGAGCCTCCCGCGCACCACCTAGGCTCGACCCATGTCCACAGACGCCCTGCTCGGTCCCGCACAGATCCGGGACCTGGCAGGGCGTCTTGGCGTCCGCCCGACGAAGTCCTGGGGGCAGAACTTCGTCGTCGACGCCGGGACGGTCCGCAAGATCGTCCGCGTCGCGAGGGTCAGCCCCGGTGAGTCGGTGGTCGAGGTGGGTCCCGGGCTGGGCTCGCTGACCCTCGGGCTGCTCGAGGCCGGCGCGCACGTCGTCGCGGTCGAGATCGACCCCGTGCTGGCCCGCCAGCTGCCGCTGACGGTGGCCGAGCGTGCGCCGGAGATGGCGGACCGCCTGACGGTGCTGGCCACCGACGCTCTCACCGTCACCGAGCTGCCCGGGCCGCCGCCGACGGCGCTGGTCGCGAACCTGCCGTACAACGTCGCCGTGCCCGTCCTGCTGTCGTTCCTGGCCCGCTTCCCGTCCCTCGAGCGGGTGCTCGTGATGGTGCAGTCCGAGGTCGCGGACCGGCTCGTGGCTCCCCCTGGCTCGCGCACCTACGGGATCCCGTCGGCCAAGGCCGCCTGGTACGCCTCGGCCCGGGGAGCCGGTTCCATCGGTCGGGCGGTGTTCTGGCCCGTGCCGCGGGTCGACTCCTCGCTGGTCGCGCTCGAACGGCGCGACCCGCCCAGCACGACCGCGAGCCGCCAGGAGACCTTCGCCGTGATCGACGCCGCGTTCGCCCAGCGCCGCAAGATGCTCCGGTCCGCCCTGGCCTCCTTGGCCGGCTCCTCGGCCGAGGCCGAGCGTGCGCTGGTGGCCGCCGGCGTCGACCCCACAGCACGCGGCGAGCGCCTCGACGTCGCCGACTTCGCCCGCATCGCCGAGCACCTCGTCGTGCCCCGTGCGGGTGGCGCCGATGCCTGACCGGTCGTCCCGGCCGGCGGCGCCCACGTCGAGCAGGCGTGCGAGAGTGGGACGGTGAGCCAGAGCCCGACGACCGGAGTGCACGTCCGCGCTCCCGGGAAGATCAACCTGGCCCTCGGCGTCGGCCGCCGGCGGCCGGACGGCTTCCACCCGCTGGCCACCGTGTTCCAGGCGGTGTCCCTCTACGAGGACGTCGTCGCCACCCCGTCCAGCGGGCTCACCCTCACGGTCAGCGGGCCTCAGGCGGACCGCGTGCCGACCGACGACACCAATCTCGCGCTCCGGGCCGCCCGGTTGCTCGCCACGACTGCGGGGATCGAGCCGCTGGCCCACCTGCACCTGACCAAGGCCGTCCCCGTCGCCGGCGGGATGGCGGGCGGGTCCGCCGACGCCGCCGCCGCGCTGCTGGCCTGCGACGCCCTCTGGCACACCGGGCTGCCTCGCGAGGAGCTCGCCGAGCTGGCTGCCTCCCTGGGCTCGGACGTGCCGTTCGCGCTGCTCGGGCAGACGGCCGTCGGCCGTGGTCGGGGAGACCTGCTCACGCCTGCCCTCAGCCGCGGGGAGTACCACTGGGCGCTGGGGGTGCGGGCCGAGGGGCTGTCGACCCCTCAGGTGTTCGCGACCTTCGACGCGATCGTCGGCGCCGCCGCCGAGGTCGAGCCCCAGGCCGACGTCGCCCTCATGCAGGCCCTGCGCTCGGGTGACGCGACGGCCGTGGGGGAGGCCCTCGTCAACGATCTCCAGCCGGCAGCCCTCGAGCTCGCCCCGGACCTGGCCGAGACCCTCGCGGTGGCGCAGGACGCCGGCGCGCTCGGGGTCGTGGTGAGCGGGTCGGGCCCCACGGTCGCGGCGCTCGGCCGCAGCCGTCAGCACGCGCTCGCCATCGCAGCGGCGATCACCGCCGCCGGCGTGGCCGACGTCGTGCTCTACGCGAGCGGCCCGGTCCCCGGCGCCCGGTTCGTGACCTCCTCGACGGGGCACCAGGCGGCGCCCCTGACCCGACCCCGGGACAGGGGCTGATGGCGCACCTGCTCGGCGCGGACGCGATCTCGCTCACCGTCGGAACCCGCACGCTCCTGGACCACGTGAGCCTCGGCGTCGACGACGGCATGCGGATCGGCGTCGTCGGTCCGAACGGCGCGGGGAAGTCGACGGTGCTGCGCCTCCTCGCGCAGCGTCAGCAGCCGGACGAGGGCCGGGTCACCCACGCCGGCGACCTGCGCGTCGGGCTCCTCGACCAGCGCGACGAGCTGCCGCCGGGCGCGACGGTGCTCGACATCGTGCACGGGACCGACGACGAGCACCTGTGGGCAGGTGACGCGGGCATCCGGGCGGTGCACGCAGGGCTGCTGGCCGACGTCGCCCTGGACGCCGACGTCGCGCTGCTGTCGGGCGGGCAGCGGCGTCGCGTCGCCCTCGCCGCCCTCCTCGTCGCCGACCACGACGTGCTCATGCTCGACGAGCCGACCAACCACCTCGACGTCGAGGGTGTCGCGTGGCTCGCCGAGCACCTGGTGGAGCGGTTCTCCGGCCGCGCAGGCGGGCGCGGGCCCACGGGACGCGGCTCGGCCGGACGCGGCGCCCTCATCGTCGTGACCCACGACCGGTGGTTCCTCGACGCCGTGTGCACCCGCATGTGGGAGGTCACCGGTACCGGCGCCGGCGGTCGCGAGGCCGGGACGGTCCTCGGCTACGAGGGCGGGTACGCCGCCTACGTGCTGACCCGGGCCGAGCGTGAGCGGTCCGCCGCGTCCTCCGCGTCGCGCCGCGACAACCTGCTCCGCAAGGAGCTCGCCTGGCTGCGCCGAGGTGCACCGGCCCGCACCAGCAAGCCCAAGTTCCGGCTCGACGCCGCAGCCGAGCTGATCGCCGACGAGCCACCGCCCCGTGACCCGCTCGAGCTGACCCGTCTGGCGACGGCCCGTCAAGGCAAGGACGTCCTGGACGTCGAGGACGTCACCGTCCGCTTCACGACGCCCGACGGCGGCTCCCGCACGCTCCTGGACGACATCACCTGGCGGCTCGGCCCGGGCGACCGCTACGGGCTCGTCGGCGTCAACGGCGCCGGCAAGACGACCCTGCTGAGCCTGCTCGCCGGCGCCGTGACCCCGACCAGCGGCCGGGTCCGCCGGGGCAAGACGGCAGTCGTCGCCAGCCTCACCCAGGACGTCGAGGAGCTCGACGAGCTCTCGCACCTGCGCGTGGTCGAGATCGTCGAGCGTGAGCGCCGGACGGTGGCCGTCGGAGGCAAGGAGCTCACCGCGTCCCAGCTGGTCGAGCGGCTCGGGTTCACCCGGGAGCGGGCCCAGACCCTCGTCCGCGACCTCTCCGGCGGGGAGCGCCGCCGCCTGCAGCTGCTGCGCCTGCTGGTCGGGGAGCCGAACGTGCTGCTCCTGGACGAGCCCACCAACGACCTGGACACCGACACGCTCGCCGCGCTCGAGGACCTCCTGGACGGGTGGCCGGGCACCCTGATCGTCGTCTCGCACGACCGGTACCTGCTCGAGCGGGTCTGCGACAGGCAGATGGCCCTGCTCGGCGACGGTCGGCTGCGCGACCTCCCTGGCGGCGTGGAGCAGTACCTGGAGCTCCGGCGTGCGGCCGCGACGACGGGTGCGGCGCCAGCCGCCGCGAGCCCGAGCAGCTCGTCGGCGAGGGCGGGCGGGGCCGGTGCACCGCGTGCGCAGGAGCCCGGGTTCGTGGCTCCGACCACCGCGCCGGCCGCCGAGGCGGGCCTGTCAGCCGCCGACGTCAGGGCGGCGCGCAAGGAGGTCGGACGCATCGAGCGCCGGCTCGCCAAGGTTGCCGAGCTCCAGGCTCGGCTGCACGAGAAGATGGCTGCCGTTGCGACCGACCACCAGGCGGTGCTCGCCCTCGACGCCGACCTCAGGGCCCTGGCCGCCGAGCAGGAGAGCCTCGAGGAGGCCTGGATGTCCGCCGCCGAGCTGGCGGAGTAGCCGGCGGAGCGACGTGCCGGGCAGCTCCCGGCATCGGGCCGGCGGCGTCAGGCGTCGAACGGTGCGACGACGACCCGCAGCAGGTCGGCCAGGGTGCGCCTGTCGTCGGTGGAGAGCTCGCCGAGCAGGCCGCGCTCGACGCGCAGCAGGTCCTCGAGCGCCGCGTCGACGACAGCCCGTCCCTGAGGGGTGAGGCGCACCAGGACCCCTCGCCGGTCGGCCGGCGCCGGTCCGCGCTCGACCAGGCCGCGCAGCTCGAGCCTGTCGATCCGGTTGGTCATGGTGCCGCTGGTGACGAGCGTCTGCGTCACCAGGGCGCCGGGGGAGAGCTGGTAGGGCTCGCCTGCGCGCCGCAAGGCGGAGAGCACGTCGAACTCCCACAGCTCCAGGTCATGACGCTCGAAGGCGCCCCGACGGGCGAGGTCGAGGTGCCGGGCGAGCCGGGTCACCCGCGACAGGACCGCGAGCGGTCCGATGTCCAGGTCCGGACGCTCGCGGGTCCAGGCCGCGACGATGCGGTCGACCTCGTCGGTCACCGGGCGACCTCGCCTCGCAGGCTCGGCTCAGCCTGCAGACCCGACAGACCGTTCCAGGCGAGGTTGACCAGGTGCGCTGCGACCTCCGCCTTCTCCGGGCTGCGCGAGTCGAGCCAGTGCTGGCCGGTCAGCGCGACCATGCCGACGAGCATCTGGGCGTAGATGGGGGCGGCGTCGGGGTCGAGGCCGCGCCGGGTGAACTGCTCGGCCAGCAGGTGCTCGACCTGCGTGGCGACGTCGCCGATCAGGCTCGAGAACGTCCCCGTCGCCTGAGCCACCGGTGAGTCGCGCACCAAGATCCTGAAGCCGTCGGTGGAGTCCTCGATGTAGTCCAGCAGGGCCAGCGCCGTCCGCTCGAGCAGCACCTGAGGGTGGCCGCCGGCCTTGAGCGCGCCGGTCAGGGCGCCGGTGAGCGCCTGGATCTCGCGGTCGACGACGACGGCGTACATGCCTTCCTTGCCGCCGAAGTGCTCGTACACCACCGGCTTGGAGACCTGGGCACGCGCCGCGATCTCCTCGACGCTGGTGCCCTCGAAGCCCTTCTCGGCGAAGAGCTGGCGCGACACGTCCAACAGCTGCTCGCGCCGCTGGGTGCCGGTCATCCGTGCACGTGGTGGACGGTTCTTCGTCGAGGTCACGCGTCCATCATGCCGTGCGGCCCTGGCAGACTGGTCTACCGCCCGCCGGGGCGGTCACGCGCTTCGTGCGGCAGAGCCCCCGGCAGGCCGGTCCGCCCTGGTGTAACGGCAGCACGCAGGCCTTTGGAGCCTTGCAGTCCAGGTTCGAATCCTGGGGGCGGAGCAGCACGCCGAGCATCGACCGGACAGCGGCCGGGCAAGGGCCGAGCAGCGGCCGAGGAGCAGTCGGGGAGCGCCGACGGCGCGTCCGGGCGGGCGCCCGGCGACGGTAGACTCAGCCCCGCACCCACCACCGCACGACCAGGTGCCGCCTGCGCGTCGAGCGGTGGGAACCAGCAGAACCGACGGGAGTCCGTGTGACCACCGCGCGTCCAGCCGCAGTCGTCGTCCTCGCCGCAGGTGAAGGCACCCGCATGCGTTCGACGACTCCGAAGGTCCTGCACGAGGTCGCCGGCCGGTCGATGCTCGGGCACGCGCTCGCCGCCGCCCGCTCGCTCGACCCGCACCGCGTCGCCGTCGTCGTGCGGCACGGACGGGACCTCGTCGCCGCGCATGCGCGCGAGCTCGAGCCGCAGGTCCTCGTCGCCGACCAGGACGACGTCCCGGGCACCGGCCGAGCGGTCCAGTGCGCCCTCGGTGCGCTCGACGCGGCCGCCCACGCCGACCTCGCGCACGCCGCGGCCGGGGACGCCCCCGAGCACGGTGAGGTCGAGGGCCCGGTCGTGGTGCTCGCCGGCGACATCCCGCTGCTGGACGGCGGCACGCTCGCCGAGCTGCTCGCGGCCCACGTCGCCGACGGCAACGCCGTCACGGTGCTGACCACCGAGGTCGCCGACCCCACCGGCTACGGACGGATCCTGCGCGAGCCGGGCACGGGACAGGTGCAGGGGATCGTCGAGCACCGTGACGCCGACGAGGCCCAGCGGGCGATCACCGAGATCAACTCCTCGGTCTACGTCTTCGACGCCGCCGTCCTGCGCGGCGCCCTGAGCAGGCTCGGCCGGGACAACGCCCAGGGCGAGGTCTACCTCACCGACGTGCTCGCCATCGCGCGGGCGGACGGCGGGGCGGTGCGCGCGGTCCGCGTCGACGACCCGATGCTCGTCGAGGGCGTCAACGACCGCGCGCAGCTCGCGGTCCTGGCTGCCGAGCTCAACCGCCGCACGGTGACCGAGTGGATGGTGGCCGGCGTGACGGTCGTCGACCCGGCGACCACCTGGGTCGACGTCGACGTCGAGCTCGAGCCCGACGTGACACTCCTGCCCGGCACCCAGCTCCACGGCACCACTCGGATCGCCGCCGGTGCGACGGTCGGCCCCGACACGACCCTCACCGACGTCGAGGTTGGCGCGGGCGCGACCGTGGTGCGCACGCACGGCAGCTCGGCCGTCATCGGCGCCGGCGCGACGGTGGGCCCCTTCTCCTACCTGCGGCCGGGGACGGTGCTCGGCGCGAAGGGCAAGATCGGTGCCTTCGTCGAGACCAAGAACGCCACCATCGGCGCGCACTCCAAGGTCCCGCACCTGTCCTACGTGGGGGACGCCACCATCGGCGAGCACACCAACATCGGCGCGGCGACGATCTTCGTCAACTACGACGGGGTCCACAAGCACCGCACGACGATCGGCTCCCACGTCCGGGTCGGCTCGGACAACGCCCTGGTCGCCCCCATCACCATCGGCGACGGCGCGTACACCGGCGCCGGGTCGGTCATCCGTGAGGACGTCGGTCCGGGTGCCCTGGGCATCAACACCGCTGCCCAGCGGACCATCGACGGCTGGGTGCTCCGCCGCCGGGCCGGCACCGCGTCCGCGGAGGCCGCCGCCAAGGCGCTGGGCGCCGACGAGGGCTCGGGCCCGCTCTCCCCGCAGGCGCGGGCCGAGCGTGCTCGCGCAGCCGCGGGACCCGGCACCGACGAACCACTGCAGACGAACGGCCAGGCTCAACCGTCGACCCACGAAGGACACTGACACATGACCGGGAGCCACTCCCTCGACGGTGATCGCCGACTCGTCCTGGCCTCCGGCCGGGCGCACCCCGAGCTGGCCGACGACGTCGCCGCCGCGCTGGGCGTCGACCTCGTCCCGACGACGGCGTACGACTTCGCCAACGGCGAGATCTACGTCCGCTTCGGTGCGAGCGTGCGTGGCGCGGACGCCTTCGTCCTGCAGAGCCACACCGCGCCGATCAACCAGTGGATCATGGAGCAGCTGATCATGGTCGACGCCATGAAGCGTGCGTCCGCCAAGACCATCACCGTGGTGCTGCCGTTCTACGGCTACGCCCGGCAGGACAAGAAGCACCGCGGGCGGGAGCCCATCTCCGCCCGCCTCATGGCGGACCTGTTCAAGACCGCGGGCGCCGACCGCCTGATGAGCGTCGACCTCCACGCCGCCCAGACGCAGGGCTTCTTCGACGGGCCGGTGGACCACCTGTGGGCCATGCCGCTCCTCGTTGAGTACGTCCGGACGCGCGTGGACCCGATGAACGTCGCCGTCGTCTCACCCGACGCCGGACGCATCCGCGTGGCCGAGCAGTGGTCGGCCAAGCTCGGCGGCTGCCCGCTCGCCTTCGTGCACAAGACGCGCGACATCAACTCCCCGAACCGCGCCGTCGCCAACCGGGTGGTGGGTGAGGTCGAGGGCCGCACCTGCGTGCTGGTCGACGACCTCATCGACACCGGCGGCACGATCGCCGAGGCCGTGCGCGTGCTGCTGGCTGCGGGGGCCAAGGACGTCATCGTCGCCGCGACCCACGGCGTGCTGTCGGACCCGGCGGCCCAGCGGTTGTCCGAGTGCGGCGCCCGCGAGATCGTCGTGACGGACACCCTGCCGATCCCCGAGGACAACAGGTTCGACAAGCTCACCGTCCTGTCCATCGCGAGCCTGCTGGCGCGCGCCATCCGCGAGGTGTTCGACGACGGCTCGGTGACCTCGCTGTTCGACGGCGCCGTCTGACGGGTTCGGTCCCAGGGCCACGAGCGGGTAGACTCCCGGGGTTGCCTCGGCGAGGGACGTCGGACGGCCGTGTGGTGAGTGCACACGCCTCGACTCCGTGATTGACGCGGCGGTCGTGCGTGCGCGTCCGTCCTGTGTCCCGCGCTGAGGCCGCCGCCCCACCGTTGCACCGATCACCGACCTGAGCGGGCCCGCCGGCCTGCACACCTGCCCCGCTGGCCGCCAAGCCCGCCCCGTCACCGTCAGGAGTTCCCCGTGTCCGAGGTCAAGCTCGCCGCAGTCGCCCGTACGGAGTTCGGCAAGGGCGCTGCCCGCCGCACCCGCCGCGCCAACCAGATCCCCGCCGTCCTCTACGGCCACGGCGGCGCCGTCGTCCACATCGCCCTGCCGGGCCACGAGACGACCCTCGCCCTCAAGCAGGCCAACGCCCTGTTCTCGATCGACCTCGACGGCAAGGTCCAGCTCGCGGTCGCCAAGGACATCCAGCGCGACCCGGTCAAGAACGTGATCGAGCACATCGACCTCCTGGTCGTGCGCCGCGGCGAGAAGATCAACGTCGAGGTCAACATCCACGTCGTCGGCGAGTCCGCGCCCGGCACCATCCACGTCGTCGAGACCCAGGCCGTGACGCTCGAGGCGGAGGCCACGCACCTGCCCCAGTTCGTCGAGGTCGACGTCCAGGGCCTCGAGGCCGGCACCCAGATCCACGGCTCCGACCTGGTCCTCCCGGAGGGCTCGGTCCTCGTGGGCGACCCGGAGCAGACCATCGTCACGATCTC